>CAZRGL010000052.1:0-11164 GCA_964599485.1 uncultured Polyangiaceae bacterium
CGGCAATCTTTGGTCAGCAGCGCGGCGCACTTGCCGGTCTTCTTGTCGAGCTTGCACAAGCCACCCTGACGACAGTTGCCGGAATGCTCGCAGTCATCGTCGTTAGCAGCCGTGCAGCGTCCTTCGACGGCTGAGCAGCGGCCGCTCACCAAGCACATCTCGAGCTTCTTGCAACCTTCCTTGGTCGCCGTGCACTTGCCGTCCTGTGCTGTGCACTTGCCGTCTTCTTTGCAGAGCTTCGACGGTTTGCAGTCCTCGGCAGACGCCGCCACGCAGGCGCCATCTTTGGCGCTGCAGCGACCGGTCAGAATGCATGGGCTTTCCGGCTCCGGGGTCGCGCTGGCGCTGCGCCCACAGTGACGCCTGGACAGCGCCACGCAGGTGCTGCCTTGCGACACACAACGGCCATCTTCGCGACACGGCTTGGAGCACTTCGGATCGAAGTACTTCTTCAGGTCCACGCACTGGCCGTTGATGGCCTTGCACATGCCGCGCGCCTTGCAGCTCTCGCAACCGGCGCAGTCGACGTCCTCTTTGGCGGTGCACTTGCCCTCCACAGCCGAGCATTTGCCGCCCACCCGGCAGCCGCGCGAGGCTTGGCAGTCAGCGTCGCTGCCGGCGATGCACCCCTTGTCGGGACCACTCTTGCAGCGGCCTCTGACCGTGCAGTCCTTACCTTTCTTGCAAACGTCGTCACAGCCAACGCAAATGACCAGTTGCGCGACGATGACGATGAGCCAAGCGTGACGTGCAGCGTTCGAGGACCTCTTCATCACCCCTCCCGGGAAAAACCTCAGTCACCATAGCCGCCGCCGTTGCCCGTCGAAACCCCGCATCGAGGGCTCGAGTCTTTCTGGGCAAGCCGCACGCACGGGGCTCTGGTACCTTGCAGAAGTGATGGCCCATCGGACAATCGCGCGTACGGTTCTGCTGGTCATGGTCGTTGCCTCGGGCTGCCAGCTCGTGGTGGATCTCGATCACGACCTGTTCGACACGGCTACCCTCGACACCACCGCTGCTGGCGGCATGGGTGGTGGTGGCACCGGTGGCGTCGGCGGACTAGGCGGCACAGCTGGTGCCGGGGGAAGCTGCGTCGCTGCGGACTGCCCCGGTACTGACACCGACTGCTCCACCCGCGTCTGTACCGACGGCAGTTGTGACGTGTCGCTCACCGGTGCGGGCACGACCTGCGACGACGATGGCGGCACCGTTTGCGATGGTGACGGCAACTGTGTCGAGTGTTTGAGCAACACCCATTGCAGCGGCGACGACGTTTGTGACACCGACAACGAGATCTGTGTGCCAGCACCGTGCAAGAACAACATCAAGGACGGTGATGAGAGCGATGTCGATTGCGGAGGCAGCTGCGCCCCTTGTGTCAACGGCAAGACCTGTTTGACCTACGGCGACTGCGAGAGTCGTCATTGCGACTCGGGCAACAGCAACGGCGGCGGCGGAGGTGCTTCTGGGGGCTCGGGCGGCGCAACCGGCGGCGCCGGGGGCGGGGACACTGCAGGACTATGTGCACCGTGCAACGACGATGCGCATTGCCAATCGAGCGACTATTGCGACACAGCGTCGACCAACGACTGCGTGACCAAATTGACCGTCGGCGCGCAGTGCATCGGCCCAGGCCAATGCCAGAGCACGTTCTGCATCAATGGCTACTGCTGCAACAACGCTTGCGACCAAACCTGTGAAGCCTGCAATATCGTTGGCCAGGAGGGCACCTGCACGCCACACACCCAAGGCACGGATCCGGAATCGGAGTGCAATCCGGATGTCTGCAGCGGCAGCAATTCTTGTCAATGCGCCGACACCCTCAAGAACGGCAGCGAGACCGACATCGATTGCGGCGGTACGGTGTGCAGCCAATGCGCCACTGGAAAGAACTGCAACGCGGGCAGCGACTGCATCAGCGGCGTATGCGGCATGGACAACAAGTGCGCCGCGCCCGACTGTGGCGACGGCGTCATCCAAGGCAACGAGCAATGCGACGATGGCAACAAGAGCAACGCCGACGACTGCCCCGATGATGCCAACAACGGGGGCAGCTGCCAGCACGCGACCTGTGGCGATGGCTTCGTCGATGGCCAAGGCCCCCAAACCGAGGCGTGCGACGGCGACGGCAACGGCACGCCGGGCGAAACCGCCGCTTGCAACAGCAACTGCACCGTCTCGACCTGCGGTGATGGCATCAAGAACGTCAGCGACAACGAGCAATGCGACGATGGCGACCACTGCCCCGACGACCCCAACAAGGCTGGAACCTGCCAGGACGCAAGCTGTGGCGATGGCTTCCACAAGACCGTCGGACAGAACCTCGAGCAATGCGATGACGGCAACCAGAGTAACGACGACGACTGCTTGAGCAGCTGCAATCTGAACACCTGCGGCGACGGCTACGTCGACGGCCAAGCTCCGCAGACCGAAGCCTGCGACGGCGACGGCAATGGCACACCTGGCGAGACCGCTGCTTGCAACAGCAACTGCACCGCCTCGAGTTGCGGTGACGGCATCAAGAACGCCAGCGACAATGAGCAGTGCGACGACGGCAACCAGAGCAACAACGACGATTGCCCCAGTGACACCAACAATGGAGGCAGCTGCCAGCACGCCACCTGTTCGGACGGTTTCTTCAACTCGGCTGGACCAACGTTGACCGAGAGCGAAGTCGATTGCGGCGGGCCTTGCTACGCCTGTCCTGCTGGCTTGCTGCTTACCGAGATTGTGGTTCAAGCCACCACCGACGAGCTCATCGAGATCCACAATCCCACCGCGAGCGAGATCACGCTCAGCAACGTGTACTTGTCTGACTTCAAGACCTATTACTTGGTCACCCAAGCCGCGGCCACGCCCAACTCCACCGACTTCTTGGTGAAGTTCCCCGCTGGCACATCCATCGCGGCAGGCGCCTTTTTGGTGGTCTCCCTCGAACCTGCGGCGAATTTCCAGGCGACCTACGGCGCTCTTCCCGACTTCGACTTCGATCCCAATGACGCCCTAGCGCCAGCCATGGTGCCGGCGAAAGGGGCGATCAGCAGCAGCGCGGGCTTGAGCAACGGCGACGAAATGGTGGTGCTCTTCTTCTGGGATGGCTCAGCCGATCTGGTCAAGGACGTCGACTACGTCGTCTACGGCGACACTTCGGATGCCATGAACAAGAGCTCGATCGTCGTCGGATCGAGCACGTACTTGGCTGAAACAGCCGAAGCCTCGCAGACGGCTGCGGCAGCCCCCGGCGCCGGCGCGTCGCTCAACCGCTGTGTGCTCAACGAAGGAAGCGAGTCCCAGACCGGATCGAACGGTTTCGCGGGCCACGACGAGACCAGCGAGAACCTCGACGCTCGCTTTTTCGCGCTGAGCGCGCGCACGCCGGGTGCGGCGCCGACGATCTGCCCTGGCACACACATCTGGAGCAAGGACTTCGGCACCACAGGCCAAGACGAGCTGATGGCGGTTGCTTCGGACGGCAGTGGCAACGTGGTCATCGCGGGTTGGTTCCGCAACTTCATCGACTTCGGAGGCGGCGCGCTCAGCGACTCCGGCCAAGGAGATTTGTTCGTCGCCAAGCTCGACAGCAGCGGCAACCACCTCTGGAGCATGAAGACGGGCGGCTCAGCTTTTGACGGGGCTTGGGGGCTGGCGCTCGACGGTTCGGGCGACGTCTACGTCACGGGCATCTTCGAGTCGGCCACCATTGCGTTCCCAAACGGGCCAACACTGACCAACACCGGCAATGCCGACGTATTCGTCGCCAAGCTGTCTGGTGCCGACGGCTCACACGTGTGGAGCAAGTCAGCAAGCGGCGGCGGTTACGACCGCGCCGAAGGCATCGCGGTAAGCGGCAACAACGTGGTGGTCGGCGGATTCTTCGAGAGTGGCACGTTCAATCTCGGCGCAGCGCTCAGCAATGCTGGGCAAGGAGACATCTTCGTCACACAACTAGCGACCTCCAATGGCGCGCATGACTTCAGCAAGAGTTTCGGCGGCACGAGCCACGACCAAGTTTGGGAAGTCGATGTCGATGCGGCAGGCGATATCTACATCACCGGCACCTTCAACAGCAGCGCGCTCGCCTTTGGCGCCACCATCTTGGCTACCGCGGGCGACTTCGACGTGGTTGCTGCGCAGCTGTCAGGTGCCGATGGCACATCGAAGTGGGCCAAGAGCTACGGCGGCACGGGGCTCGATCAGGGTTTCGGTATCGCCACGGACGGAAGCGGCGCAGTCGCGCTGACCGGCCATTTTGCCAGTTCTTCGGTGACCTTCGGCGCAGCGCCCGACACGCTCAGCAACAGCGGCGGCGAAGACGCGTATGTGGCCGTATTGCAGACCTCAGATGGCAGCCACCAATGGAGCGTCAACGCCAGCGGCGCGGGTAACGATCGCGGTGAAGCCGTCGGATATGACAGCACGGGCAGCCTCTACGTCGCCGGGCACTTCGCCGGCGCCAGCCTCAACCTGGGCTCCACCGGCGACGCCTTGAGCAACTCGGTCGGCGGCACCCAAGTGTTCGTGGCGAGGCTCACCGGCGCAGGCGGCCACGTCTGGAGCCGCTCCGCGGCCGCAAGCAGTGCGTCGACCAACAAGGCCATGGCGCTCAGCGCCGACGGTGGCGTCTACGCAGGCGGCCTCTTCAGCTCGAGCAGCATCAACTTCGGCGGCCCCGGCGATCTGCTCAACATGTCAGGCGTCAGCGACGTGTTCTTGGCCAAACTGCAGCCCTAGCTCGGGCGGCAGCGGCCCGAAGCCATGTCAGTCGCCCATCACCGTTCGCAACATGTCTTGTAGGTCAGCCACTTCGTAGGGTTTGCGGAGGAAACCGGCGACGCCCTTGTCGCCAAACTGCTCAGCCGACTCTTGCGCTCCCTGACCGCTCGACAAGATCACGGGTACGCTTTCACTGATCCTGCGAATCTCGTCATAGGTCTCTTCGCCGCCCATGCCGGGCATCTTCGAATCGAGCAAAATGCAGTCGATCTCGTGGCACCGCTCACGGAAGAGCGCGACGGCTTCGTTGCCATCCGATGCCATCAGCACGGAAAAACCAGACAGCTCGAGCATCTCGGCCACGACCACGCGGACCATCTCCGTGTCATCCACCAACAGAACCGTACCGCTGCCGCGCCAGTCCTCCGAGACTGGGCCGGCGTCTTGGACTGTCGTCTCGTGGGAGGCAGGCAACATAATCGTGAACTGGGTACCCTTGCCTGGCTCGCTGTCGACCTCGACCACGCCCAAGTGGCTGCGCACGATGCCATGCACGACGGACAAGCCTAGGCCGCTGCCCGTGGCCTTGGTCGTGAAGAAAGGATCGAAGATGCGGCTTCGGGTCTCTTCGTCCACGCCGCTACCCGTGTCCGAAACACGCAGGCGAATGTAAGCCCCGCTAGGCAACTTCACGCCGGGGCGAATCTCCTGCTGGAGATCCGCGTCGCACTCGGCCATCTCGGTTCCAACGACGATCTCGCCGCTCTTCTCGCCAATGGCCTGCGCGGCATTGGTGATCAGGTTCATGACGACCTGGCGAATCTGCGTCGGGTCGGCGTGCGCTGGGAGAAGATCCTCTGCCAACTCGAGGCGAAATACCGTCTTCTTGGAAACCGGTGTCTCGAGCAGGCCTGCCATCTCCTGCACGAGTGCGCTCAGGTCGATGTTCTCTTTGTTCGGCTTCTCCTTGCCAGCATAGGTGAGCATCTGGCCAACGAGCTCGGCAGCCCGCCCGGCCGCTGTCTTGGCGTCAGCCAAGTAGCGCAACGACGAAGAGCCCTCTTGCTGTTCGCGCAGCGCGAGATCCATGTTGCCGTAAATCCCGACGAGGAGATTGTTGAAGTCGTGGGCTATCCCGCTGGCGAGAACGCCAAGGCCTTCCAGTTTTTGTGCTTGCTGGAGCTGGGCTTCCAACTGGCGCCGTTCTTGCTCGGCTCGCTTGCGATCGGTGATGTTTCTCGAGATGCCGTACAAGCCGATGATGTCTCCGCCATCGTCATACCAGGGCATCTTCGTGGTAAGCACCCATTGCGTCGCGCCATCGACAGGGCCGCCGCACTCTTCCTTGTTGACGATTGGGGTGCCGGTTTCGATGACGCGACGATCGTCATCGGCGGTCAGCTCAGCGACCTCTGGTGCGAACAGCTCCTCGTCGCGCCTGCCGATGATGTCCTCCGGGCCAACCTGAAGAAGATCGCAGAACGCCAGGCTCGCGCGAACGAAGCGTCTGTCCCGATCTTTGAAATAGACGAAGTCCGGTATGCAACTCATGAGCGTCTGCATGAGTCCCCGCTCGTAGGAAGCTCGCTCCTCGGCCAGTTTGCGTTCGGTGATGTCACGGACCAGAACGTACAGCTCGCTGTCCTGTAGCGGCATCACCCGAGCCTCGAAGGTCTTCGCTCCAGATGGCACGACAAGCGCGTACTCCATGGACACCATCGAGCCCGCCTGAGCCCGCCCAATGGTGTCTACGAATTGCTCCCCAACGTCGGGAGGAAGAACGTCCTGCATACGTCGCCCCAGGAATTGGTCGGGCGTCGTGTACAGGTCCGCCGCCCGCCCTGCGTGGAAATCGACGATGGTCCCATCAGCGCGAAGTCGAAAGCTCAGGTCGGGCGATGCTCCAAACAACGCTTCCAACTCGGCAGTCCTCTGACGCAACGCCTCCTCAGCCCGCTTGCGGTGGGTGATGTCCCGGGACGCAGCGAGCACGCTGCAGACATGGCCATCCGCATCGAGCTCTGGGTGCAGCCTCATGTCCATCCAGACCTTGCCGCCGGGAAGCTCGATGTCGAACTCGACCTCGGCAGACTGACCGGTGTCGAACACCGAAGCAATCTTGGCCTCCCACAGATCACACAGAGCAGCCGGGAAACCTATCTCCCGAGGGGTCTTCCCGAGCGTCTCGCCAGCACTGAACCCGGCCATATCCGAAGCTGCGCGGTTGACGAAGGTATGCCGAAACTCGCGGTCGAAACGCATGATGTTGTCACGCGAATTGTCGGCGATCGATCGGGCGTTCGCGATCTCCTGCCTCGCCGCCTTGAGCTCTTCGAGAAGCGCTGCCGTCGTGGCGCCGCCGTCTACCATGTCTCCTCCACAATCGCGCTGAGCCTACCATGGGGACCGTTGGTTCCAGCGCACGATCGCTGCTGTCGTTTGCTCACTTCTTGTTGGCCGGCAAGAGCCTAGCCACTCGGCTCGCCTCCCGCTACGCGAGGCCGTGGTCGGCAATTGTCGCAGTTCTTGTTCGATGCTAGCCCTCTGTCATGAGCCGCATCACCCGAATCCACTTGCTGTGCTGCCTGACGATTGCCGCCTTCGGGGCGCTGCTTGGCTGCAACGACAAGACGACATTCAAGCAAGTACCCCTCGAGGGTTTGCCGCAATGCGACCAAAGCAAAGGGCTCAACCTGCTGATGCACCCGGTAATGGTGGAGATCAGCGATGGTAGCGACCGCAACTCGCAGGTCGTCACGGGCAGCAAGCCTGGGCCGACGATCACCGTGGCGGAGAAGAACCGCAGCTGGAAGCTCCGCGCTGGGATCTGCGGGCTCAACGCGCCCGGAAGCAGCACCTATCAATGCAAGGTTCTCAGCTGGTATCACGAGGCAAAGCTCGAGGTCGACGCTGCCAAGATCGGCTCGATGAAGATCACGCTTCCTGCTCCGCCGGCGAACAAGTCCAAGTGCTGGAGTGACGCGCCAAAAACCAAGTAGCGATCGCCGGCGTGTGTGCAAACAGTAGACCGGTGGTGTAGACCGTTGCACAGCGACGCTGCACGCCGGACTAATGCACGTTCGGCATATTGCCAAGTTGCGAGCTTTCGTCCCTGGCACGAAGCGTGCGTGGAGGGGTCGTGTGTCTACGGTCTACGAATCGACGGATGCGTCGTCGCACGCCGCCGTCCAACTTCTGCGGCATCAGCAGGACGTCTGCCGACTGGCTCGTGCACTGTTGCGCAGAGCCGTGGAGCTGTCCGCCGATACACCCGAATGCTGTAGCGTGCTCGCCCACCAGCTAACCGTTGCCGCCCGCAGATCAACGTTCCACGTCGAGCGTGGAGCCGGTAACCACGATGCGGCCCGCAAGTTCGAGCGCTTCAGTGAAGCCCAGCACCGCAGCGCTGACGTCACCATTGCGATTTGCATGCTCATGACGATTGATGCGGTGCCCGAGCAAGCGGCCGATGACTTGCTCGAGCTCGCTGCCTGGCTGAGCGAGACACTCGGCAAGCTCAAAGGCCGACTGTCATGGGCGATGGGCTAGACCGAAAGAAGCCGACTATTCACCGACCTTCGCATCACAGCCACGGTCGGTGTTGCCGTACTCCTCAACCAAGCAGGGTGCGAGCTCGGTGGACTTGCCGTCTTTGGTGCCCTGACGACAGTAGGCCCCCTTCCAAACGGCCCAGCCAGCTCCGGCTGGTTTTCGCGTGACCGCGCCAAAGCGAAACAAGAACTCGGTGGTGCAGTAGTCCTTATCATAGTTCATGCCGTAGTTGCTGATGATGAACCAGATGGGCGCGACGAGGCTCGTCACGCTGGTTTGCGCCTCCCAGCCATTGTGCAGGCAGGCTTGCTCGTCGATTCGAATGGGCATGGGCTGGGCCTTGATCTCGTAGCCGTCCGCTTCCTCCTTGGCCGAACGCAGATCGAAGTTTTCGATGTCGAAGTACTTGGTATCGACGTACTGGGGCTGCTTGATGAGCGACGACTCCTTGGTGGAGTAGCGCATCTTCGATCCGTCCCAGAAGAGCATCGCGCCCTCCTCGGACTGTTTGCCAATGACGTAGAACATCAACTGGTTGTTGTCGTTGTAGGCAAAGCTGCTGAGCGGCCCGGTAAAGAAGCCTATGCCGAGGTCCTTCTTTTCGTCGTCGCTGCGCGTTACTTCGTGAATCACGTAGCTCAGCTGTGGTCCTTGATCGTCATAGCGATGCGGCATCGCGACGAACAAGCCGCGCGTATTGCCCACCTTCGCGTCGCCGAGGCGCTTGTAGCGCGAAGTGAAGAAGATGTTGCCCAGACCCCACTGTTTGGTGTCGGGATCGCCCGGATCGGTTGGCTCGGCGAGGTTCTGATAGTCGTCATCGGCACCGCCGCGGCACGCTCGCCAGGGACACTTTTGCCCCTCGCAGTTGTTGATGATCAAGTCGAGCGTGGTGCGGGTGTTGAGCACGCCGTCCTTGAGTGCTTCACCGACCTCGGTCTCGAAGGGCAGTTTTTGCGGCGTGGGCAGCTCGAGCAAATCGCCGAAGCTCGCCAGCGCATTCTTCTTGCCTGTCGCCACGGCCTCGTCTCCGAAGTGGGCTTGCAGCCCGCCGGAACGGTCGTCGACGATGAGGAAGGTCTTGCCCTCGAAGACGGTGTCCGAGCCGTTGTCCGGATCTTTGGTGTGCAATGCGTAGATGCCGGCCCCGCCGAGAGCTTTCTTGCCCACCGCTTTGGTCTGCTCGTACGAGGCGCTGAAGACCAACACGCCTCGGCGGTTGATCCAAGACTTGAAGAATCGTTGGAAGCGCACGCCCTCGGGCTGCCCCGGCACTTGGAGCGGATCCGGGCCGCTCGCTGGTGTCTCGATGGTCGGATCGAGCAAGGGCCGCCAAACGAAATTGAGGCGCTCGCCGCGCTCCTTGGGTGCGCCACCTTCTACCAAAAACTCGAAGATCCCCATTTGCGCTTTGCCGTCCGCGTCGAGGAACGAGCCTCGATACACCGACCGGGCAACCCGATCCGAGCCGGGGACGAGCTCGAAGTCGAGCCACCTACAGTCGTCGAACTCGTAGATCACAGTCGCGTCGGCCGGCAGATCCTGACAGTACCGAATGACCTTCTTGCCATCCTCTTCGACCACGCAGTGCTTGCCATCCTTGGCGCAGTTGGCGGCCCCGACCGGATAGCGAAGCTGGCAGGGATACTCGACGATCTTGATGTCGCCGTCCTCGGTGTAGTTGTCGCTGTAGTTGTCGGGCTCGGGCGGGACGTACTCGATCAAATCGGGGAACTTGGTCAAGTCCACCAGACCGAAGCGGTCGTCGACGACCGGATACAGCGTCATGCGATCGTAGTCGTAAAAGAAAATGCCCGCCTTGCCGTGGGGCTTGTCGATCGGTTTGTCGGCGCCATGGTTCTCGTAGGGCAGGTAGACGAAGAAGTCCTGACCCACGTTGGCCATGTCTCCGAACGTGAGAAAGAACTGTGGAATGGTCACGCCGTTGGGCTGACAGGGGATGCCGTCATCACGGCGAAAGGAACGAAAGCTGCGCTTTTGCAGCGAGGTGTAGTCGGCAGTATTCTCCTTGCGGGTCATGCCGGTGACGTGGCGGCTGAGGAACACGCCGCCGTCGGAGTTCAGGTCATCGTCGACCGTCATGACCATGCTCATCAAACCGTCATCGGTGATTGCCCCGAAATCAGGCCCGCGACCCCATACCCAGCCGTAGTCGTTCTGATCGCGTATGCGGTCACAGATGAAGTTACCGCTTCCAATGAGGTGCTTGAACTGGAAGGTGTCGTCAACTTCAGGTAGCTCGCCGCCTTCGGCCTCGCACATGTCGTGCTGACCGTTGCAGCGGCTGCTGATCGTGGAGCCAACGTGCGGGAACAGTCCGCAGGTGGGGTTGTCATCCTTGTTGTAGTAGTTCGCGTCCGGATCGCAGGGCTCACCACGAATGTCCCGATGGCAGAAAATGGTGGTGCGCTCTGGCTCGATCTTGCCGCAGGCAACGAACGGCAACGCCAAAAGCAGTGCGAACCCGAGCAAACGAACAACGAACGTCCGTGTTGCACGAACAGTGTACGACCCAGTCCCCATCCAGTAGCCCCCTGGTCAGACAGATTTGAGATTTGGATTCAAGCTACCAGCCCCCAGCAGTGCCGGCAAACCGCCAACAGCCCTTGTCCGGTCAAGCTACCCCTAGTCACTACGAGGCAGGTTCGAGTCACTCCGAGGCAGGTTCGAGGCAGTCCGAGGCAGGTTCGCAGTTGGCCCGACCGACAAAAGGCGCCCCCGCTCGGTGACCAGCACGACGATCAGGGCGACAGCGCCGAGCGCGAAGAACCCAACGGTGACCGGCATCGCTGTGCCGTCGAATTGCTGGCCGACGAGCGCACCGAGCAGCCCCGCGACCGAAGTCGAAACGAAGCCGAGGGCTGCCGAAGCCGTGCCG
>CAZRGL010000052.1:11174-31807 GCA_964599485.1 uncultured Polyangiaceae bacterium
CATGGCCAAGGCGTTGAAGTTTGCGCCAATGAAGCTGAAGCAGAAGAAGGTTGCCATCATCCCGAGGTGGAACGCCCAGAATGACTTCGCCCCAAAGAACAGAGCCAGCGCCAGGCCGAGGTTGATGATAACGAAACCAAGCAGCGCGAGATGAGCCAGCCTGCGCATGCCCCATCGTTGAACCAGGCGCGAATTGAAGAAAGCCGCCACGGCTGTAGAAGCGGCAACGGTTGCGAAATAGAGGGTGAAGGTCTTCTTGCGGTTGAAGACATCACCGTAGAGCTGCTCGGAGGAGCTGATGAACGCGAAGAGCGAGCCAAAGACGATCCCGGTGGCGAACATGTAGCCACAAGTGACCCGCGTCTTGAATACCAGAGCATAGCTCGACGCCAGGCTGCGCAGATCCAAAGGCGTGCGGCGCTCGGGCGGATGGGTCTCGTCGAGCCGCAGGATCACCCAAGCGGTGACGGCCACCCCATAGCCCACGAGCACGACGAAGATCCATCGCCAGGAAGCAACGAACAGAACCGCCTGGCCGATGTTGGGCGCAAGCATCGGGATGGCCATGAACACCATCATGACGAGCGACATGATGCGCGCCATCTGCCTTCCGGCGTGCACGTCACGCACGATCGAAAGCGAGATCGTGCGAGCCCCAGCCGCCGCGACGCCTTGCATGACCCGTGCGGCGATGAGCAACTCGAAGCTCGGTGCGACGACGCAAGCTAGCCCGAACACACAGTAACCCGTCAGCGACAACACCAGCGGACCGCGGCGACCGTAGCGGTCTGAGGCGGGCCCAAAGAACAACTGCGCCACGCCCAGGCCGAGCACGTAGGCGATGATCACGTATTGGCGATGGTTCGGATCGGCAACCTGAAGCTCCGCACCCAGATGCGGCAACGCCGGCAGCATGATGTCGATGGCCAGCGCATTGAGCGCCATCAGCCCGGCGATGAGGGCAACGAACTCAGGAACCGAAAGCCGCGTCTTGGACCTGCTCGGGGATGGCTCCTGCTCCTGCCCCGAGTCGTCTGCTGGCAATCCCATCCGATAACGCTTCCGCCGTGCAGGCTACATCCATCACCTCCGCCGGGGAGTCGAGCAGAAACCTCCCCACTGACGGTTCCGGACAACTAGCAGCTTGCGTGCGGATCGGCCTCGATGATCTCGCGCTCGAGATCCGGGTCCGCAGCTTCGAGCCAAATGTATCGTGAGAAGCGGTGGTTCCCGCGGCCACGCCTCGCATGGGGCCAAACCAAGACGCGCGCATCAATAGGGCGTGCGCACGCAATCGTAGGTCAAGGCGATGTTGGGCCCCGTGTCGAGCACCTCGAACGCAGTGGGCGGAATCGAATTCAAGTCGTGCGTCGACAGCAGCCCGTCCCACTTGGCCGTCGTCGAGCGGTCGCTCTGAGCGGTCAGCGCAATGTTGCCGCCATCGGCTAGGGCCATGCCGTATTTTTGCAACGCGCGGGCGACGACCTTGGCGCCCTCGCTCGGCAAGGCGTCGACGTCGAAGGATGCCTTCAGCCGCCAGCGTGACCCGTATACCGGTGCTGGGCTCGGGCCGCTCGGGCCGCCTGCGTGGGTGCCCGGACGCGTGTAGGTTTTGGCGCGCATGCGCGCATTGGGCAGAATGAAACGAATGGCGTGAGCGATTTCGCCCGCGGCCACTTCATCAGCGGTGAAGAGCAAAGGAGCAATGGGGAAACCAGCTGCGTCGGCGCTGGTACATTGTTCACCGCGGGCCTCGGGCGGATAGACGCGCGTCATGTCCCACGCGGCCAGGCAGCCGCCATTGAACGTGTTGCCCACGATGTCGGCGCGCCACATCTCGAACAGCCTCTTGGTGGCGTCGTCGACCACGATGAGATGGCAGTCGCCGTCGCCCAAGCAGGCGTAGCCTTCTTCACCTTCGAGCACGCCGCCGGCCGGTACGGGCATCGCAACGTTGTCGCAGTCGGGACTGTAGAAGTTACCCGTGGGGTTGAACTGCAAGTAGGGCGTGTTGGCGTCGGCTGTGAGCACCTCGATCGAGAAGTCGATGCGCATCTGACCAGTGCCCCAGCCACCGTTGTTTTCGAGCCACTGCGTCATTTGGCTCGACTCGGCATGCACGGCGGCTTGCGAGATGTCTTGGTACATCCAGGCGCCGGCTGGGAAGTAGCGCCCCTCGGCAGCGGGTCCGCCGCCGGTCCCGGTTTCGGTGCTGGTCGCACTGCTGCTGTTGCTGTTGCTACTCGTGTCCGTGCTGGTCGTGGTGCCACCAGCAGTCCCACTGGAGCTGTTCGGGCTACCCGTGTTGTTTTGCGTGCTGCAGCCGATGGCCAAGCACAACCCGCCCACCAGAAGCGTCCAAGAACAAGATGAAGTCATGGGTCGATGGTAGCAAAAAGGGCGCCTGGCTCGCATGGTTCGTTCGCGGACTCGGAGCGGCGCGCACAGCCTGCTACACTTCCGGAATCCATGGTCGAGAACGGCCATCGGCCCACCGTGGGCGTCCCGAGCCAGAGGAGATTGAACGTGAACCCTAGTGACATCCGTGTAGACGGCGAGCGGCTACGCCGATCGCTCGAGCAAATGGCCGAAATCGGCGCGACTCCTGGCGGCGGCGTGCAGCGGTTGGCGTTGAGCGACGAGGACAAGCGCGCCCGCGACTTGTTCGTGAGCTGGCTCGAGGAGATCGAGCTCGAAGTGAGCATCGACGAGATGGGCAACATCTTCGGCAAACGAAAGGGGACGAGCGACGAGCTGGCACCTGTGCTGTCCGGCTCCCATGTCGACTCACAACCCAAAGGCGGGCGTTTCGACGGGATCCTCGGCGTCATGGCGATGCTCGAGGTGCTGCGCACTTTGCACGACCACAAGATCGAAACCAAGCGGCCCGTCATGGTCGTCGACTGGACCAACGAAGAGGGCTCGCGTTTCGCTCCCGCGATGGTCTCCTCGGGGGTGTGGGCCGGCGCCCTCGAGCTGCAATGGGCCTACGACCGAACCGACATCAACGGCAAGCGACAAGGCGATGAGCTGGAGCGCATCGGCTACAAAGGCGCGCTGCCCTGCAAGCACTTTCCCGTGCATGCATACTACGAGCTGCACATCGAGCAGGGTCCGCTCCTCGAACGGGAGGAGAAGCTCATCGGCGCCCCTAAGGGTATCCTCTGCTTGCACTGGTACGACATCTATCTCGAGGGCGAAGCCAATCAGGTCGGGCCCACACCGATGGAGGGCCGACACGACGCGCTCTGCGCGGCTGCCGAGATGGTCCTGGCGGTCAACGCCCTGCCCGCCAAGATGGGCGGCAACATGGTGGCCACCGTGGGTGAAATCCACAACGAGCCCAACTCTCGCAACATCATCCCGGACAAGGTGCATTTCACCATCGACATTCGCTCTTGGGACGACGAGCTGGCCATTAGAGCCTGGGAAGATCTGCGCCATGAGATGCTGGCGATTGCCGAACGGCGCGGCTGTCCCATCCGCATCGAGCAAACCTGGCGCGTCGAGCACTCCCCCTTCGACGAGCGACTGGTACAGCGCGTGCTCGATTCGGCTGAAACGCTCGGCTACTCGGCGATGCGCACCGTGAGCGGGGCGGGCCACGACGCTTCTTATGCCAACCAGGTGTGCCCCACCGCCATGATCTTCGTACCCTCCATCGGCGGACGCAGCCATGTGGAGATCGAGCGCACCACCTGGGCCGATTGTGAAGCAGGTGCCAACGTGTTGCTGCAGTGTGTGCTAGCGAGCAGCTCGGAGGGCTGACTCCATTCCGACCCCAGCAGGTGTCGATGCGTTCCCCGCGCGGGCGCTGGTCGAGTAGTGTGGCCATGCTCGATGGGGTGCCCCGACGAAAAGACGCTTTTCGGCTACCTGAACGGCCAAGGTGGAGCCAGCGGGTTACGCGAGCACATTCTGTCGTGCAGCTCCTGTCGCGAGCAACTGGCGGCTTTGCAAACCGCGCCGCCCAGCGGCGGCGATCCGGAAGCGACGTCCCATCAAGGCCCCGATGCTAGCGACAGCGCAGGGGCTGTGGTCGCTTCGTCCGGCACCCATCGAAAGAGCGAAGACTGGTTGCTGCGCCCCGGCGATATGGTCGACCATTTCTCCATCGTGCGGTCGATTGGCCGTGGCACCAGCGGCGAGGTGTACCTCGCTCGTGACGGCCGCTTGGGACGAAAAATCGCGCTGAAATTGCTTCTACGCGCTCCCGCAGAGGCCAGTGAGCTGCAACAAGCGCTGCTCGAGGCGCGCCTCGTCGCCAGCTTCAGCCATCCGAACATCGTCTCCATTTATTCAGCGGGTACCCATACGGGACGGGTTTACCTCGCGCTGGAGTATCTCGAGGGAGAGACCTTGCAGCAGCGCCTGGCGGTCGAGCGCATGACCGTGCCCGAAGCCCTCCGCATTGGCGCCGCCATCGCCAAAGCAGTCTGCGAAGCGCACGGACACGGCGTCCACCATCGCGATCTCAAACCCGCCAACGTGGTCATCCCCAAGGACGGACGGCCCAGGGTCGTCGACTTCGGCTTGGCCATCCCCGAGACGACGCTTCTGGTTGGCAACGACGCGCAACCGAAGGGGCAAGACGCAGGCACACCTGCGTACATGGCCCCTGAGCAATGGGAAGGAACCGAGATCACCGCAGCGACCGATGTCTGGGCGCTCGGCGTCATGCTCCACGAGATGCTCTACGACGAGCGACCTTATGAGGGCCGGCGCATGATCGATCTGCGTGTGCGCGTGTGCGACCGCAACCACAGCATTAAGCTCAGCCCCCTCGATGGCCTCTCGGATGATGCCATCAAGATGACCGAAAGCATGTTGGCCAAGGATCGCTCGGAGCGTCCTTCGGCAGAGCAGGTCGCTGAGCTGCTACGCGGCGAGCTCAGCAAGCTGCGCCGCCCCACGTCGCGAGACGAGAGCCCTTTTCGCGGACTGCTGGCTTTCGACGAGCGTCACGCCGAGCTGTTCTTTGGGCGCGACGGAGAGATCGAATCATTCCTCGAGCGCCTACGTTTGTTTCCCGTACTGCCTATCGTCGGCCCTTCCGGAGCTGGCAAGAGCTCGTTCGTCAAAGCGGGAGTCATTCCGCGGCTGCGTGAACAAGCCAGCTGGACCGTCGTCGAGCTGAGACCTGGGACCGATCCTTTTCTGCTGTTGGCATCACGACTTCGTGCCGCCCAAACGCCTGAGGGCTCGCGTCACAGTCGTCCACCCGACATCGAGCTCGATGGCGTCACTGGCGAGCGCATTGCCACCCGCGATGAGCTCGCCGAAGAGCTGTTCGAAGCACCGCACTTGCTTCACCTGATGCTGCGAGAGTTGGCTGAAACGAACGGAACCCGAGTGCTGTTGTACGTCGATCAACTCGAGGAGCTGTATACGCTCGTTGCCGATGAGGACGTTCGCCGTCGCTTCATGCTGGCCATCTGCACCTGCGCTGACGACGCGCTCGATCCTGTACGGGCCGTGTTCACCTTGCGGGATGACTTCTTGGTACGTTTGGCAGAAGGCCAAGAAGCGCGAGAGGTGCTCGGCAGCGTTACCGTCATCCGGAGCCCGGACGACGAGCTGCTACGGGACACGCTCAGCTGTCCTTTGGCGGAAGTGGGCTATCGTTTCGACGACCCCAGCTTGGTCGACGACATGGTGGAAGCCGTCGGCGATGTCGCCGCCAGCTTGCCGCTGTTACAGTTCGCAGCGCTTCAGCTCTGGGAGAAGCGTGACGCTTCGGCACGCTTACTGTTGCGCAGCGCGTACGACGAAATGGGCGGCGTGGCGGGAGCACTGGCGCGTCATGCCGATGGTGTCCTCGGTGAGCTCGCCCCCAAAGCCCAAACCATCGCCCGGGCGATGGTTCTGCGCTTGGTCACCCCTGAAGGCACCCGAGCGATCGCCTCCAAGAGCGACCTACTCGGCGCTGCAGGCGGACAAGCCCCGCAGGCCGAGGACATCCTGGCACGCTTGGTCGCTGCTCGCCTGGTCACCACCCGCAGAGGCCAAGACCTGGACGGTGGCAGCAGTGGCGAGACCGAGCTCGAGCTCGTTCACGAGTCGCTCATCACAACCTGGACCACGCTGGCCCGATGGTTCAAGCAGAGCCACGCGGACGTACGTGTGCTGGCCGATCTGCGTCAGGCGGCTCGACTCTGGGATCGCCAAGGACGACCCCACCACGGTCTCTGGCTGGGCGAAGCGCTACGTGAGGCCCTCGCAGCGGTAAGGAGCTCTCCGGCCCCTGACGACACGGTGGTCAACGCCTTTCTCACGAGTGGACGCAAACGCCAACAGCGCCAGGCGGAGCGCAGGCGGTTCTTGGTCATCGGTGTCATGGCGACGCTGACTGTGGTCGCGGTGGTGCTCGCCAGCGAGAAACGCGAAGCGGACCGCCAACGGCGCAAAGCCGAAGACCGAGGCGAGCAGGTACAGACCCAGCGCGCTGAGGCCGAGCTGGAGGGAGCCCGAGCTGCATATTCGAACGGGCGGGTGCTCGAAGCCCGCGCCAAGCTACGCGCCTCGTTCGAGATGCGTGAATCGCCCGCAGCTCGAACCTTGTGGTGGCGTCTCACGAAGGACCCCCTGCGCTGGCGCTCACGGATTGGGACTTACACCTACCAGGTAGCGTTCGCGACGAGTGGAACGCACGTGGCGGTGGCCGGCGGAGACCACAACGTACACCTTTTTCAGGCGCAGACCGGGCGCAGCCGGGTGCTTCGTGGCCACAGCGACCAAGTCATGTCGGTCGCTTTCAGCGGAGACAGCAGGCATCTGGCCTCGGGGGACATGGTCGGGCGGGTGCTGTTGTGGAATCTGTCCAGCAGCGCCGCCAAGCTCAGCATCGACACCAAGTCACGACGCATCCAGGGGCTCGGCTTCGCGCCGGACGGCAAGCTCGTCGCGGTCGGTGGGCACGCAGGCAAGTTGCGGCTCTTCGATACGCGACAGGGTCAGTTGCAGCAAACCATCGCCGCGCATAATGGCCGGATTTTCGGCGCCACCTTCAACAGCGACGGCACGCGAATCGCAACAGCCGGCGGGGACGGCTACGCGCGGGTCTGGGACGTCGCGAGCGGAAAACAACTTCGTCAGCTCGGCTCGGGAGACCGTTCGGTACGAGGCGCTGCGTTCAGCCCAGACGGCACGTCGCTCGCCACGGCTCACGACGACCGCACCTGCCGCCTATGGGATCTGGGCTCGGGCAAGTTGGCTCGGGCTTTCGAAGGACACAGCGCGCCCGTTCATCGGGTGAGCTTCAGCCATGACGGCAAGGTGATCGCCACCGCGTCCGCTGACCAGACCGTCCGCGTTTGGGACGTGGCCTCTGGCGCAACGCTCACGGAATTGCCGGGTCACGAAGGGCGTGCCACCAGCGTGAGCTTCGGCCCCAAACGGCTGCTTGCTTCAGGCGACCTGGCCGGGTCGGTTCGTCTGTGGGACAGCGCGAGCAGCCAACGAGCCCGACCTCTGGAAGGTCACAACAAGCCGCTCATGGAGGCGGACTTCAGCCCCGACGGAAAAACACTCGCCAGCGCGAGCACGGATCACACAATCCGCCTCTGGGACGTGGCCAGCGGTGCGGTCAAACGGGTGCTCCGCGGTGGTCATGGCGCGGTGCGCTCAGTGCGCTTTCACCCATCAGGGAAGCAGCTGGCCAGCGCCGGGGCCGCGGGTGTGTGGCTCTTCGAGTTGCCCTCGGGGGCCGCCGAGCAGTTACCAACGGGAAACGCGGCAGCCCCGCAAGTGGTTCGCTTCAGCCCAGACGGCAAGCTGCTCGCCTCGTCGGGATACGACCATGTGGTGCGCGTTTTCGACCTTGCACGCCGCGTAACGACCAACCGCCTCGAAGGTCACTCCGCGATGGTGTTCGACATGCGCTTCGACAGCACCGGCAAGCGAATCGTCTCGGCGAGCCCAGACGGCAGCGTCCGATTGTGGGACTTGGCGAACGGATCCGCTCGCGTCGCCCGCGCCGAGCGGGGCGGCTTTTTTGGCGTGGCATTCGGCGCCCACAACAAGGCGGTCTACAGCTCGGGCAACGAGGGGGTGCGTCGCTGGAGCTTAGACGAGCCAACAGCGCCACGACGCTTGCTGAAGGCAGGGCGCTCGTACCGCGTTGACGCACACCCGGACGGCGTCCACGTTGGCGCGCCTAGTGCCGATCACAACTCACGCATCTTGAGCGTAGCCGACGAGCGCTACGAGCTGGTGTTGCGCGGCCATCAAGGAGAGGTCAACGCGTTGCGCTTCAGCCCTGACGGACGACTCGCTGCCACGGCCAGCGACGACCTGACGCTGCGGCTCTGGCAGGTCGATAGCGGAATACCAAGGTGGCGTGCGCCCGCTCTGCTGCCCGCGCCCGTACGCTTGGTCTCGCACCGGGGCTGGCTTCGTCTCGACGACCCGGCGAAGCAATTGGACGACCCGACGAAGCGGTTTGTGCCGACGAAGAAGTGGCAAAAGCGAATCACTGCCAAGGCCTCGTTCGCTCAGATCGATCCGGGCGGCGCGGTACTGTGCTTACGCACCTATGATGGCAGCTTCGAGCTCTGGAACCTGAAAGCGGACAAGCTCAGTTTTTCGGGCAAGCCGCCAGGCCTGCGAGCGGTCGTCGCTTATCCAGGAGGATGCGCGGTGCTTGCCAAAGGGCAGCTGCGCTTGCACACGCTGGCAGCCGAGCCCCGCTTGATCGACTTCGCCAAAAAGGTGAGCGCGGTAGCTTGGGCTCAGAAGAGGCTGCTCGTGGCGGCCGGGCGCACGGTCCGAACCTTGACCACCTCAGGCGATGAAGCCGCCCGCTTTCGCGCCGATATCGGTGCCACAACACTGACGGCCAACGCCAACGCGGTACTGGTCGGCTATCGCGATGGCAGCATCGAGCGAACCATCTCCGAGCAAATCGCATCCAGTGCATTCGCCTTCGAGCGCGTCACCGCCAGCCCTGTCACGAAGATGGTGATCGGCCCCAAAGGCACCGTAATCGCCGGCCACGCCGATGGGCTACTAGGGATTTGGGACACCAACAGCGGCGCCCACATGCACTCCATCCGGCTTCATGGTGCGGTGGTGCATCTGTTGCGGCAAGACGACAAGCTCTACGCTGCCACGGAGCTAGGGGCGCACGTCGTGTGGGATTTCAGCGTCTTCGGGCAGAGCAGGTGTGGGCTGTTGCGAGCCATTTGGAACGAGGTTCCGGTCGCTTGGGCTCAGGGCCGGGCCGTGGCCCGAGCAGCACCGCCGAGAAACGCCTGTCACCAGAAATGAGCTCGCCAGACATGACCAAGTATCCGAGTTAGGCACACACCGTCCCCATTCGCAGACGAGGACGTTACGTAATCCGTCCAATCGAGGTATCCTGGTTGGATGGGAGATCTGCGGAGGAGGGGGGGAGACCTCATCGCAGCGTTAGGTGTTTTGTTGCTGCTTGGTAGCTGCCAAGGCGACGACGAAGCACCACAGCCGACCGCTTGTCCGGAGGGTCAGACGCGCGACGCTGATGGCACGTGCCAAGATCCGGGCTGCCCAGCTGGTGAGTTCATGATCGAGGGACAGTGTCTGGCCCCGAGCTGCCCGCCCGGTGAGATCGAAGAAGACGGCGAATGTCGACCGGCCGGATTGCCGGTCGATCTTCCTTGTAAGCCTGCCGAATTGCTCGGCGAAAACGGGATCTGCCAGCCGGCGGGGATCCCCGAGGAATCGAACCCGAAGAAGAGCGTGGGCGTGCCGACAGATGGCTGTCATGCCGGCTTCACGCATGATGGTGCATACGGCTGCGCCCCCGACATGCCCAAGACCGCTTGCCTGGACGGTAACGTTGCTGTTCCCGGCGACAGCAGTTGTCACGAGGTCGCCGAGTGCGGGACAGGAACGTGGGGCAACATCGTCACCGATGCGAACACCCACTACGTCGACAAGAACTACGTCGGACCGAGCGATGGCAGCATCAATCAACCGCACAAGAACATCGTGGCGGCCATCAACGCAGCACCCGATGGCGGCATCGTGGCGGTCGCAGCGGGCACCTACAGCGAGTACGTGATCATCTACAACAAGAAGGTGCTCCTGCGTGGCCGCTGTCCCTCAATGGTCAACATCGTCGTACCGGGCTCCTTCCAGGTAGCCCCCATCTATGTGAGCAATGGCGGCGGCAGCGAAATCAGCGGGCTGCAGATCAGCAGCTCAGACGTCGGCATGGTGATCGAGAACTCGACTGGTGTGCTGGTCGACAAGCTCTGGATTCACGACAACACCTCGTACGGTCTGTACCTGCAGCGGGCGATGGGGCCCACTGAGGTGACCGTCACCAACGCTCTGTTCGAGCGCAACACCGAGCAGAGCATCGTGGTTCGCGGCTCGAAACTGGTGCTCGACAAGAGCCTCGTCCGCGACACGACCCCGGATAGCAACGGCTACGGCTACGCGATCTACGCCTACGAAGACGACAACGTTTCTGCCGATGTCCTCGTGACCGGATCCGTCTTCGAGCGAAATGGCGAGGGGGATGTCGTCATGTATGGCTCCAAGCTGCTGGTGCAAGGATCGGTCTTCCGCGATCCCATCGACGTCAACAGCCAGATCGCAACGAGCAGCATCGCAGCCACGACCCAGCTGAACACCCCATCGGAGGTTACGATTCAAGGCTCGGTGTTCGAGCGCGTCATTGCCAGCGGAGTCGGCGCCATCGACTCGTCGGTGACGGTCGAGAACGCTACCTTTGTCGATCTGGAGATCGACAGCAAAGGCGGCACGGCAGCCGCTATCGGTAGCTTCGGCTCGACGGTTTTGGTCAAGAACAGCGCTATCGTAGGCGCGAAGGGTGCGGGCATCATCTCGACGGGCTCGCAATTCACCATCGAGTCGACCGCGGTGAGCAACACGAGTGTGGACGGGAATGGCGAAGGGGCAGCTTTGGTCTTCCAGCCATCTCTGGACGACAAGGTGCCGTCAAATGCCACCATCAAGGGCTCGCTGATCGAGGCCACGCTGGGCGCGGGCATCTTCCTCATTGGCTCGACCGCCGACATCCAGTCGACCGTGGTGTTCGACACCGAGCAGCTCCCTGACGGACGGCTCGGACACGGTGTTTCCGCCATGCTTTCACCCACCGGGACGCTGCGCTCGGATCTGACCCTACGGCGCAGCCTGATCGAGAAGAGCCAGGGCGCTGGCGTCTATGTTCAGGCCTCCACGGCCAAGCTTGCAGGCGTGGTGGTGAACAACAGCGCGCTGGACGAGACTGCACCACATGGCATCGGCGTGATGTTCGACCATCCGCTGACCGCCCAGCTCACCATTGGAGACATCGAGGGCAGCTTGATCGACAGCGCCCGCGAAGCTGGCGTGTTGGTGCGCAGCGCCGAGGTGCAGATCAAGACCACGGCCATCAAGAACACGGACGTCAATAGCGCCGGCGAGCTCGGCATCGGGATTGATACGCAGACCTTGTCTGCCACTGCTGTGGCCGAGGTCACGGTTGGAAGCTCCATCATCGAAGGGGCCCACCGGGCGGCCATCTCTTCTGCTGGCGCCCAGCTCACGGTCGACTCTTGCGCCATCTCCAACACGGACGCTGACGCTACGGGACTCGGCGTCGGCATCGCCTCGTCCTTCAAGGAGATCGCCTCGGTCTTGATCGTGCGTGGCACGACGATCGATGGCTCGGTGGGAGCGGGGATGCTCCTGTACGACACCTTTGCGACACTCGAAGGCAACGTGATTGCCGCCACCGCTGTTGCAAGCCCCAATCTCTTCGGCGACGCGCTATCGGTGGTTGGCTCCGAAGCCGACACTGTGGCCATCCTCCGCGGCAACGTACTGTCCGCCAGCGAGCGCGCGGCCATCATCGCTTCGGACGCAACCGTGCGCTACGAAGCCCTCGAGCTTGCCTGCCAGCTACACGACTTGGTCGGGCTCGGCCAGTTCAGCTTCGTGGACACCGGCGGCGCTCGTTGTGGCTGCCCTGATGCGCTCGGAGCTTGCGACACCGTCAACGACGTCCTGCTCGACATTCCCGAGAAGCTCGCCGGCATCGCCGCCGAGCTCTAGGGAGTGTCAGAAGGACGAGCCCGGCGTCTTCAAGAACGCTACTTCCTCATCGGTGGAGCTGCGGCCGAGGATGCGGTTGCGGTGGGGAAAGCGACCAAAACGGGCCACGATATCGCGGTGAGCAATCGCGAAACGCAGGTTGTTTGCGACCCGCGTACGCGCCGGCCCGGTCAGCTCGTCATGGAGGGCCGCAAAAAGCCCCACGCCGCGCTCCTGCATCGCCAACGCCTCGCTATGCATCAAGGGCATATACAAGAAGACCCGCTCGTCGGTCTGCAACTCCCGGTCGTCACCGCGCTCCTGACCAACCAGCGTCGCCGCCAGCGCATTGCCATCACTGGCAAACATCTTCGGTGTGTCGCGAAACATGTTCCGTGAGAACTGATCGAGCACGATGACGTAGGCCAACCGGCCGCGCGGGGTCGTGAGCCAGTCGTCTCGAAGACCTGCAACGATGGCCTCGTGATCGGCGCTGAAGCGCTTCCGCAGCTCTTGATCGAAGGCGGCGGACTTCTTCCACCATTGCTGGGTGTGCGCTTCGTCGGCCAGACCATCGGCATCGAGGTCGCCTAGCCAAAACGCTAGCACCCGCTCGCAGTCTTGATTGGACATGCTGAAGTATAGAAGGACCACGCGCCGAATCCAGCCTTCCGACAGTCGACAGACGCTTGTGCGTGTATGCTCCTCGACTCGTCAGTCTCCGCTCTGATTATGCCCCGCCACGACGACCCGACAATCCCAGCCGGCTCGCCTCATCGCGAATCGGGCGAGCTGTCGGCTGAACGCGGCGTTCATTCCACGAGCAGCGAAACCCGCCACATCGACGCCAGCCCATCGAGCAAGGCTTGGCTTCTCGAATCCGGCAAAACGGTCGATCATTTCGTCATCGATCGACCCATCGGCGCGGGTGCCACCGGCGAAGTATATCTGGCACGCGACACCAGGCTGGGGCGCAAAGTGGCGCTGAAGTTGCTCGGCACGGACGCGCCGAGTGACGCGACCGACATTCGGAACCGGCTCATCGAGGCACGCGCCACCGCTGCCGTCAATCATCCTCACATCGTCTCGATCTACTCGGTGGGCATCTTCGGCCCCACGCTGTATCTGGCCCTCGAGTACATCGAAGGCCAGACGCTCAAGGAGCGCATCGTCGATGCCAGGCCTGCGGCGCGGGAATCACTACGCATGGTGCGCGATATCGCATCGGCGATCACGGAAGCACACCGCAAGAAGATCGTGCACCGCGATTTGAAGCCAGCCAATGTGCTGCTCGCCAAAGATGGTCGCGTGCGCGTAGTCGACTTCGGGCTCGCGCTATTTGCTCAACCGCGCTCAAGCGACTCGTCACGTTCCGGGACAGCGTTGATCACGAGCCCGACCTCCGCAGGTGTCGGAACGCCCGCATACATGGCGCCAGAGCAATGGCTGGGCGAGTCGGTGAGCGGGGCATCGGACATGTGGGCGCTCGGTGTGATTCTCTACGAGCTGCTGTACGGCCACAGGCCCTTTTCAGCTCAGACCCAAGAAGAGCTGAGGCAATTGGTCTGCGAGCACGAGCAGCACGACAGCCTGCCTTCCATAGAGGAAGTACCCGAGACCGTCCTCGATTTGCTGCGCGGGATGCTGCATCGGCAGCCACGCGAGCGACCGACGGCTCCGGACACGGTGGCGCTCCTCGAGGCGGTCCAGGCGTCGTTTCTAGCGCCGCCACGCAGCGGCGACGTAAACCCGTACCGAGGCTTGCTGCCGTTTGCCGAGCAACATGCTGGTAGCTTCTTCGGCCGTGACGACGAAGTCGACGCATTGGTGGAGAAGCTGCGCGAACAGCCCATTCTTCCGGTGGTGGGCCCTTCGGGGAGCGGCAAGAGCTCCTTCGTACAAGCAGGCGCGATTCCACGGCTGCGCGAAACAGCGACCTGGGCGTTGATCCGGCTGCGACCTGGCCTCAATCCGTTCGCATCACTCGCAACTGCGCTGACTGCCAGTCAGGTTGACATTGGTGAGGACATCGATCGGATCCACGATCATCCAGGATTGCTGGGTGTGGTGCTGCGCGAGCATGCTCGGATTCGACGCTGCCGCGTGTTGGTCTTCGTCGATCAGCTGGAGGAGCTCTACACCTTGGTCAGCGATGAATCCGTTCGTCGCGCCTTCATGCTAGCGATCAGCTCGGCCGCTGATGATGCAGCACTACCCATTCGCGTAATCGTCACCGTGCGCGACGACTTCTTGGTTCGTATCATCGAAACCACCGAGTCTAGGAGTGCGCTATCGCACATGATGGTGCTGCGCAGCCCCGATGCCAACATGCTCCGAGCCGCCCTTACCAAGCCGTTGAAACCGCTTGGCTTCGGCTTCGATGACCCCACGCTAGTCGATGAGATGATCGAGCAAGCGGGTGGTGAGCTCGCAAGTCTGCCCCTGCTTCAGTTCGCGGCCCAACAACTCTGGATGCGACGCGACAGCGAGACCAAGCTCCTGCTGCGTTCGGCCTACGAAAAAGTCGGCGGCGTGGCGGGGGCACTGGCTGGTCACGCCGACGGGCTCGTCGACGGACTATCGCCGGCGGCACGCCGGCTCGCTCGGCAGATCTTGCTCCGAATGGTAACCGCTCAGGGCACCCGCGCGGTCGTCGAGCAACAACAACTACTTGATGAGCTGGGCGAGCAAGCGGCCGAAGTTCTGGACGCCTTGATTGCTGGCCGCTTGTTGACCCTGCGGGCCCGCCGGGGCGCTCAGGACAACCACACGACTGCCGAGCTCGAGCTCGCCCACGAATCGCTCGTATCGAGCTGGAAGACGCTCGCGCACTGGCTCGACGAGAGCCGCGGAGAGGTGGCCTTCATCAGCGAAGTTCGACAAGCAGCGGAGCTTTGGTCGAAGAGAGGCAAGCGTCCCCACGAGCTCTGGCAGGAAGATGCGCTTGCCGAGGCGCTGCGAAGCGCTGCCCGCTGTACCAGCCCCATCCCCGCTCAGGTTCGCCTGTTCCTCGATGCAGCTTGCGCCCGGCAGAAACGCACACAAACACGGACGCGGGTCGCAGTGGCTGCGGTCTTGGTGCTGCTGGCGGCAGCTGCGGTCACCTTCGCTGTGCAGAAGCAAGACGCGGACGAACAGCGCAACGAGGCGCAGCGGCAGAAGGGCGAGGCTCAGCGCGAGCGCGGCCGAACTGCGCAACAGCAAGCCGCAGCGCTACGAGAAGGCGCACGCGCCGCGCTCGGAAACGGCTTGCTACTCGAAGCCCGCGCGAAGCTGCGACTGGCGCTCGAAATCGAGGACAACGAATCGGCTCGGGCGCTGTGGTGGCAGCTCACTTCCGACCCGCTCGAGTGGAGCGTGCAGCTCGGCGGCATCGCCTATGCGGTAGACATATCGCCAGACGGCCACACCCTGGCGGTCGCAGGCGGCGACCGGACCGTCTATCTGCTCGATACGCGCACACGCGCTACGCGAGTCCTGCGTGGCCATCGTGCCCAGATTCTATCGATTTCGTTCTCGCCAAATGGCCAGCAGCTGGCGGCGGGTGCATGGACGGGCGAAATCAGGTTGTGGGACGTCGCCTCAGGCCGGCAGCAAAAGCTGCTGAAGCAACATCAAGGAGCCGTTACCGCCATCAGCTTCAGCCCCGATGGAAAATCGCTCGCCTCTGCTGGTTTCGATCGAAAAGTACACATCTGGAATGTGGTGACCGGGTCACTTGCCCTCGTGCTGAAAGGACATGGCGGTGAGATCTACGGTCTGAGCTACAACCCTGCGGGCGACCTGCTCGCTTCGGGAAGCGCCGACACGACTATCAGGCTTTGGAAGCCGACGCTCGGCGCCGAGCAGAAAGCACGTGTGCTCAAAGGCCACAGCGCCACTGTCCGGACCGTCTCCTTCAGCCGCGACGGACGCTCGTTGGCATCTGGCGGTGTGGATCGAGACCTACGGATTTGGAACGTCGAGACCGGTGCTACGACTTGGGTGCTCAGTGGCCATCACACCGAAGCGGTGAGGAGCCTGAGCTTCGGGGCCAATAGCCAATGGCTGGCCTCTGCTGGTTTCGACGGAAGTGTTCGTTTGTGGGATGTGCGAACAGGCACCCACGTGAAGCGACTCAGCCAACATGCGGGTGCCGTGTATGGGGTGAAGTTCGGCCCCACTGGTCGCCGCTTGGCGTCGGTTGGTTTCCACGGTGTCGTGCGGCTGCAGAAGGTGACACTCGCGGATCGAACGGAGCTGTTACGAGGACACGCTGGTTTGGTCAACAGCGTGGCGTTCAGCCCCGATGGTCGGCTGCTGGTGTCAGGCAGTGCGGACAAGACCATGCGATTGTGGGACGTTGCGAGCGGCGCGACCAAGAAGGTGTTCGCCGGCCACACGCGTGCCATCAACGCGGTGCGCTTCAGCCCTGATGGTCGACTGCTCGCCTCGGCCAGTTATGGAAAACTACGACTTTGGGACGTCGCCACCGGCGGTTCAAAGTGGATACTGAACGCCAACGACACGTGGACGGTGAGCTTCAGCCCCGATGGCAAACTGCTCGCTTCCGCAGGACGCGACACGCATGTTCGGCTCTGGAATGTAGCCCGTGGCACGAACGAGGGTGTACTCGAAGGCCATGAAGCTGGCGTCTGGACCACCCAATTCAGTCCCGATGGTCGCCTGCTGGTTTCGGGTGGCATGGACACGAGCGTGCGGGTTTGGAACGTCGCCAGCGGAGCCACGCAACAGGTACTGAAGACGCATCGCGCCGCCGTCCGTAGCGTCGATTTCGGTGACCAGGGGCGTCGCATGGTCACGGGCAGCTGGGACCGGAGCGCTCGCTTGTGGAGCATCGACCGCGCGGGAGTCGCCACTGCGATCGCGAGCCCGTTTCTGCATCCAGAGCCCGTTTGGTCCACGGCCATTCACCCCGATGGTCGCCGTGTGGGCACTGCTTGCGCCGATGGTTTGGCGCGAATCTGGAACCCTGAGACCAACGAGGTTGCGCTGCTGCGCGGCCACAACGACGAGGCCAATTCAATAGCGTTCAGCCCCGATGGAACGCTGACGGCAACCGCTAGTGACGACGGGACGGTGCGCGTATGGCGAACCGGTGCGGCCACGCCGCATTGGCGCTCACCAGCGCTGCTCGTCGATCGTCAGAGGTTGGCAGCGCCGAGACTTCTCTCTCATCGCGGTTGGGCATCACTCGGCACCTCACCGAAAACGGAACGACCACCATCTTTCATAGGACCGGCTTTGCGCGGCGCGCTCGTACAGCGCGCACGTTTCGCCTCGCAACAGCCCCGCACAGCAGCACATTTGTGCGTCCAGACCATCAGCAACACCGTCGAGCTGTGGGATGTCGCCGCAGATCAACTAGTCGCCAGGCACAGCTCCGAGAGCTTGGAGCAAGTGATCGCGACCCTCACTGGATGCCTGATCCGCAGCGCTGGCAAAGTGAAGGTGCTGCACCGCTCAGGAAAGCGATACGAGCTCCCTCTCCCTGGCAAAGCAAGCGCGATCGGTCAAAGCCACGGCGCTACCACTGCAGGCTCGGCGGCAGCGCTCATCGCTGCTGCTGACCAACTGATGGTCTTCGAGTCTCTCGACGGTGCAGCACGGACACCATCAGCACGCCACACGGTTGCCCCCGGTGCCACTGCAGTCGGCCGCATCGATGGCAGAGCGGTGGCGGGCTATCGCGACGGGAACATGGAATTCGTGGCGACCGCGCCTGCCAAAGCAGCGTCTTTTCTTTTTGAGAACGTCCCCTCCAGCCCGGTGCTGCGGATTGTCGAGGGACCGATGCACACGCTCTTTGCTGGGTACGCCAACGGGGTGGTGGGCATGTGGAGCTGGAAGGACGGCAAGCGCCTCGCCCATGCTCAATTGCACGGTCCCGTCGTTCATATGTTGTTGCGTGACGACAAGCTCTTCGTCGCCACCGATCTTGGTGCCCACTTGACCTGGGATCTGAGTAGCTTCTACCGAACACACTGCGAAGTGCTTCGGGAGGTCTGGCAGCGCGTACCGGTGACATGGCAGCAGGGCCACCCGACCCTCCAAGAGCCACCGCAGCGTCATCGTTGCAAACTGTGAGCAGCTATTTGGGGGTCGGTGGCAGCACGACCTCGTTGATGGTCTGTACATTCATGCCACCGGGGTAGCCATACGACACATACTTGGTGAAAGCCGACGTCTTGGGCGAACCCCAACCCCAAATCCACAAGCCGAAGGTGCCATCACTGCTGATTTCGTGACGACCCGTGGTGCACATGCCGACGGGCTCAAAGTCGTCCTTGATCAGATCGACACGGGTCCATTCGTATTCGCCGAGCTTCTTCCAACCACTGAGCTTGCCAGCACAATCGAGCCAGACATCGTGAAAACCCTCTTCGTCCTGTTTGCGCACCACCACGAGGTTCGTCTCGGGGTACGTCGGATCGGCGAAGAAGACGTAACTGCTCATGTACTGCGCAGGCGGAACGGACAGCACGGCGTCGGCGTCTCCGACTCCATCCATCTCGTTGGTAGCGCCACCACTCATGTGGGACATGAGCAAGAAAGGATGCTGTGGGTCCTGGCTCTTGACCACGAAGGGGTGCGGCGTCGAGAACTCGACCAGCTGCCCTTGATCGAGCGTCGCCGGACCGCCGACATCGTTTGACCAAGCGAGCTTGGTGCCGTCAACGGTGCCGAGCACACGCCACACGCCTGGCTCACCGCTGCGGGGTCGGTGCATGACGGCGGCGTATTCGTTGCCCAAGGCCCCTACGGGCGGGATCATTTGCTCGAGATGGTCGCACGCATAGGTCCCCGCAGGCACGAATGAGCAGCGCGCTCCAGCCATGAAGCCCACCGGTTTGGAGGCCTCGATGACGCTGCCGCTCAGGGCATCTTGTTGGGTGAATTGCGCATGCTCGCCCGCATCGAGCTTGAAGGTGTAGACGCCGTTGGCGCTGCCCGGCGGCAGCCCGTTACCACCGATGACGTTGACCGGAGGAACCATCGTCACCTCGGTGCCGTCCTCTTTGGCGACGATGTTCATCGAGGTGGGGTGCGGTCCGGAGTCGTACGCGTTGAGCGCCACGTAGTTGGTGCCCCAAGCGCTCGTTGGCAACAGCAAGGACGCGCCCGTCACAGCCGCGCTTCCGCCTCCGTAGGGGTTGATCTGATACGCCACGACCGGGACGTCAGAGGCGATGCGGAAGGACTTGCCGATGCCGCTCTTGTCGGCGAGCATGGCGCCGCTGGGGATAGCGGCGGGCACCGGGCATACAGGATTGCCCTGACCAGGCACGCCGGTCGGCCCCGCCAAGAAGAGGATCACCACCTCGCCTGGCGCGATGCCGGCTTTCGAGTCGAAGGCCGCATAGCTCATCCCGGGCCCGACGCCGTTGGGGATCTTGGCGTAGGTATCGAGCGAAAGCGCATTGCCGGTGCGCTCGACGCTGATGTGGGCGGGGCTATCCCAGGTGTTGGCCACGAACACGGCAAAACAGGAGTCGGGATCGAGCTGATCCATGAACGTGGCGTAATACTCGCATCCGACGGATAGCTTGTTGCCTTCGGCAGCGGCGCAAGCGTTGGTGCAGGTTGCCGTAGAGATGTCGCAACCTTCGGCTCCCTTACACTCTTCGACCACTGCTCCTTTGCAGTCGATGACGCTGTGGTAGTCCTTCGAGCAGGTGTTCAAGCAGGGAGCGCCCCCCTGACCACCGAAGCCGAGACCACCGCCGCCGCCCATCCCGCCGCTGGCCACGGTGGTGGTCTGCCCACCCTGACTCGAGGAGCTGGACTTGGTCGGCGTCTCGAGGACGCCGCTGGGCGCTTCGCAAGCGAAGACCGCCGCGATCAACAGAAACATGGCGACCACGAAAGCACGAAGAAAGCGCGAGCCTGTCATGCCAGCCTCATCATGAGAGCAACAAAGTAGCATCTCACGCTGGTTTTTGCTGCGCCACCCGTTTCGCCACAGCTCCATGCAGCGCATGGACACTTCGGCGCCGCACCGATAAGCTGAGTTTCTATTCTGGGCCTTTGTGCGTTCGCTACGGGCGCCCACGGCAAAGCTCGGGTTGGCAAAGTCGACTCTGAGTCGACAATGGGTTTCTTGATGCAACCAACGACAAGCTGGATTCGCCGCTTTTTTACCGCTGTTCTGATCGTTTCTGCCGTCGCTTGCGCCGCGGGCTCCGAGAACACAGGGATCGTCCCCACCGGCAGCGGTGGCGCAACAGGCCAAGGAGGTGTCGGCGGCACGGCGACGCCACTCGTCGACAACGACGGCGACGGGTTCTTCGATGACGTGGATTGTGACGACGACGACTTCGACGTCAATCCAGATGCCACCGAAGTGTGTGACGGTATCGACAACGACTGCGACGACGTGGTCGACGGAGAGACAGCCGAAGACGCCACCGTTTGGTACGAGGACAAGGATGGCGACGGCTACGGCGTCAAGGGCCTCGAGACGCTCGCCTGCAGCCAACCGGAAGGCTACGCGGACAAGGACGGCGACTGCAACGACGACGACAAGGCCTATCATCCGGGAGCAACCGAGGACGACTGCGCCGATCCCAACGACTACAACTGCGACGGCTCCGTGGGCTACGAGG
>CAZRGL010000053.1:0-31766 GCA_964599485.1 uncultured Polyangiaceae bacterium
CCCCAGCTTGGCCCCCGGCTATGTCCCGGCCGCTTGTAATACTTGGTTGCATGCAAGAACAGCGGTCGCGCTCACTCCACATTCGAGCGCGGCGACGGCCGCGAGGCAGCGTTCTGCCGCGTCGGGATCAAAATCTGTCCCGTCGGGGTACTCTCGACGCAGGAGCGGACCCAGCTCTCCCCACCCACCGCACTCGCCTACCGTGCATGTGGCCATGTCAGGAAAGAAATAGCAGCGCACGGATTGCTCGCAGTGCAGCTCCACGAGCTGGCTGAGGAAAGAGCCGGCCGGCTGCTCCGCTCCACACGCTGTCACGGCTACGAATGCCAAGGCGCAACCCAAAACCGCGCGGCCCACGAAGGCTCCTCGTCCCTTGGCAGACATGCCAACAAAAGCGTAGGTTCGTCTGGAACCGGGCCAGATTGGCCCGCCGGGAGCGATATGCGTCTGTGCCCAGGGCCGCTCGGCGATCGTCGATAGAGCTGTGCGTCTCATCTCAGAGGCTTGTCGCCAATGATGCGCTTGCCCCCAGAACCGGCCGAGCAATCCAGTAGCCGGTCTGGAGCGCAGCGCTCACTTCAATCCGAGGCGGGTCGCAAGGTGGTGCAGGTTGCTGCGGTGCATCCCGAGGACGCGGGCGGCGGCAGCCCAATTGCCCGCGCTGTTGGCAAGGGCCCGATTGATCCGGCGTCGCTGGAACACCCGCACGGCCTCCTTCATGCCGAGCTCTTCCGAAGGCATGGGCTCGTCGGCGGGGGCCAGCGTCCGGCTGGTCTGGCGGCCGAAGTCTGGGCCCAGATGCTCCGGCGTGATGATGACTGGCTCGCCGCGCGGGACGCCTACGGCTGCCTTGAGGGTGACGCGGGAGAGCAAGTTCTTCAGCTCCCGGACGTTGCCGGGCCAGGGATAGGCAAGGAGAAACTCCGCAGCTGTGGCGTCGAGTCGCACGGGGCCGACAGCGAGGCGCCGCCGAGCTTCGTCGCAGAAATGGCCTGCAAGTAGCGCGATGTCCTTTCCACGCTCACGCAGAGGCGGGATCCGAAGGCCGTAGACGTTGATGCGGTGAAAGAGATCGGCTCGGAAGCGCCCGGCCGTCACCTCGGCTTCGAGATCCCTGTTGGTTGCTGCAAGCACTCGCACGTTGACCCGAATGGACTTGTCTGTGCCCACTCGCTGGATGTCGCCTTCTTGCAGGGCGCGCAGGAGCTTCGGCTGTACGGCCAGGGAAAGCTCACCGATCTCGTCGAGCATCAAGGTGCCGCCGTCGGCCACTTCGAATTTGCCCGGTCGATCCGCATTGGCGCCCGTGAAGGCCCCGCGGACATGGCCAAAGAGCTCGCTCTCGGCCAGGGTCTCGGGCAGGGCCGCACAGTTGACGTAGAGCATGGGCTCCTCGCGACGGTCCGAGGCGGCGTGTACGGCGCGGGCTACCAACTCCTTGCCGGTGCCCGTCTCTCCGTTGATCAGCACCGTGAGATCAGAACCGGCGACGATGTCGATCTCCTGGCGGAGGGCGTGCATCGCTGGGCTGGTACCCAGGAGTTCGCTTCCCTCGCGCCGCAGCACGTCGCGCATGAGATCCCGGGCGATCTGCCCTTGCCGCTCGGCGCTTCGTTCGAGCGCACCAAGAAGATCAGTGGTGCGGAGCACAGCGGCCGCTAGGGCGCCGAGGGTGGCCAAGAAGCGCGGCTCGATGCCGTCGAAGGCGCGGTGGTCGAGAGCATCGGCGGTCAGGGCGCCGATGAGCTCTCCGTCGACCCGCAGTGGCCAGCCGAGGCAAGCGTGGATGCGCTGGTAGCGGCCGGCGTCATTGACGAGCAAGCCATCGAAGGGATCTGGCAGATCCGTGTCGACAGGGAAGTGCACGGGCTCGTCGGACTTGCAGATGATGTCCAGGCGCGGGTGCTCGCCCACCACGAAGCGGCGCCCCAGAGCGTCGTCGGATAGACCCACGGCTACCAGAGGCACCAGCTCGTCGCCCTCGAGACGCATCAGCGTTGCCGCGTCGTAGGGGATGGCTTTCCCTATGGCCTCGAGCAGCCGCCTGTGGCGATCTCCGGAATCGACGACCCCGGTCAGGCCGATGGCTACCGCCAGAAGGGCATCGAGTTGACTCATCGTTGCGATATCTACAACGGAGTTGTGAGTATACCTCGTCTGCCGCGACGGTCCCGTGTTCTGCTACGCCGACATCGGCCCCGTCATGAGGACTGCTCCCTGATCCCAAGGTTGCCTTGTAATCAGGGGAATATCGCGCTGGGCTTGCATGTTGCAGATTGGATGAGCGCGCCGCATTCTGAGCAAGGTTCCAGCACGACGACAAGCCCCGCCAAGCGACGGCCGAGCTGGCAACGCGATCTGGTTTCGTTGCTGATCATGGTTGCCGTCGTGCTCGTCGGCCGCTCTTCGCTGGCCGATCACTACCGGGTGCCGAGCGGCTCGATGCAGCCCACCGTGCACGTGGGCGACCGGGTGCTGGTCAACAAGGCTGCCTACGGCTTGCGTGTGCCCGGCACGTCGATCTGGCTGACTGAGGTGAGCTTGCCGAGTCGCGGCGACGTCGTCGTGCTCAGCTCGCCAGAGGACGGGGTGGTGCTGTTGAAGCGGGTCGTGGCTGTGGCAGGCGATCGGGTCGAGGTGCGCGACGGGCACCTGCGCCTGAACGACCGCGGCGTGAAGATCGAACGGCTTGGTCAAACCACCGTGGAGCAGCTGGACCAAACCGCTCATCCGGTCAGCCTGCTGGCTGGAGGCGGGCCCGACTTCGGTCCCGTGGTTGTGCCGGACGACCGGGTGCTGGTCATCGGTGACAATCGTGGCAACAGCCACGATGGCCGCTCGTTCGGATTTGTGCGCGCCAAGGATCTGCTCGGCCGCGCTATCGGCGTCTATTGGCGCAGCGGCGCGCTGAGCTGGTCAGGCTTGTAGGCGAGGGGGGCGAGGGGAGGCCAAGACGGCCAAGACTCCCGGCTCACAGGTGTGCGTCGAGGGCGGCGCGTACATCCGCGGGCATGTCGCAACTCGTCAAGGTCTGCAGATCGGTGACGACCACGGTGTGCCTTACGGTAGCCACGGGCGCTTCGTCGCTCTGGCGTGAGATGACGAAGGACAGCTCGACGCTGCGGTTGCCGAGGCGCAACACCGATCCTTCGATGATCGCCACCTGACCGTAGCGTAGCGGAGCGGTGTAGCTGCACTCGGTCTTTACCCCGGGAAAACCGATTCTGCGCTCCATGATGAGCGCGGGGTAGCCGCCTGGCACTGCGCCGAAGAGCAGCTCCATGGCTTCGTGCGCATAGGCGAGGAAATGGGCTGAAAAGAGGATACCTGCGGCATCGACCTCTTCGAAACGTACCGGGCGCTCTACCGTGACCATGATCGCGCTCAAAGTAGATGAGCGGGGCTGTTTTCGCCATGGGCACAGCGGGCTTGCACATCGGGACCAGGTCTGCCATATTCCGCCGCCCGCTGCTGTTTGGCGCGGATTGTGCAATATTTGTTGGTAATGAACGCTCATCCAGAGCGACTTCAGCTTTTTCGAGAGAGGACGCAGTCACCCATGCCTTCGGACGCTATCCAGTGCAAACCGCTTGAGGTCGTCGTCGGCGATCGCGGCATCGAGCGCGCCATCAAGCACCTGAAGCGAAAGATGGCCTCGGAGGGGATCCTGCGCGAGCTCAAGCGACGTCGCCACTACATGAAGCCGTCCATCAAAAAGCGCAAGAAGCAGTCCGAGGCCGCCCGCAGGCGTCGCAAGCGCCTCCGCGCCGAGGGCTGAGCTCGTCGTAGTCTGTATCGGCGCCGCCCATGCGGATCGCCATCGTAACGACCTCATTTCCCCGCAATCCTGGCGATGCGGCGGGGCATTTCGTCGCCGCAGAGGCCGTCGAGCTCGCAGCCTCAGATGAAGCACGAGTGCACGTGCTAGCCGCAGGAGGTGAGCGAGAGCAACTAGAGCGCCGCGGCAAGCTTCGCGTTCACTGGTTGGGTGGAGGCAGCAGTTTCGACTGCCCGGGTGTGGCCGTGCAGCTTCGCACACGACCGTGGCAGGCCCCGCCGCTGCTGTTGCGCTATGGGTTCAGGCTTCGTCGGCAGCTGGCGCGCCTGGCTCCTGAGCGAATCATCGCTCATTGGCTCGTTCCCAACGCCTGGCCGCTCGCGCTCGGCCTCGCGCCCGAGCTCGAGGTCGTGGCCCACGGTGCCGACGTTCGTTTGCTGCTGGCGCTGCCCCGACTGCTGCGCTGTCGAGTCATCGATGACCTCGTCGATCATGTGAGCCAGGTTCGCTTTGCCGGAGCCGAGCTTCGTGAGCAGCTGCTGGCATCGCTCGATGACGCTGTCGCGCGCCGGCTTGCTGCGCGCAGCAAGGTCGCCCGGCCAATCATCCACCTCGATCAGGATTTGCTCGAGAGCCCAGTCGATCCGGCCGCTGTTCGCGCCGCGCTCGGACTAGCGCCTCGCCAAAGCGCTGTGGCGGTCGTCGGCCGTCTGATTCGCTCCAAGCGTGTCGATCTGGCTTTGCGGGCGGTGGCCGCCTTGCCTGCGACCGCCCAAGTCGTGGTGGTTGGTGAGGGCCCCGAACGAGCCGCCCTCGAGCAGCTTGCTGCCGATCTCGGCGTCAGGGCAACCTTCACTGGGCAGCTCACGCGTCCACAAGCGCTGCGCTTGATCGCTGCGAGCGACGTGTTGATGCATCCTTCTGCACAAGAAGCGGCGCCGAGCGCGGTACGTGAAGCACGAGCGCTCGGCGTACCTGTCGTGGCCTGCGATGCCGGCGATGTGCGCTATTGGGCGCGCTCCGATCCCGGCATCGGCGTGCACGCAGCGGAGCCCACCGCACTTGCTCTCGCGCTTGCGCCGCTGTTGGCTCAGCCTGGTCGAGCAGCTTCGTTGCTACCAACACAAAGGTAGGCGAGGCCGAAGTAGAGCTCGAGCATGCGGGTGTGGGCGAGGTGCTTTTGCATCGACTCCCAAGGATGGCGGCTCGCTGCGCCCAAGGTCACACCAAATGGGCGACAGAGGGCCAGCCCAATGCCCATGACCCAACTCGGCCAGCGCGCAGGCATCTTCATATCCAACACGACCCAACGGCCCGTCGGTGCTAGCGCTGCGGCGCCGCGCTCGATGACCGTGTCGTATTCGGGGCAGTGTGTCAGCGCCAAGGTCGACAGGATTGCGTCCACCTTTTCGGGAAACTCGAAGCGAGCAGCGTCCGAGCAAACCAGCTGCAAGTTGTCATAGCCTCGCGCTTTGCCTTTGCGCCTTGCTTGCTCGAGCATGGCATCAGTCAGATCGACACCGATGATGCGGCCGCTGGGGCCGACCCGCTGGTGGAGCAATCCGAAATTTTCGCCGGTGCCGCAGCCGATTTCCACCACCGTGTCGCCCGGCTTCAGCTCGAGCGCGTCGACGGCCATGCGCCGGTAGCTCTCGAGGCGGAAGCCGAGCAAGCGGTAGAGCTGAACGCTGGTGTCATAGCTACTGGCATGGCGCCGATAGATCGACACCAGCTCGTCCTTGCTGGGCTCGTCGTCGGGGCTTCCAAAGCGACCTACCAGTCGCTCCAACGAGCGCCGGATGTCGCGCGCGATCATCGGTCGCAGCACGGTTTCTACCGCCCGGCCGCCACGCGAAGCCGGTACCGAATAGTCCACGCTGACGCGCAGCGCGCTGCCCCCTTCGTGGTCATCGACATCCATACGCGAGCGAAAGGTCACCCCAGCTAGCGTTCCCTCGTAGACGACTCGGCGTGGCTCCTCCCAGTCGACCACGCGCTCTTCGGCCTCGAGCACCACGGGCCCGAGTTTGCTGCTCCAGCTGAAGGCAGAGCCGAGCCCCGTGCTGCGGTCGCTCGTAACCCGACCATTGGAGTAGTCCGCCACGTATTCGCTGAAGTTGTCGGGGTTGGTCACGAAGGCGAACACCTGCTCGGCGGGTGCTGAGAGCGTCGTTGTGCGTTGTAGAGCGGTCATCTCGTTGCTCCTGTCTTCGGTTTACTTGGTTTGTTCTTGGCCCTCGCTCGGGTTGGCTTGGGTTTGGGCTTGGGTTTGGGTTTGGGCTTGGGCTTGGGCGTTGGCGGTGCGCAGATCAGCTTGGTTTCGGCTCGGGCCAGCTCACGGGCCCAACCGTCAGCGTCGAAATCCTCGCCGGCCCGGACCGCTTCGTGGCTCGCGCCGACCACCATGCCGACCAGCGCACTGGCCGTGATGTCCGGGTCGCCTACGTCGAAAGGGCCGCTTCCGGCATGTGCCGCCGTGAGCGAACGGACATGCTCACGCATCGCCGACAAGAACACGGCAATCAGCTCTCCTACTGGCCCGCGGCCTGCGAGTCCCGCTAGCAGCACCTCGCGCACCAGCGCCGAGCGCGCCGCTAGCTCAGCGGCCAGCACGCGATAGTAGGCGAGCAGCTCACGCTCGACCTCGCTCGCGTTTCGCGCTTTTGACACATCGAGGCTGAATGCCGCTTGCGCGATTGGCGCGATGACCTGCTGGGCCAGCTCCCCCAGAGCCGCATCCAAATCGTCGAAATACCGATAGAAGGAGCCCTGAGCCACGCCTGCCTGCGCCACCACGAGCGGTACCGTCACCTTTGCCAGCCCCCGCTCGACGATCACGGCCTCGATAGCCTCGAGCAGCTCCGCCCGTCGCGCCGCGGGTGACAAGCGCCGCCGCTTCCCATGGTTAGGACTCGATGTGCTCATTCTACTAATGACATGTAAGTCATTAGTGGGCTGATGACAAGTGTGTCATTAGCAAATTGTCACAAGCCTCCACTACGCCTCGAGGCTGGTGGGCAGCACGACGAGCCCTCGATTGATCAGGGATCGAGCAGCTCTTCGCGTCCGGTCTCGACGAAGCTCTGCCGCAGCGTCGCGAAATCTTCAGGGCCGAGCGGGTGGAAGCTCTCGTCACCGCGCGTTCGTCGATACAGCTGTAGCTCGGGGTGCTTTTCGAGGTGAAAGTGTTGCCGCTTGAGGTGGCGCACAATCACCTTCTGGGTATGGGTCATGGGTAGCGCCTCGTCGATGCGCAAGTAGTCAGGCATCCACTTGGGATCCATGCCCGATTGCTGTTGGCGATTGAGCAAGAAATCGAACAAGTTCTTGGGATCGAAAATGGCGCCTTCGCGCAGCTGGATGGCTACCATGACGTGCTCGTCGGAGACGGCGCAAGGCGCCCCGTAGGCGGCGGCGATGGCCACGTCGGGATGAGCGAGCACGTGCTCGGCCACGCTTTCGGCCGAGAAGTTCTCGCCGTCCTTGCGGATCCAGTCGTCGGTGCGGCCGTTGAAATAGAGGAAGCGCTTGCCCTGCTCGAGCCGGAGATGGCCGAGATCCCCGGAACGGAAGAAACCGTCGCGGTACTTGTTGTCGGTGGCCGACTCGTTGTTGAAGTAGCCGTCGAAGAAGACGTTGTCGGCGTCGATTTCGCGGCAGATCTCGCCCACGGCTTGGTCGTAGTTGCAGAGCTTGCCGTTTTCGTCGACGCGGCCATAGGGGCAAGGTTGACCGGATTCGTCGAGGATGAGCACCGAGTCTTCCACCTCGCCTACGGTGGCGGGGGGGTCGCCCGGCATGTTGCAGGTGTGGATGGCCGCCTCAGTCGCCCCGTAGAGCTCGTAGACGTGTTCCATGCCGAGGTAGCGCATGAGCTTGAGACGGTCGGCGGCGGGAGCGCCGTTGCCGTGGGCTATCCGGAAGCGGTTGCGCGGATGACGGCTCAGGGCTCGGGTGACGGCTTGTGCGCTGCCGTGTTTCTTCTCGAGGGCGCTGAGGATGTAGTGGATGGGCTGGCCCACGTAGTTCATGAAGCTGACGCCGTGCTCGAGAATGTCGTCTTCGAAGGCGCTGGCGCTGAAGCGTGGCTTGAGCAGGAAGCTACCGCCCGCAGCGAGCAGAGGCATGACCCCGAGGAACCAGGCATTGGAGTGAAACAAAGGCATGCAGAGATAGCCGCGGTCGTCGCGTTTGAGTCCCAGTCGGTGCGCTCCGAGCAGCGCCGTGCCGACCAGCTTGAGCTGGGAGCAGGCGACGCCTTTTGGCGCACCGGTGGTGCCTGAGGTGTAGATGACGACCAGCGGATCGAAGGGACGGATACGTACGCGCGGCGGCTGCTCGGCTAGTCGCCCCAGCGTGTCGGCGTGTCGGTCGACCGCCTCTTGAAGACAAGCGAAAGCGGGCGCCTGTTGCTGGCGCTCTGGCGGCTCACTCAGCAGTACTTGGTCGGGGCCGATGTGCGCGAGCTGCCCGAGAATTGGGGTCAGCTCGTCCAAGAAGCTGGGCTGGGTGATCAACAGTCGCATCTGGGCTTGGTCGATGACGGTCGCGAGCGTGTTGCCCCGAAAGCCCGTGTTGATCCCAAACAGTACCGAGCCGCTCAGCGCAGCGCCGAAGAAGGCGAACACGAAGGCTGGGTTGTTCTGTTGATAGATGCCGATGCGGAGCGCTTCGTCGGGCTCGAGGTGCCCCTCGCAGACGTGCTTTTCTTTGAGTGAAAGAAACAGCCACGCGTAGCGCAGCGCTTGCAAGTAGGTCTCGCGGTAGCTGTAGCTGCGCCCGTCGAAAACGAAGAAGGGACGATTGCGCGTGGTCGGCAAGCTTGCGCGCAGCCGAAAGAGCGAGCCGGTGTTGACGAAGAACAGCCCATATTTAGCCAGTGTCTTGGTGTTCATGATTCGCTCCTGGTCGCCGGCTCGAGCGGCGCCAATCGGACCCGCTCGTCGTACAGTGCGCCCCCTTCACCAATGTCGGTGAGCTGGGCGCGCGTGATCGTGTTGGCGCTGCAGCCATCTCGATAGTGTCCGCCTTTGGGCGCGATCACCACGTCGCGTCGCTGGCGCGGGTCATGGCGCACGCGCACGGTCAGCTGACCGATTGACGAGACGAGCAGGGCTTGCTCGCCATCGGCTAGATCTGGGGCCGCGTCGGGGTGGACGATCACTTCCAGCGGCGCGGCCGGCGGCTCGACCCATTGCGAGGACTGCGACTTCGGTGTCGACAAGGCCATCAAAAAGAGCGGCAAGTCGTCGGGCTGGCTGGCCGCCGGTGGCGCCTCGTTGATGAGCTCGATCTTGCCGCTGGGCGTAGCGAAGCGCCGGTCGGCGAACAGCACCTTGGGAGCCAGCGGATTGTGGATGGCCTGACAAGACAGCGCGTCCAGACTCACGCCGGCGGCGCGCAGCTCCTCACCGAGCAAGCGCTGTTTGAAGTCGCGCGCCGACTCGCCAAAGACTGCCGTGTCCAGGCCCATGCGGGACGCCAGTGCGCGGAAGATCTCCAGGTCGCTCTTGACCCCGACTGGAGGCTGAACCACCGGCCGCGCTTCGCCTAGGTAATGGTGACCGTAGGCGCCGAGCACATCGTCGGCCTCGAGCAATGTGGTGGTTGGTAAGACCAAATCAGCCAGCTGCGCGGTGTCGCTCAACCACCAGTCGACCACCACCAACAGCTCGCGTGAGGCCAGCGCGCGGGCAACGGTCGCTGACTCGGGCAACATCGCCACAGGGTTGCCAGCCGTGACCCAGACGGCGCGGACGGGCGGGTCACTTGTGGCTTCCAGCTGTTGACCAAAAAGCGGCTCGCAGATGCTGCGCTCAGGGGCGCGCTCTCGAGTGAGCGTTCGAAACCCGCGTTTTCGGTTGAAGTAGTACGACACCCCGCCGCCCTCGATGCCGATGTTGCCACTGATCGCAGCGAGGGCATCCAGTGCCCGGACGATGGCCCCGCCGTTGACGCGTCGGGCCATGCCCCAACCGACCAAGATGGTCGTGGGCTCGCTGCCGGCCAGACGGGCGGCAAGATCTTCAGCTACGGCCTGATCGACATCGGCGAGCTGGCACCACTGGGCTGCTGTTTGGCTGTTGGCCAGTGCGCGCAGTTGCTCGAGGTTGTTGCAGTAGCTCGCGGCCGCAGGATCGACGCCGCCGCCTGAAAACAGCAGCTGTGCGGTTGCCATCGCCAGAGCGAAATCGCCGCCCGGTCGCGGCTGAACGAAACGGTCGCAGAAACGCGCCGTCTTGTGGTGGACCGGATCGATCAGCACCAGCTCGGCGCCCGCCGCGCGCGCTTGCCGCAAGGTCACCAGACAGTGCGGGCTGGAGGTCACCACGTTCTTGCCCCACAGCAGGATGTGCTTGGCGTTGAGCAGATCGCTCACTGGGCTCGAGTCGCAGATCCCAAAATCCGCGAATTGTGCCGCTTCGCCGGCGCCAGTGCAGATGTCGCCGCGCTTGACCGTGACCGGTCCTAGCTGCTCGAAAAACAGCTCGCTGGCTTGCGCGACCACCAAGCCGAGGGTGCCGCCGCTGCGGTAGTGCATGATGGAGCTCGGCCCAGACTCGCGCAGGAAAAGGCCGAGCTTGTCGGCGGCGAAGTCGAGCGCCTCAGGCCAAGCCACCGGCTCCAGCGGTGCCTGCTTGTTGCGCCGCAGCAGCGGTTGGGTCAGTCGCTCAGGGCTGTATTGGGACTCGAGAAACTGGTTGGTGCGGTGGCATAGAAAACCGCGGGTGACGGGGTGATCCGGATCACCGGCGAGCTGCACCACGCGGCCGCCTTGCACCGTGGCGATGATGCCGCAGCTGTCCGGGCAATCGCGGTTGCAAACGGTTCGGACGCGCTCGACCATGCCTGAACGTTTACCCTTGCCGTCGTCGCGTCACCAGCCCGTCACAGCTTGCAGGCGACGAGGCCGAACCGATTGGGGTAGACTGCGCTGGCAATGGCTGAGCAGCGCATCAGAATCCTCGTGGCGAAACCAGGCCTGGATGGGCACGACCGCGGCGCAAAAGTAGTCGCGCGCGCCCTGCGCGACGCGGGTTTCGAGGTCGTCTACACCGGCCTGCATCAGACACCCGAGATGATCGCCAGCGCGGCGGTCCAAGAGGACGTCGACTGTGTGGGGTTGTCGATCATGAGCGGAGCGCACAACACGCTCTTTCCCGCCGTGATGGACGCGCTGGCTGAGCGCGGCGCCGACAACATCGTCTTGTTCGGTGGCGGAATCATGCCCGAGGACGACATCGCCCAGCTCAAGAAGCTCGGCGTCAAAGGGCTGTTCACACCAGGAACTCCGCTCGACACCATCGTGGACTGGGTTCGCGCGAATGTGACCCCGCCGACCGCCTGACGTCCGCGTCCGAATCCGCGTTCGGGTCCGAATCCGGGTCCGAATCCGCGTCCGGGTCCGAATCCGGGTCCGGGTCCGCGTCCGAGTCCGCGTCCGGGTCCGAGTCCGCGTCCGCGTCCGGGTCCGGGTCCGAGTCCGCGTCCGCGTCGGAGTTTGGGTCTGGGTCTGCGTCTGTCCGCTAGTGGTGCTGGCGGTCCGAAAACAGGACCGCCAGCGGATGCAGCGGCGGTAGAGGCCCAGATGTCCGCTTTTCGGCTCGTGACGGCCCCTAGTGCTGTCTGGAGCGCGGCTCGAGCTGCATTGGAAGGCACGGACGGCTCAACGTGACGATTGATCCAGGCTCAACAAGCCAGCGATGATCCACTTTGACCCACGTTTTTCGCATTTCGGCTTGATCGTTGTGTGCATAGAGGTATGCTTATGTAGGCGAAGGTGATGCCAAGGAGCACATCGGAGTACGTCATCTCTGCGAAATTGCACGAAGTATTGACAGAAACAGTACCTCACCGTAGCTTGGCCAGGATTGGTGGGAAGAAGTGTCAGATAGTTCCATATCAGCGGTGGTGTCGCTGGTGATCTAGGGCCAAGAGCGATGATGTTCCGGGGCCACTACGAGCACACCATCGATACGAAGGGTCGGACCAGTCTTCCGGCGCGTTTTCGCCATGTCTTGCCCGCCACTGGAGATCTTCGCTTGGTGATCGCCCCGGCACTGCGTGACCGCTGCCTCGACGCTTATCCTATGGAGACTTGGCAAGAGCTCGAGACTCGCGTGGCCGCCGCTCCGCGTTGGGATCGGGACATCGTCTTGTTTCGCCGGCGCTATGTTTCCGCCGCGGTCGAATGCGACTTGGATCGCCACGGCAGGGTGCTGGTGCCTGCTCCTTTGCGGGAGCACGCCGAGCTGACCAAGCAGGTGCTTTGGGCAGGTGTAGGCGACAAGATGGAGCTCTGGTCGCACGCGCGCTGGCAGGCTGAGCAGCAGTTGCCGGCAGAGGATCTCGACCGCTGGGCCGCCTCGGTGGCGGAGAAGCTGAACCTATGAACGTGGTGAACGTCCTGCCGATGCCATCGTCGAAGAGCCCGCTACCTCCGCCGCCCGAACGGCCGCATTTGCCGGTGCTCGCCGCCGAGCTGCTGGACAAGATCGCGCCGCGAGCCGGTGGGGTTTACGTAGACGCTACACTCGGGGCAGGTGGCCACACCGATGCACTGTTGCAAGCCGGTGCCTCCTTGGTCATCGGCATCGACCGAGACGAGACAGCGATTGCGCTCGCTCGCGAGCGTCTGGCCAGCTGGGGACAGCGGGTCAGCTACCATCACGGACCGTTTTCCTCACTCGCCGACGTGGTCTCGGCAACAGGGGTTGGCCCAGTGGATGGTCTGATAGCGGATCTCGGTGTCAGCTCGATGCAGCTGGGCGAGCCCGACCGCGGCATGAGCTTCCGTGCTGCAGGGCCCCTGGACATGCGCATGGATCGCAGCAGTGGGCGTACCGCGCTCGAGTTAATCGCCGAGCTCGACGACGACGAGCTGAGCGAGATCATTCACAAGCTGGGTGAGGAGCGACGTGCCCGAAGGGTCGCGCGCTGTATCAAGCAAGATCTGCAGGCAGGTCGACTCAACACCACCCTCGACTTGCGTCGGTCGATCGTTCGTGCCGTCGGTCCGTCGCGCAGCGGGGGTGTGGATCCCGCGACGCGTACCTTTCAAGCCCTGCGCATGGCCGTAAACGAAGAGCTCAGAGAGCTCGACGCCTTGCTCGAGGTTGCACCCGACTTGGTCGCGCCCGGCGGCGTGCTCGCTGTGATCTCCTTTCATTCGCTGGAAGACCGCGTGGTCAAGAGGCGGCTTCGCGACCACGACGGCTGGGAGCTGCTCAACAAGAAGCCCATCGTCGCTTCGGATGCCGAGCTCGACCGCAACCGGCGGGCACGGAGCGCAAAGTTGCGAGCCGCGCGACGTTTGCCGGCGGAGGGGTCATGAGGCAGCGGCGCTTCATTTTGCTCTGGACCCTCGCTGTGACAGCGACCGCGTCAGCCTTCGTGGTGCATCTCGCGTTGCGAGGAAAAACCGTGGATGTGGGCTATCGATTGGGCAAGGCGCGCCATGAGCAAGCACGCTTGCGCGAGGTCAAACGCGTGCTGGAGCTCGAAGTTGCAAGCTATCAGACGCCGCAGCGCGTCGAGATGGTAGCGCGCACGCTGCTCGGCATGACGCCTCCAACCCCCGACAAGGTGATTCCTGTTCGGGTCCACAAGCGCAAGCCCAAGCGGCGCGGCAAACCCCGTGTTGCCGCGAAACCTGGCGGCGGAGGAGCGCAGCGGTGAAGAACATCGAGCCGGATCGTGCCCGCTGGATACGCTTGCGGATGGGCATCCTCTGCGGGGTGTTGACGATTGGCCTGGGCATCATCGTGCGCGGCGCGTTCACCATCGAAGTTCAAGATGGCGACGCTTGGCGCGCGCTGGCCGAGAAGCAACGCTTGCGGCGGCTCCACGTGGCGCCAAAGCGGGGTACCGTCTACGACCGCAACGGCACGCCACTGGCCATCAGCGTGGAAGTGCCGAGCGTATCGGCTGACGCAGTCGAGATGCTGCGCGGCATCCAGCCCCGCTATGTGCAGATGCGTATCCAACAGTACGCCGAGCGGATTGGTCGGGCGCTGAACATCCCAGCCGAAAAGGTGGCTGCGCGCCTACGTCGTCGCCGACGTTTTGCATGGCTCAAACGCCGCGTGACCCCCGCCGAGGTCGAGGCCATTCGCGCTTTGCAGAGCGGCAAGCAACGCTATCCGGTCCGCGGGCTCATCGTCGAAGGAGAAGGTCAGCGTTTCTATCCCCATCGCGAGCTGGCTGCCACGATTGTGGGATTCGTGTCGCCAGATGGAATTGGCCGCGAGGGGATCGAGCTATCGCTGAACAACCAGCTCAAGGGTAGGGCCGAGGAAATTCGTGGTTTGCGCGACCGGGCTGGAAGACTGATCTTCTCCGAAGGCATCCAAGACGAAGCGGCGCTGGCCGGCCACAACGTCTACCTGACTATCGATCAGGGTATCCAGTTCATAGCCGAGCGCGAGCTGGGCGCGGCGCTCAAGACGCATGAAGCCCGCGGCGGCTCGATTGTCGTCAGTGATCCCAACAACGGCGAAATCCTAGCGATGGCGAACGCGCCCGGCTTCAACCCCAACGACTACAACATCAGCAACGCAATCCAACGGCGTAACCGGGCGGCGATGGATCGCTTCGAGCCTGGCTCGACCATGAAGGTGTTCTCTATGGCCGCGGCGCTAGCGGCCCGCAGCATCAAGCCTGACGACAGCATCTATTGCGAAGCCGGGCACATGCCCATCGACAACGTGGTCATCCACGACACCCACGTCAGCAAGTGGTTGAGCCCCACCCAAATCCTACAGGTGTCGAGCAACATCGGTATCGCCAAGATTGCTCTGGGGCTCGGTCCTCGCAAGCTCTACGAGTCCTACCGCCGCTTCGGTTTTGGTGAGCGCCCCAATGTGCCCTTGCCGGGTCTGGCTGCCGGAACGCTGCGTCCCCGGGGACGCTCTTGGGTGCCGGTGGAGACTGCAGCAGCGTCGTTCGGACAAGGGGTGAGCGTGACCAATCTTCAGCTGGCGGTTGCGCTCGGAGCGTTGGCCAATCGTGGGCTGCTGCTCGAGCCGATCATGGTTCGGCGCATCACCGATTCGACCGGCACAGTGTTGAGCAGTGCTTCTCCCAAGGTGCGCCGCCGGGTGATCTCGCCGCGCGTGTCGCGACTGGTGAGCGAGATGCTCAGCTCGGTGACTGAGGGTGAGGGCACTGGTGTGGAAGCGGCCATCGATGGTTTTAGGGTGGCTGGCAAGACGGCCACGGCACAGAAGATCGATCCAGCGACCGGTCGCTACAACGATACCCATTACGTCGCCTCCTTCATCGGCTTCGTTCCTGCCCGCAGACCACGCATCGTCGTGAGCGTAGTGATCGACGAGCCGATGGCTGGGACCACTGCGGGCGGTGCCGTAGCAGCACCCGTTTTTCGTCGCGTCGCTGAGATGACCTTGCGCTACTTGGGCGTTCGTCCTCGGGGCACCAAGTCCGTCAAGCTCAAGGAAGTGGCTGCCTACGCCGACAAGCATGACCCCGCCAAGAAAGCCTACGGACTCATCAACGAAGCATATGGTCGGACGACCGAGCTGCCTTCGCCTGCTTTGGCGGGGCAGGGTCGGGCCGGTCGAGCCACCGTCCAAATCCCGGAAATGCTCGGGTCGCCGGTACGGGCCGCGGTTCGCACGGTCATCGACAAGGGCTTGCTCCCAGTCGTGCGCGGCGGCGGGCGCTTGGTGCGGACCGAACCGCCGATTGGCACCAAGATCCCGAAAGGCTCGAAGTTGACGCTGGTGTTCGAGCCCTCGACCTGAACCCGAATCCTCAATCCCGATGTTGGCCATGTCACGCCGTCCCGATTCGCAACCGCCGCAGTCGCAACAGCGCGGCGCGGAGGAAAAGTCGGTTGCGGCCTTGGCCGCGCTGCTTGGGGCAGCGCTGCGCGGTGAGGGCAGTGTGCGTTTGCGCGGTGTGCAACAGGACTCGCGTCGCGTCGAAGCGGGCGACCTCTTCGTAGCGCTTCGCGGGGCTACCTCCGACGGCGCACGTTATGCGGCAAGTGCTGTGGAGCGGGGCGCGGCGGCTTTGATGATCGATCGCGACGGGGCGCAGCGCTTGGGGGATATGCCGGTGCCGGTGGTCGAGGTCGACCAACCTCGTGAGGCGCTGGCACGAGCTGCCGCCTGGGTCTATGGCGAGCCCACGCAGGCCATGAATGTGGTGGGTATTACCGGGACCAACGGAAAGACCACCTGCGCGCATCTGATCGATGCTTGCTTGCGCGCCGCTGGCGTACGGCCCGGGATTGTGGGCACTTTGGGATATCGCTTCGAGCAGCTCACGGGGGCGCTCAACCACACCAGTCCCGAGGCCGACGAGCTGCAGCGAATCGCCGCCAACATGCGCCAAGCAGGGGCGACACATGTGGTGATGGAGGTCTCGTCGATCGCCTTGGCCGCCCAGCGCGTGCGACAAGTTTCGTTCGACGTGGCCGTGTTCACCAATCTCAGCCAGGACCACCTCGACTATCACGGCTCGATGCGCGCCTACGCAGAAGCCAAAGAGCGGCTGTTTCTGGAGCACGAACCCAGCGTGGTGGTCATCAACATCGACGACCCCTATGGCGAGGCGCTTGCCGATCGGCTTGCCCAGCTGCGTCCGTCGATGGAGTTGCTGCGGGTGACAGCCCAGGCTCGGCCCCAGGCTGCACAGCTATGGCCCAAGCGGGTTGAAACAACGCCTCGAGGAATCGCGCTCGAGCTGTGCGCGCCCAGTGGCGAGCTGGAGCTGTTTTCGCCTTTGATTGGCGCACACAACGTATCGAACTTGTTGTGCACTTTGGGGGTGGTCGAGGGCTTGGGACTCGACCTGGCGCTCGCTGCAAAAGCGCTCGAGCAGCTCGAACAAGTGGCAGGCCGGTTGGAGCGTTGTGACGATCCCAATGACGACGATATCGTGGCGGTGGTCGACTACGCCCATACGCCCGACGCGTTGGCGCGGGTGCTGGCCAGCTTGCGGCCACTTACCCAGGGTCGGCTCTGGTGTGTGTTTGGCTGCGGCGGCGATCGTGACCGCGACAAGCGGGCCCCGATGGGAGAGGCGGTGGCGCGTGGCGCCGACGTGGCTGTGGTCACCAACGACAATCCACGCAGTGAGGACCCGAGCAGCATTGCGTCGGCAGTGTGCGAGGGGCTGAAAGCGGGCGGCGCCGAGCAGACCGCAGCGGGTCGTCGCGACAGCCGCGGCTGGGACGAGTCGGCGCGTTCATCCCGGTTTTGGATCGAGCTCGATCGGGCCCACGCCATTGCCCAAGTCGTGGCAGCTGCCCGCGCCGGCGACCTGGTGTTGATCGCGGGCAAAGGGCACGAGCCCTACCAGATCATCGGCGCAGCGGTGGCGTCTTTCGATGACCGCGAGCAGCTCCGCACAGCCCTCGCAAAGCGGCGCCGTAGCTCAGCTGGGGGGGGGCACTGAATTGGCCACGCCGATCCCCTGCAACCAAGCATCGTTTTCGCTGACCGAGCTGTTGGCTTGCACCGGCGGCGCCGTACGTGGTCCGCTCAGCGATGCCGCCATGTCGGTAGTTGGCGTGAGTACCGACACGCGTGTTTTGCGCCCTGGCGAGGCGTTTGTGGCCCTTTCCGGTGAGCGTTTCGACGGCCATGAGCACCTGGCCAAGGCAGCGGCGGCGGGGGCTTGTTTGGCAATCGTGCAGCGCGACGCGCCGTCGCCCGCGGGCCTGACGACCTTGCATGTGGAATCGACCCTGGAGGCGCTGGGCAAGCTGGCCAGCGCCCACGTGCAGCGCTGGCGTGAAGCGCGTGCGGAGCGCAGGGTGCTGGCCTTGAGCGGCTCGGCTGGCAAGACCACCACCAAGCGCGTCGTGGTCAGCTTGTTGCAGCAAATCGCCCCGGGCGCCGTGTGCGCCGCAGCCGGCAATCTCAACAACCTCATCGGTGTGCCCATGACGCTGCTCACGCTCGATTCCGAGCACCGCTACGCCGTGCTCGAGCTCGGAACCAACAGCCCGGGTGAGATTGGGGCTTTGGCGCGGATGGTACGTCCGAATCTGGGGCTGTTGACGCTCATTGCAACTGCCCACAGCTCGGGGTTGGGCGACATCGACGCCATCGCGTTGGAGAAGGGTGCCCTTTTCGAACAACTTTCGAGCGTTGACGGCATCGCGCTCGGTAATGCTGACGACGAGCGGGTCGCGGCAGCTTTGGCGGCCAGCCCTGCCGCTCAGCGTTCCAGCTACGGGCGCGCAGCGAACGCTTCGTACCGCATCATGTCTCGACGGGTATTGGATGAGGCGGAGCGCTTGGCTCAGTTGATTGAGCTGAAGCGTCCGGACGGCACGACGCTCGTGCTGCGCAGTCCGCTGCTGGGGGAGGCTGGAGCGCTGGCTACGGTTGGGGCTATCGGGGCGGTCGAGCAATGCGCGTCGCTGCGTCTCGACGAGCAGCAGGTCAACGCAGCGTTGAGCAAGCTCGAAGCCCAGTCAGGCCCAGGTCGCCTGTATCCGCGCATACTGCCGAGCGGTCTGCTTCTGATCGACGACAGCTACAACGCCAATCCCGCATCTTGCCATTCATCGGTGTCGGCAGCTCAGGAGATCGCCGCGCAGCTCGGCCGTCGTTTGGTGTTGGTGCTCGGCGAGATGCGTGAGCTCGGGGACGAGGCCGCTGCGGCTCATCGAAGCCTTGGCATGAGGGCCGCTGAAAGCGCTGCAGCGTTGCTCATTGCAGTGTGTGGCCAAGCGGCGCTGATTGCGGAACGCGCTTCCGAAGAGGGTTTGCAGTCGTTATTTGCCGCCGACTCGGATCGCGCCGCTGAGCTGGCTTGCGCGCGGGTGACTCCTGCAGATGTCGTGTTGGTCAAGGGTTCGCGAGGCGTGCAGACCGAGCGTGTCGTCCAAGCGCTGAGCAGCGCCCATAGCGGCAGCGCCGGTACTTGTGGCCCGAGAGCCCGGGTCTGTGTGGGGGGCGCGCTGTGATCTACGAGCTGTTCTACCCGCTCAAGTACCACTACAGCTGGCTGAGCTGGCTGAACGTGCTGCGCTACATCCCGTTTCGCACGATCATGGCCACCATCACGGCCATGCTGCTGACCTTCTTGTTGGCGCCATGGTTCATTCGCGAGCTGCGCCGCAAGCAGATCGGCCAGGTCGTCCGCAAAGAAGGGCCCGAGAGCCATCGCGTCAAGGCGGGTACCCCCACGATGGGTGGCGCTCTGATCCTCTTGTCGTTGTTGTTGCCGACGGTGCTGTGGGCCGACTTGCGCAATCCTTTTGTGCTAGCGACCACGGCGGTGACGGTCGGCTACGGCGTGATCGGTTATCTGGACGACTACCTGAAGATCAAGCGCAAGCACTCCGGCGGACTGCCCGGTCGTTTCAAGCTGCTAGGCCAGGTGCTGATCGGTGGCGCCGCCGTCGGCTATACCTTTTTGCTGCCGAGCAAGCTGCCCACCGATTGGTTTTCGATTCGCACGAAGCTAGCGGTTCCGTTCGCGGCCTTCTCGCGCTTCTCGATTGAGATGCCGTTATGGCTCTACGTGGTGTTTGCGGTGCTCGTCGTGGTGGGTACCTCCAACGCGGTCAATCTCACCGACGGTCTAGACGGTTTGGCCATCGGTCCCGTCATGACCAACGCCGCGACCTACCTGATTTGGGCCTATGTCACCGGCGCCACCATCGCCGGATTCTCCTTGGCCTCCTACCTGGACATTCCCCGCATCGCTTCTGTCGGAGAGTTGGCCGTGTACTGCGGAGCCGTGCTAGGCGCGGGGATTGGGTTCCTTTGGTACAACACCTACCCAGCACAAGTGTTCATGGGCGACGTGGGTTCGCTGGCGCTCGGCGGCGGCCTCGGCATGCTGGCGGTGTTCACCAAGAACGAGTTGCTCAGCGTGCTGCTCGGCGGGATCTTCGTCGTCGAGACGCTCAGCGTGATTACACAGGTCGCCTCCTTCAAGCTGACTGGCAAGCGGATCTTCCTGATGGCGCCGATCCACCATCACTTCGAGAAGAAAGGCTGGGCCGAACCGAAAATCATCGTTCGATTCTGGATCGTGTCGATCATGTTGGCGCTGGTGAGCCTGGCGTCGCTCAAGCTGAGGTGAGGGCGATGGCAGAGCTCAGCGACAAGCAGGTAGCGGTTGTGGGCCTCGGCAAGAGCGGGGTGGCGGCCGCTGCGCTTTGTCTGGCGCAAGGGGCTCGGGTGACCGGCTACGACGAGGCGGCTCGTGAACAGCTTTCGGTTGCAGCCCAGCAGCTGGACATCGAGCTGTCCTGCGGCCCGCTGGACCCAGATGAGCTGGCCACCGCGCAGTTGATCGTGGTGTCTCCTGGCATGCCGCGTCGCCCTGCGCTCGATGCGGCGCAAGCGGCAGGCGTAGAGCTGATCAGCGAGCTCGAGCTCGCGTCCCGCTTCCTGACCGTGCCGCTGGTTCTGATCGGCGGGACCAACGGCAAGAGCACGGTAACCGGGCTCGTAGGCGAGATGCTTGCTGCTGAGGGGCGCGCCGTGTTCGTGGGCGGCAACTTCGGCACTCCGCTGGCTGAAGCGGTTGGCAGTGCTTGCGACATCGCGGTGGTGGAAATCTCGAGTTTCCAAGCCGAACGCGTGCCCCGCTTACGCGCCCAAGTGCACGCCTTGTTGAATATCAGCGAGGACCATCTCGACCGCTACGCGAGCTTCGCACAGTACGCTGCCGCCAAAGGCAATCCCTTCGCCAACATGACTGCGTCGGACGTGGCGGTCATTCCCGCAGGCGACCTGGGTTGTGAGCAGCAGGCGAAACGTGGGCAGGCGCGTTTGGTGCGGTTTTCGGCTCAGCCCGGCGGAGCGGACGTTGCGCCGGACGAGGGTGGCGAGCACATCGTCGACCGCCAAGAGCAATTGCGCTTGCCGATCGGCGAGATGAAGCTACGCGGTCGTCACAACTTGGCCAATGCTTGCGCGGCGGTTGCAATCGGCGGCGCCTTGAAGCTGTCCGCAGCCGCGATGGTGGTGGCGCTGGGGCGCTTTGCGGGTCTTCCTCACCGCCATGCGCTGGTCGCCGAGATCGACGGTGTTCGCTTCTTCGATGACTCCAAAGCGACCAACGTGGGAGCGGCTGTTGCTGCCTTGAGGGGCATGGATGAGCCGCGCGCCGTGCTCATCGCAGGTGGTCGCGACAAACAAGGGGCTTACGAGCCTCTGGTCGAAGCGCTGCGAGAACGTGGCCGCGCCTTGTTGCTCATCGGTGAGGCAGCTGAGCGAATCGAGGCTGCCGCCAGCGGCGTGCTGCCCATCCAGAGGGCCTCTTCGATGCGCGAGGCGGTGTCACGCGCTGCCGAGCTCGCGCAGTCGGGCGACGCTGTGCTGCTCAGCCCTGCGTGCTCGAGCTTCGACATGTACAGCAACTACAAGGAGCGCGGCGAGGCCTTCGTCGCTGCTGTGGTTGCGCTTGGAGGTGAATCGTGAGCGCGGCCGGGGTGGCAAGAAAGAGGCGCGGTGCGCAGCGTTTGGTCTCGCCGAGCGGCGTGGGCCCTGTCGACAACGTCTTGGCGGCGGCGGTCATTGCGCTGATCGGTTTTGGTGTCGTGATGGTCTATAGCGGCAGCGCATTCGAGGCGACGGTCCGCTTTGGCGATGCGCAGCACTACCTCAAGCGGCAAGCGATCTATGCAGCGATGGCGATGGTCACCATGTGGCTGGCGAGTCGATTCGACTACCGCCGTTTGCGGGTGCTCACCTATCCGGTGCTCATCGTGGTGGTCGGCATGATGATCGCAACCGTGGCGGGGCTCGGTCACCGTGCTGGCAATGCGTATCGCTGGCTGGCCCTCGGTCCCATCCACGTGCAGCCATCGGAGACGGCCAAGGTCGCGTTGGTCCTGTGGCTCGCCTATTCGCTCTCGAAAAAGGCCGAAAAAATCAAGACCTTCTGGGTCGGCTTCATGCCCCACTTGTTGGTGGTCGGTGTGCTCATGGCCTTGTGCCTCAAACAGCCAGACTTCGGCAGCGCTGTGGTGCTGGCCATGATCACCTTCACGCTGCTCTTCATTGCCGGCGTGCGCTTGCCCCACATGCTCGTCAGCGGCGGCCTGTTGGCGGCGGCTGGGGTCGCCCTCGTTCGGCTCAGTCCTTATCGCATGGCCCGCTGGATGGCGTTTGCGAACATGGAGCAGCACCGCCAGAGCCTGGCCTACCAACCGTTCCAGTCCGTGATGAGCTTTGGCTCAGGCGGACTGCTGGGGCTCGGGCTGGGCCGCGGTTTCCAGGTGCTGTACCTGCCCGAAGCACATACCGACTTCATTGCGGCCATCGTTGGTGAAGAGCTGGGTTTTGTGGGCGTGCTGGGTATGTGTGGCATCTACGCTTTGATCGTCTGGCGGGGGGTGAAGATCGCCCTCGAAGCCGAGGACGATTACGGCAGCTACATCGCGTTTGGTCTCAGCACCTTGCTTGGAATGCAGGTGCTGCTCAACCTGGCCGTGGCCATGGCTGTTTTGCCGACCAAGGGGCTGACCTTGCCCTTCGTCAGTTACGGTGGCTCGTCGCTTCTGGTGAGCGCAGCGTCCATCGGTGTGTTGCTCAACATCGGACGCAAACGGCCCACTGCGCCTGAGCCCAAGCGCCGCGTGGTCAAACCTGTCGGGCCCGCACAGAGCGCATCGGCGGTGGTTGCCACAGCGGCCGACGAGGGAGTTGGCGGATGGTGAAGGTACTCATCGCCGGCGGCGGAACAGGCGGTCACGTCTACCCCATGGTGGCTGTTGCCGATGCGCTGCAGCGTGAGCGCAGCGATGTCGAGGTGGTCTTTGTCGGTACGGGTCGCGGCATCGAGACGCGGGTGATCCCTGCGCAGGGCGGCCGGCTCGAGCTGCTCGAAGTTCTGCCGCTGCGCGGTGGCGGAATAGGCGGCGCCATGCGCGGTATGGTCGCCGCGATGCGGGCCATTCCGCGAGCGCGGGCGCTGGTCAAACAGCTCGCGCCCGACGTCGTGTTCTCGGTCGGAGGTTATGCCGCCGGCCCCGTTACCTTGGCGGCACGAAGCTGTGGCGTGCCGGTCACGCTGCTGGAGCCCAACGCCGTGCTTGGTTTCACCAACCGCGTGCTCAAGTCGCTGGTCCAGCGCGCGTACATCTGTTTCCCCGAGCTGAAGGCGGCCTTCCGCGGCGAGCAAGCTCGCTTCACGGGGGTGCCGCTGCGGTCGCGCTTCGAGCCAGCCCCCTATCCGAATCAACCCCTTCCAGAAGGCATGCGCTTGTTGATCATGGGCGGGAGCCAGGGCGCGCTAGCGCTCAACGAGACCCTGCCGCGCGCCGTCGCAGCTTGCCTCGATGCAGGCTTGGCGCTGCAGGTGGTGCATCAGACGGGGCGCGACAAAGACGCTGCAGTGCGAAGCTTGTACGAGCAGTTGGGTATCGCCGATCGGGTGGTCATCAAGACGTTCATCGATGACGTTGCCGCCGCCCTGGCCGAAGCCGACGTGGTGATAGAGCGCGCTGGCGCGGGCTCGCTCGCAGAGCTTTGTGCTGTTGGTCGCGGCGCGATTCTCATTCCGTATCCTTACGCGGCCGACGACCATCAGCGGCGCAATGCCGAGTCGCTCCAAGCAGCGGGAGCGGCGATCTGTGTGGTGCAGCAGGACGCGAGCGTCGAGCGGCTCACCCAAGAGCTGGTTCGACTTGCTGGTGACAGCGGGCTGCGTATGGAGATGGCCGCCAAAGCCCAACAGCGGGGCCGGCCAGACGCCGCACGAGCCATTGCCCGTGATCTGTTGGCATTGGCCGAAGCTGCCGCGCTGGCGCCTGGCGAGAGGCCGTGCGCGGGTGGGGGAGGAGGGCGCGGGGGACCACCAAGCTCGGCGCGCAACAGCTACAGCGAGGTAGGGACATGATGTTTCGCGGGCGCGTGCGCCATGTCCACTTCGTGGGCATTGGCGGTGTTGGTATGAGCGGCTTGGCCGAGATCCTGCGCTCCTTGGAGTTCGAGGTCAGCGGGTCAGACTTGCGAGCCAGCCCCACGACGCAACGCCTGGAGTCGCTCGGGATGCGTGTCGATATCGGGCACGGCTCGGGCAACGTCCATGGCGCCGATGTGGTGGTCAAATCGAGCGCCATCAAAGCCGGTAACATCGAGCTGGTCGAAGCCCTAGAGCTCGGCATCTCCGTCATCGGGCGGGCCGAGTTGCTCGCCGAGCTGATGCGGGTGAAGAACGGCGTGGCCATTGCGGGCTCGCATGGCAAGACCACCACGACCTCCTTCGTCGCCACGGTGCTCCGGGCGGCTGGCTTGGATCCGACTGTGTGCGTGGGTGGCAAGATGGCAGCGCTGGGCTCCAATGCTCGGCTGGGCGACGGCGACCTGATGGTGGCCGAGGCTGACGAGAGTGATGGGACCTTCTTGTGGCTCAACCCCACCATCGCGGTGGTGACCAACATCGATCCGGAGCATCTGGACTATTGGGGTAGCTACGCGAAGCTCAAGGACGCGTTCATCGAGTTCTGTGCCCGTGTTCCTTTCTACGGCGTCAGCGTGCTGTGCCTGGACCATCCCCAGGTCCAGAGCATCCTGCCGCACGTCAAAGGTCGCCACGTCACTTACGGTGTGTCGCCACAAGCAGACTATTGCGCGCGGGGCATCAAGCATCGCCAGCTCACGACCGTGTTCAACGCGTATCGGCGCGGAGAGCCGCTGGGGGGCTTCTCCTTGTGCATGCCAGGTCAGCACAACGTGCTCAATTGCCTGGCCGCCATCGCGGTGGCTGATGAGCTGGCTGTACCGCTCGACGTGACCAAAAAAGCGTTGGCGACCTTCGGCGGGGTAGGACGTCGTTTCTCGGTCACCGCTCAGGTCGGCGGAGTAACGCTCGTCGATGACTACGCCCACCATCCAGCAGAAATCCGGGCCACGTTGGAGGCTTGTCGCGAGGCTTTCCCAGCGGAGCAACACCGCATCGTGGTCGTGTTCCAGCCGCACCGATATTCGCGCACCCGCGACCTCTTCGAAGAATTCAGCTGCGCGTTCAATCAGAGCGACTTGCTCCTGGTGACCGACATCTACCATGCCGGCGAGAAGCCGATTGCGGGTGTGGATAGCGCTCAGCTGGTCGAAGCGATTGCCCAGCATGGCCACCAAGGCGTCGAGCTGATGGCCGACAAAGATGACGTACCCCAGCATCTCGCCAAACAGCTGCGCGAGGGCGACGTCGTGTTGACGCTCGGCGCTGGTGACATCAATCGTTGTCTGCAGCCGCTGGAGCAGTTGTTGGTCGACTCGCCGCCGCCACCGCGCGGCTCGCTAGCAGGGGCGAAGGAGTCAGTGCAGTCATGAGGGCTTCGCTGCATCCACCCAACAGGCGCCGCAAGCGCTCGATCCCGCCGGCTGACGCCGAGACCTCGGCCAAAGCCGAAAGCAAGCCTGACAAGAGCGCTGCCAAGAGCAAAGCGCCGAAAAGAAAGGCCCCGAAGGCTGCAGCGCGCAAAGCCAAAGCTGCTCGCAAGCCTCGTTCGGGTCAGCTGTCTGCTTGGTTGCAGCGCTTCCAGCTGCTGACTGGCATCATCGTGGTCATCAGCGCCTCGGTCCTCGTGGCCTGGGGGCTGAGGCGCTACCTGCGCAGCAGCCCTCGGTTCGGCCTCAAGACCGTGCTCGTGAGCGGCAATCAGCGACGGTCGGCTCATCAGATTGCCAAACGGGCCGATCTGCGCCTCGGCAAGAACATCTTCACCGTCGACGAGCAAAGCTGCAAGACCGCCATCGAGGCCGATCCTTGGATTGAAAGCGCCCAAGTCGACAAGGAGCTGCCGGGCAGCGTCCAAATCAAAGTGACCGAGCGTGACGCGCGCCTGGCTGCTTCGATCGACGGTCAGCTCTATCTCATCGATAGCAAAGGCAATCTTTTCAAGCAGCTGGATGAGGGCGACCCCAGTGATCTGCCCATCGTGACGGGCGTGAAGGCTCAGATGGTCAGGAGCGACCGCGAGGGAGTCACCTTGCGGCTTCGGCGGGTCATCGATCTGTTGGCCGATCTCGAGCGTGAGCGTGTTGCCAAACGTTACCCGATCCAGGAGATTCACGTGGGCGCTGAGGGGTCGCTGCGGGTCGTGGTCGGCCTCGATGCCGTCGCCCTCGAGCTCGGCGAGCCGCCCTACCGGCTGAAAGTCGCCAAAGCCAAGCGAATTCTCGGTGAGCTGCGCTATCGCAAAGTGAAGCCCGACATCGTGTTTCTAGACAACCGAGCGCATCCCGAGCGGGTGGTGGTGCGCATGCGGGCGGACACTCCGAGGCGGAAACAATGACGGTCGTGAGTCCAAAGCGGTTTGGGCCCCTCGAGCGGTCCCAAAAGTTGGCCAACCATGGGTCCGCATGCCAGCGTCGCCCCGGTTGGCCGAGCTGCCCCCCCGGGCGCACCAACCATCAGCTGAGGCAAGCATGAGCAGGGAAGAGACGAGCGAAATCGTCGTTGGCCTCGATATCGGCACCACCAAGGTGTCGGCGGTGGTCGGTGAGGTGGATTGTGACGGCATCACCATTCTCGGTGTCGGCACAGTGCCCTGCAGGGGGCTTCGCAAGGGTGTTGTCTCCAACATCGACTGGACGACCCGGAGTATCGCCGAGGCCATCGAAGCAGCCCAGACCATGGCAGGGGTCGAGATTCGCACGGTGTATGCAGGCCTCTGTGGTAGCCACATTCGCTGTCAGCAGTCCGATGGTGTGGCTGCCATCACCGGCGGCGAGGTTACGGCGACGGACGTGGATCGGGTCATCGAAGGTGCACGAGCCATCCCCATCGACGCTGATCGGCAGATCCTTCACGTGCTGCCCCACGAGTTCATCGTCGACAATCAGGATGGAATTCGCGATCCGGTTGGTATGAGCGGGGTGCGGCTCGGTGTGCGTGTGAATCTGATCACCGCCGCAACTTCGCCGGTCCAGAACGTCGTGCGCTGTGCTGAGCGATGCGGTCTGACTGTTGCGGACGTGGTGCTCGAGCCGTTGGCGAGCGCCGACGCCGTGCTCACCGAAGACGAAAAGGAAATTGGTGTCGCAGTGATCGACATCGGTGGGGGCACCACCGATCTGCTTCTGTACGTCGATGGCGGCATTGGCCACGTCAGCGTGATCCCGGTCGGTGGCCACAACGTCACTGCCGACATCGCTGCTGGCCTGCGCACACCGATGGGCGAGGCCGAACGGCTCAAGCGACGGGTGGGCTGTGCCCTCGGCCGCATGGTGGCCGAAGAGGAGGATATCGAGGTGCCTGGCGTGGGCGGCCATCCTTCTCGCACTGTGCCGCGACGCGTGCTCAGCGACATCATCGAGCCACGCGTCGAAGAGATCTTTGCGGTCATTCGTAACCGCATCGAAGACACCGGTTTGCTCGAGCAACTCTCTGCGGGAGCGGTGCTCACAGGAGGAGCGGTGTTGATGGAAGGCATGACAGAGTTTGCCGAGGAAATCCTCGGCATGCCGGTACGCTTGGGCGTTCGGGTGGGGGTGGGTGGGATCACCCAGCTGGTAGCGGGTCCGCAGTTCGCTACAGGTGTGGGCTTGGTTCAGTATGGCGCCGGTGCGCTCAGCGAAGCCCGCGATCGTGGTTTGTTCGAGCCGGCTGTGCCGGAGTCGATCGAACCTCCCCCAAGGAGTGAGAAGAAGGAAAAGAACAAGTCAGGATCCAGGTTCTTCAGCTGGCTCCGGGCAGCGTTCTGACGATGAGAGCATTCAGCCTCGACCGTCCAATGAGAAGAGGCGCTCAGCGGACACGTGCCCAGCGAAAAAAATCGCAGCGCGAAATGTCGGGGACGAAACATGGATTGGAAAAGTCCCGGGAGCAGAATATGAGTTTCTCGATCGAGTTCGCGGAAGATAGTCTTTCGTACGACGCGCGCATCAAGGTGATCGGTGTGGGCGGTTCTGGCGGCAATGCCGTCAACACGATGATCAACCTCGGACTCGAAGGGGTCGAGTTCGTGGTCGTCAACACTGACGCACAAGCGCTCAACAACTGTCTGGCGCCGACCAAGATTCAGATCGGCACCAACATCACGCGTGGGCTGGGCGCTGGGGCGAATCCAGAGCTCGGTCGCAAGGCGGCCATCGAGGACGTCACCCGGCTCAAAGAAGTACTGGCCGGCGCTGACATGGTCTTCGTAACTGCTGGCATGGGCGGCGGCACCGGTACCGGGGCGGCGCCTGTGATTGCGCAGCTCTGTCGCGAGGACGACATCTTGGCGGTTGGTGTTGCGACCAAGCCATTCTTGTTCGAAGGCAAGCAGCGCATGCGGCGCGCCGAGCACGGGTTGAGCCTACTGAGCGATCAGCTCGACACCTTGGTGACGATTCCCAACGAGAAGCTGCTGAGTCTCGACCAAGAGGAAGACATGTCCTTCGTCGAGGCCTTCCGCAAGGCCGACGAGGTGCTCTTCCAAGCGGTGCGCGGGATCAGCGATCTGATCACCCAGAGCGGTATGGTCAATGTCGACTTCGCGGACGTCAAAACCGTGATGAGCAACATGGGTCGTGCCCTGATGGGTACCGGCTGTGCCAAGGGTGACGGCCGGGCGCGCCTGGCTGCCGATTTGGCGGTGACCTCACCACTGCTCGACGACATCTCTGTCGACGGGGCCACCGGGGTGCTGATCAACGTGGTGGGCGGTATGGACATGCGCATGCGCGAAGTCAGCGAAGCGGCCACGCTCATTCAAGAGCAAGCCCACGAGGATGCCAACATCATCTTTGGCGCGACCGTCGATGAAGCGATGGGCGACACCATCAAGGTTACCGTCATTGCTACCGGTTTCGATCGAGAGCTGTCCGATGACATCCACGAGGTGACGGGCGCCGAGGCCCAGCGGGTCGACGAGCTCTCGTTGCAAGAGTCCTCGCGCCGCAGCTCCTTCAACCGTCCGGCGCGTAGCACGGTCATTCCCGCCCAAGCGCAGCGACCTTCTGCCGTCATGCGCACTGCGCGAACCGAGCGGGTCGATCGCGGTCATTACCAAGAAGCACCGACTTCGTCGGGACGTCGTCGCTTTCGTGAGGAAGAAGCGCCGATTTCAAGTCGACCGATGAGCCAAGAGCGCGCGGGACGTGAGACCGATCCGCGCCGTTTGATCGCGCGGGGCGATGAAGTGGACTGGGATACCCCAGCCTACCAACGTCAGCGCCGCAGCTAAGTTTACCGCCTCATTCTTCTTTCAGGACCTCCAACAGCGAAGGGCGGGCTCATTGCGAGGCCGCCCTTCGTCTTTTGTCGGCGCCTGAGCTCAGTTGGAAGTCCCCAGAACGCCCCTGCCCGAGCACATTTTCCTGGTCGGCGACCTTTCGCGCCTCGGTTTGAGGGTAAGCTTGCGGCATGCCCGAGCTGGTCATTTGCCACCGTTGTCGTCGTCATGTTCGGCCGCGGGAGCCGTCGTGTCCGTTCTGCGCAGCGCCCTCGCACCGATGGCGCAAGAGCGCCAGCGTGCTGGTGGCCGTTGTTGCATCTGGGGCGCTGTCGGCTTGTGGGCCGAGCAAGACGACGGATGTGCCCGGATCTGCGGCGTCGGCCGCGCCACCGGTCGTCGTGCCGACGGGCGAGCCAAGCGCGCCAATCGCACCCGTAGCGTCAACGTCCCCAGCGACGAGCTCGGCGCCGGCGCCATCGACAACAGCGGTAGGGCCGCCGGATCCCCATCGCACATCGGTGACCGCTTATGGCGCCCCGCCCCCGCCGCCTTCAGGTGTTGCCAAAGTGATCCGTGATTTTCGCGGGCGGGCCCGCGCTTGTTACGTCGAGGGGAGCAAGAAACACCCGGACTTGGAGGGCTCGGTCACCTTGGTGATCAAGGTTGGCGCCGACGGCAAGGTCCTCGCCGTCAGTGGTGGCGGCACGCCCAAGCTCGCGCCGATCATTCCATGTCTCAAGAAAGAGGCGCAGGACATCGAGTTTCCGCCGCCGAAAGACGGCGCCGCCGTTCTGCACATTCCACTGACGTTCGTGAAACCATAGCGTTGGGCGGTGGCCAAAGGTCATCTCGCAGCGCAATCCACTACGCCCCGACCACGGTCACGCCCCGACCACGCTCACGCCCGGCGCCCCGGTCACGACCACGCGCACCCAGTCGCGCACCCGCTCGGCCCCGACGACGCGCACCCTGCCCGCGCACCCGCTCGCATCCGACCACGAAAAACCGCCAGGGCGCGTCGCCGCGCCCCAGCGACGGCCACTCAGGAGTGGCGCTTGATGAGCCCGGTCAACATCGCACAGAGCCTATCAGCGGGTACGGTGGGCGTGGCCGTGACCGTGGTCGGATGCGAGCGCGTGCGCGAAGCTCGCTCACCCTAGCCTCCGGCGCGCCCGCGCGCTCATAATCGGAGATCCGATCAATCTCGAGGCCTCACTTCCGACTTGGTGACTGGTCCTGTACACATGTGGCCATGACTGAGCTCGTTGTCTGCCGTCGCTGTCGCCGTCACGTCCGAGCTGCGGACAGTAGTTGCCCGTTCTGCGCGACGTCGTCTGGGCGCGTCGGCACTGGCCCGCTGATTGCCATGCTCGCGTCCGGAGCGCTGACGGCGTGTCCGCCGAGCCAGACGACCAACGAGGTGCAGGAGCCGTCGGTGACGAGCGTGCCTTCTGCGGCGATCGCTCCGCAGCCAACGGGCGGCCCGAGCGCTGCGCCTGTTGCTTCACAGACGGCGACATCGTCCGCGGCGCCAGTTGCTACCAGCTCCTCCGCGCCACCTTCGACTACGACGACAGCTGGCAGTACGGCTTCGAAGCCCAGAGCGGACAGCAGCATGGTAGCCGGCGCCTATGGGCCACCACCGGGGTACGACTCGGCCGGCGTGGCCAAAGAAGTCGGTCGTCTACGAAAGAAGTATCGCGCTTGTTTCATCGACGCGCTCACCAAGCACCCAGATCTGGGCGGCCGTGTCACACTGGTGGTCAGGATCGGCTCGGACGGCAAAGTGCTGAGTGTGGGCGGCGGCGGAGGTGGGAAGATCGGACCCATCGTTGGCTGTCTGAAAAAAGAAACAGCGGCAGCTCAGTTTCCGCCGCCCAAAGCAGGTAGCGCGGTCATCTCCATTCCCATTACGTTCGTCACCCAATAGCTGGCGAGACGGCGTCAGGGTCGAATCACTGTGGTTCCCCTGGGCGTCTTGAGCTTGAACTCGCGTTTGGCGATGGGCTTGTTGAGGATCGCTTTGCTGAAGGTGAAGCGGTTCTGGTTGCCTTGCGCATCGAGCAGCAGCACGCGCCGGACTTGGTAGCTCTTGTCGTCGACATACATCAGCAGCTTGCGGTAGGCGGAGGTGGCGTCGATTGGTACGGCTTCGAGCACGTAGCCCTTCTTGATCTTCTTGCGCTGCGGATCGAGCAGCCGCAGCTTGAAACCCTTTTTGAGCGACCCCCTGCCCATCAGAAAAGCCAGCACCACTGGGTATTGTGAGCGGCGGAGCTTGCTGCGATACAGCTGCTTGGTCTGCCGCTCGTACACTGTGATGTACTTGCCATTGGACACGACGCGGTTTCCTTTTGGCTTGTGGTACCGAAAGCTGATCCTGCCTGGCTTGCGGAACAGTACCCGGCCGTGTGAGCGTTTCACGGTGCCCTGCACCTTGGTGCGAAAACGCTGTTCGAAGTGCGCCCGGTAGGTGACGACCTGCTCGTAGAAAAGCTGCATGCGGCTCGCTACCTCGGCTGCGCTGAGTGGCTTGGCCGCAGGGGACGCTGCGGCAACGCGGCCGGCGAGCAGCAACAACGCAATCGAGAGAGCAACGTGCAAAAGACGATTCACGGCGATTCAACGGGCTGCGCGCAGCGCGCTGGCGAAGCGTTCGGTGTTCAAATGGGTGATGGCCACGGCAAGGGCATCAGCTGCGTCTTCCGGTGGCGGCTCGGGCAAAGCCAGCAAGCTGGCGACGATGCGAGCGACTTGTTCTTTCGTGGCCCGTCCTCCCCCGACGACCGCTCGCTTGACGCGCGCGGGGGGGGAATTAACAACCCACAAAACGGCGCGGCGGGGCGCCAGCAAAAACACCCCCCCCGCGCGCGCGCC
>CAZRGL010000054.1:0-8899 GCA_964599485.1 uncultured Polyangiaceae bacterium
CCGGATGAACCCGGATGAACCCGGATGAACCCGGATGAACCCGGATGAACCCGGATGAACCCCGCCCCTACGCCGATTTGGACATGGACTCGGACGCGGCAAGCGTTGCTGGCACGCCGGCCCACGCTCACGCCCCGGTCACGACCACGCGCACCCCGTCGCGCACCCGCTCGGTGTCCCTAGGAGGAGCTCTCGTCGGCGGTGCTCCGCCGTCTGCTCACTCGGCGAGTACGCCGAGCTTTGGTCTTGGAGGCGGCGCTCTTCGTGGCGACCTGGGGTTGTGCTGGTGGCTGCGGTTTTGGTTTTCGTTTGTTCTTGGACTTGGCATGCCGGCGAACTTGTTCGGCATCGAGGTGATCGTCGCCAGCGCGCTCGACATATTCTTGGTAGCTGCCCAAGAAGTTGTTCAAACCATCGGCGCGAACCTCGACGATGCGGGTGGCGAGTTGGGAAACGAACCAGCGATCGTGCGAAACGAAAATGAGCGTGCCGTCATACTCCTCGAGCGCCTCGACCAGCGCCTCGATGGCCTCGAGATCCAAGTGGTTGGTGGGCTCGTCGAGCACTAGGACATTCGGCTTCTGCACCGTCAAGCGGCTGAAGATCAATCGGGTGGCCTCGCCGCCACTGAGGCTTGCGATCTTCTTGTCCACCTCGTCGCGCGAGAACAGCAGCCGCCCGAGCACGCCGCGAACGTAGCCTGTGCCTTCCTGCGGGCAAGCGTCCCACAGGTAGTTCAACACGGTCTGCGTAGGCGCCGGCAGTAGCTCCTGTGGATCCTGGGCAAAATAACCAACTTTTGCCTCGTGTCCCCAGCTGACCGTGCCGTCGTCCGCCGCCAGCTGCCCGGTGGCGATTTTCAACAAGGTCGACTTGCCCAGCCCGTTGGCGCCGATGACGGCCACGCGCTCGCCTCGGCGCACTGTGAGCGAAACGCTGTCGAGCACGCGGTTGTCACCGTAGGCCTTGCTCACTCCTTCAATGGCGAGCACGTCTCGGCCGCTCGGCCGCAAGGTGCCGAACTTGAACTTGGGGTAGCGGCGTGACGAAGGCGCCAGACGCTGGATCTCGATCCGCTCGATCTGCTTGACTCGGCTTTGTGCTTGGCGCGCCTTGGTAGCTTTGGCTCGAAAGCGATCGACGAAGGCTTTCTTTTCGGCGATGGCTTTTTCTACCTTGGCTATCTCGGTTTCCTTGCGGTCGCGGGTCGCGACTTTTTGCGCCAAAAACGCCGCATAGTTGCCGGTGTATTGCGTAACGGTGCCGTAGTCGACATCGAGAATGTGCGAGGCGACGTTGTCGAGGAAGCGATGGTCGTGGCTGATCACCACCACGCAGCCCTTGTAGCCGGCCAGGAAACGCTCCAGCCAGGCGATGCTGAGGATGTCGAGGTGGTTGGTAGGCTCGTCGAGCAGCAGCGCATCGGAGCGGCTGACCAGAACCTGAGCGAGCAGCACACGCAGCTTGTAGCCGCCGCTGAGTGTTCGGAGCGGTTGACGTAGCTGTTCTTCGGCGATGCCGAGCCCCATCAGAACCTGCGCGGCGCGCGCTTCGAGGCTGTAGCCATCGTGGGCGTTGAGGATGTCGTCGACCTCGCCAATACGCATCGGGTCCGGGCTGTCTTGCGTAGCGAGCTCGTCCTGCTCTCTGAGTGCCCGGTGCACCACCTCGTCGCCCATCATGGCGACGTCCAAGATCAGCTGGTCGTCGCTCTCGAAGCGATCTTGGCGCAGCACGCCCACCCGCGCGTGCTTCGGCATGGCGACCTCGCCACCGCTCGATTGCTCATCGCCAGCGAGGATCTTCAAAAAAGTCGTCTTGCCGGATCCGTTCGCTCCCACCAGACCATAGCGACACGCTGCGTTCAGCTGCAGGCTGACCTTCTCGAAGAGCGTCTGCGGGCCGAAACCCTTGCTCAGGTTGGCGATCCCGATCACGGCGCAGCTGACCTAGCACGATCGAGTATCGTCAGGGCTTCTTCTTGGTTCCGGATCTGTTGGGGCCGCGCCTTGCGCCGGGCTGCGGGATGGGGTGCGGGGCGTTGTCTTTCTTGGCGATCAGGTTGAGCTCGTGGCGGATCATCCGTCTGTATGGCTTGGCGTTGAACTTGGGGAGCTTGCGGAGCTTGATGAAGTGCGCCTTGGCCACGCTGAAGCGCCCTAGCTGTCGTTCGAGCTCGCCCACCAAGAAGGCGGCGATGGCGGGACTGGAGCCGCTCTTCCCGAGCGCGGCGCGGTAGTGTTTGAGGGTACGTTCGAGGTAGCGCTTGTGCTTGGCGCGCTGCCCCTCCACTTGCCAGCAGGCGCGAAGGAAGGCGTATGCGATGTCTTGCTCGGAGCGCCCGAGCCTCGCCAGTATGAGGCCGAGCCGGTAGTGGCTCGACTCGCCGCGGGCCTTGCGATAGGGCGCACTCTTGACATAAGCAGGCAGCACCTTCTTCTCCTTGGCGGTCATGCTCTTCTTGGACTTCTTGTAGAGCACGAACCCACATTTGGGGCAGACCGGGATGCGCCACGGCGCGGCGATGGGGCCGAGCGGCTTGAGGTCGAGTCGCTGGCCGAGGCTGGTGCCCGAATAGTCCACCTGCGTGTTGAATCTATGCCCGTCGATCGGGCAGGTGAAGTCAGCGGGGCCCGACGTGTGGGCGGCCACCAGAGCCGGGGTCGTCAGCAATAGAGCGAGCGCGAGCAGAAGCATTCTTTTCACGGTTTACCTCAGCCCATGGGACGTTTCATTGGGCGACAAGATCTAGCCCCGAGCAGGAGCCTCTCGAACGAAACAGGCTCAGGTCTCGCTGATGATCGTCAAAAGCACGGTGCGGCGGCTGCGGGGGCCATCGAAGTCGCACAAGAAGATGTTCTGCCACGTCGACAGGCCGAGCCGTCCAGCGCGAATGGGGATGGTCTCGCTCGGTCCCACCAGCCCCGCTTGAATGTGGGCTGCCCCGTTGTTGTCCACCCGGTCGTGGCGCCAGCGGCCCGCCGGCGCCACGCTGTCGAGACAGTCGAGCACATCCAGCGTGATGTTGGGGTCGTCGTTCTCCTGGATCATCAGTGCCGCAGTCGCGCCTTGAGCATAGAGTGCACAAAGCCCATCGCGCGCTTTGGAGTTGCGAACCAGATCGCGCACCCGCTCGGTGATATCGACGAGCTCGCGGGCCTTGGTGGTGCTGACGACAATTTCTGCAGCGTGAAGCTTCATCCAACCACCCTGCCACAAAGGCGGCCGCAACGGGCGACGCGGGTTGATTCGAGCTCAGCGTGCGAAGGCTACCCCCCAGGGCGACGCGGCGAATAATCCGGGTTAAGGTCGCGTGGTGGACACTGCCGGGTCAGGCTCGCTGCCTCGCTGCGCCGACTTCGTGATCGTTGGCGGCGGAATCGTGGGGCTCACCTTGGCGCTCGAGCTACGCAAGCGTCAGCCCACCGCCTCGATTGTCGTGCTCGAAAAGGAGAGGAGCTGCGGTCAGCATGCTAGTGGCCGCAACAGCGGCGTGTTGCATGCCGGCTTCTATTACAGCGCGGACAGTCTCAAGGCGCGCTTCACCCGCGACGGCAACGCCGCGATGCGACGCTGGTGCAAAGCGCGCAAGCTTGCACTGCGGCCCTGCGGCAAGCTCGTGGTGGCCAACAACGAGGCTGAGCACGCGGGTCTGCGCGAGCTACAAGAGCGGGGGCGCCGCAACGGTGTGAAGCTCGAGACGCTCAGCGAAGCCGAGGTTCGAGACATCGAGCCGCACGTACGCACTTGCGGCTGGGCACTTTTTGCGCCGAGCACCGCGACGGTCGATCCGGGCGAGGTCATGGCAGAGCTGGCCCGCGAAGCGCGCAGCCAGCGCATCGTAGTTTGTACCAACACAGCGTGGCAGGGGCGCCGCGGACGGTTGACCCGCACCCGGCGCGGTGACATCGAGGCTGGCTATTTGGTCAACACCGCGGGGCTACAGGCCGACAAGATCGCTCATGCTCATGGTTTTGGTAAGCAGTACTGCATCATCCCCTTCAAGGGGCTGTACCTCTACGGAAACAGCAATACGCCGTCGCTCTCGACACTGGTTTACCCAGTGCCCAATATGGAAATGCCGTTTCTCGGGTTACACCTGACCGTTACGGTCGATGGTCAACTCAAGATTGGCCCTACCGCGCTGCCAGCGTTTTGGCGGGAGAACTACGGAGGTTTTGACCGCCATTTCTTCGCTGGCTTCAACCCGCGCGAGCTCGGCCAGATTGTGTTGCGGGAGCTGTCATTGTTGCTGCGCAACCGAAGCTTTCGTCGGCACGCGATCGTCGAGTCCCGAAAGATCTTCCGCCACGTGTTGGTCGCCGAAGCCGGGCGAATGGTTGATGGGTTGCGTCTCGCCGACTTCACGAAATGGGGGCGCCCGGGGATCCGGGCCCAATTGCTCGACCGTCGTAGTGGCGAGCTGGTGACGGATTTTCACGTCGAAGCTGATGAACACTCACTACACGTTCTCAACGCCGTGTCGCCGGCATTCACTTGCTCGCTTCCTTTTGCTGTCCATCTCGCCGACTCCATCGAGCAACGGCGGGGGTGCTGACGATCGAATGTGATGGCCGAAGTAGAGTCCGAGCCCCTGTCCGCAGCTGCCGTCGGTATTGTACTTTGGGGCGTGCTCGGCGTGGCGGCGACCTTGGTGCAAGCGATTTACGAACTGGCACATGTTGCCTTCGAGGCATTCGAGCCACGGGTGATGCCGGGTTGGCAGATCGCCCTCTTCGCCGCCTGGATCCTGCTGAGCGTGTACGCCAAAGGCATTCTTGGATTTCAACGCGGCTTCTCACCGCGCGTCGTTTCACGGGCCTTGCTCTTGGCGCGCAATCCCCGGCCCCTGCACGTCGTGTTGGCGCCGCTCTATTGCATGGCGCTGTTTCACGCCAAGCGCCGCAACTTGATCGTCGCGCGGGGCTTGGTGCTTTTCATCGTCGCAGCCGTATTGCTCGTTCGGCAGCTGCCGCAGCCGTGGCGAGGCTTCGTCGACGCGGGCGTGGTGGTTGGCTTGAGCTGGGGCCTGGTCTGTATGGTCGTGTTCCTCATCGGAGGACTGACGGGGCGCTACCAACCGGACGACAGCAGCTTGCCCGACGGCAACAGCGGCCAGCCAGACCATGAATTATTGCCTCCTCAATGATTGTGCTTCCCAATTGGACGGAGTAACATCCGCGGATGTTTTCTCTGATTCGTCGTCTCGCTCTGCTCGCTCTCGTCAGCGTTTTCGTCTTCCCCACTCTGGGCTGCAAAAAGGACAAAGATGAAGATGAAACCGAGGCGGAATCGACGCCGGAGCCGACCGCAGCGCCGAGCCAGCGTGTGAACGTGATAGCTGGCGCCGTCTACAAGACCATTCCAGCGACCAATGTGCAGGTGCCGATCCCGCGCGGCTGGCGGCTCTCGAAGAAAGGCCTCTATGCCTTTGCAGCATCGCCTGACAAGAAGGCGCTTTTGGCCTTTACGACCGTGGCGAGCAAGGGTGAGTTCGTGGGGCGCTCGCAGCATGCGCAGAAGACCTTCGACATTACCGATTGCACCAAGAAACCGGTCAAGAAGACGAAGATTGGGCCGAACAAGCTATCGGCGCGAATCATCGACCACCAGTGCAAGTTCAACGGCATACCGGCCTTCGTTTCTACCGTATTGGTCAACACCAAGAAGCGTTCGCTTCCGTTCATCATCTACGCGGTCGACAAGCGCGCCTCGAAGAAGACGACCAGGCAAGCCCAGTTGACCGTTCTGAGCATGCGCGTGAAATAGCGCGTCTGCGGGCAAGCCTCAGACTCAGCTGTTCCAGAATCCGTCGTCCGTTTCCTATTCGGCGGTCTCGTCTGAACGATCTGTCGATCTCACCCGAGCTGTGGAACGAACGTAGTCCCAGTTGCATCGGCGGCGGGACAACGCAACTATGGGCGTCGTGAATCGAAAGTGCTCCTCATTGCTGGCTTGGTCCATGCTTGTCGCTGGCGGATTGACCGTTGGTATTTCAGGTTGTGGCGACGACACCGACACAGCGCCCGCGCCCACCAACTCGAGCTCGACCGGTGGCGACAACAGCTCGAGCATGGGCGGCTCGACCGGTGGCGAGGGTGGCTCCACCATGACGACCAGCACCTCCTCCGGCGGTGGAGGAGGCAACATGACGACGGGGTCGTGCGATGAGCCCAAGCTGTTGTGTGGCAACGATTGTGTCGATCCGGCAACCGACGCCAAGAACTGTGGCGCCTGCGGCTACGATTGTGGCTCGAGCAGCTGCATCGACGGCGCCTGCAGGTTGGCAAGCACGCAGCTGGCCCCAACTGGAGTCGCGGTCGATGCGACGCACCTGTACTGGACCAACAAGGGCACAGCGCCGGACTACCTCGACGGTGCGGTCATGCGCGTGGTCCTGGGCGGCGGCGCAGCAGAGGTGATTGCCGCGATGCAAGGAGGCCCACGGGCGGTCGCGGTCGACGCGACTAGCGTGTATTGGGCCAATTTTACTGGCGGCTCCATCAACAAGGCTGACCTGGACGGTAGCAACCCGACGCAACTCGCCAGCGAGTCCAAGTACCCCTACGACATCGCCATCGACGGCCAGCAGATCTATTGGACCCAATGGCTTGGCAGCATGCCCAAACGCATGCCCTTGACCGGCGGCAGCTCAACCACGATGGCCAACAGTCAGCAGAACTCGGCGGGCATCGCGGTCAACTCGACCACCGCCTTCTGGACGCGCTTCTCCAACCATCGCGTGGGCCAGGCGCCCATCAACTCCAGCGGTTTCAGCGAGCTGGTCTCGATGCAGAATTTCCCCTTCGACATCGCTGTCGATGAAGCCAACGTCTTCTTCAGCAATCAAGGCGTGAACGATGGTGAGGGCACCATCATGACGGTTCCTGTCGGCGGCAATACCGCTACGGCCATCGCCGACCAGCAGGCCTTCCCGGCGGGGATCGCGCTCGATGCGACCCACGTCTACTGGACCAGCTTCGGCACCAGTCCGGAGTTTGACGACGGCCGGGTGCTCAAAGCGAAGGTGGACGGCTCAGGACAGCCCGAGGTGCTCGCGTCCAAGCAGCACAAGCCGATCTACCTCGCCGTCGACGCGACCAGTGTCTACTGGACCAACCAGCGCGGCGGCACGGTCATGAAGGCGGCCAAGTAGCAGGAGCAACAGTGAGCGATCAGCAGCAACAGCTGTGCTTCGTTGCGGGCGCTACAGGTTATACGGGCCGTGAGCTCGTTCGAGTGCTCAGCCAAGAGCACGAGCTTGCGACCGTGGCGCATGTCCGACCTGGGTCTTCCCAACTGCCGCAATGGCGAGAGCGCTTTGCTGCGATAGGGGCCGAGGTCGATCAGACCCCGTGGCAGGACGAGGCGATGAGCGCGACCATGCTCCGCTACGCGCCAACAGTCGTTTTTGCGCTGCTCGGGACGACCCGCAAACGGGCACAACGAGAGCGCGCGGCCGGCAGCGACACGTCCTACGAAAGCATCGACTTCGGCCTCACTGCCATGTTGATCCGCGCTGCACGACAGCTCCCTGAGCCACCACGTTTCGTGTATCTGTCCTCGGTGGGCGCCAAGCCCTCCTCGCCAGGTAGTTACATGCACGCCCGCTGGAAAGTGGAGCAGATGCTGCTCGAGGGCGACTTGCCTTACACCATCGCGCGGCCCTCCTTCATCACTGGTCCCGATCGCGATGACAAGAGAACAGGTGAGCGGCTGGGCTCTGCTCTCGTCGACGGCGCGCTTTCGGTTGCCGGCGCCTTTGGTGGGCGCCGCTTGCGTGACCGCTATCGCTCGACCAGCAACACCACGCTAGCCCGAGCACTGGCGCGGCTCGCCCTCGATCCCACCGCGGAAAACCAGATTATCGATTCGGAAGACCTGCGCGATTAGCCTCGCTATTCCGGGACTGAGGCGTGTCTTCAAGACTAGGGCCAGATGCGTGTTTCGATTTTGCTGCCGGTGCACAATGCCCGAGCCACCCTGGGCTCGTGTCTGACGAGCATTACTCGGCAGAGTGAGGGCGCTTTCGACTGCGTCATCGTCGACGATGGCTCAACCGACGGCAGTCTCGAGCTGGCGCGCGACTGGGCTAGCCGTGACCCTCGTTTTCGGGTGGTTGCTCAGCCCCGCCGAGGTTTGGTCCCGACTCTACAGCATGGCGTGTCGCTGTGCCGGGCGCCTTTTACGGCACGCATGGACGCCGACGACATCATGTTGCGCCACCGCCTGCGTGACCAGCTGGCATTGCTCGAAGCTGAGCCTTCCCTGAGCGCGGCGGGTTGTCACGTGCGCTTGTTCCCACGGCAGGCTGTGCGTGACGGCTTGCGGCAATACGAGCGCTGGCTCAACAGCATCGACTCACCCCAGCGTTTACGTCGTGAGGCCTTCGTCGAATGCCCCATTGCGCATCCGACGCTGTTCATTCGCACCGCCATTCTGCGTGAGCTGGACTACCGCGAGACCGGTTGGCCGGAGGACTACGACCTGATTCTGCGTTTGTTGGAGCAAGGCCACACGCTCAGCAGCATGCCCCGTGTGCTGCTGTGCTGGCGCGATGGTCCCGCGCGCTTGTCCCGAGTCGATCCTCGCTACCAACTTGCACGCTTCACCCAGTGTCGCGCTCACTTCCTCGCACGAGGCTTGTTGCGTAGCGCTGAGCGCTACGTGCTGTGGGGTTATGGCTCCACGGGCAAAGCGCTCCGAAAAGCACTCCTACAGCACGACAAGCGCCCAGCGGTAATCGTCGAGCTGCATCCCGGTCGCCTCGGACAGCGGATCTTTGGCGCTGAGGTCATCGCCCCCGAACAGCTTCGCCAGTTGCGCGATCTGCCCATCGTCGTTTCGGTGGCCGGTGCTCGAGCGCGCGGCGAAATTCGCGGCGCGCTCGACGGCATGG
>CAZRGL010000054.1:8909-30345 GCA_964599485.1 uncultured Polyangiaceae bacterium
GGGGGGCGCCCTCGGGGGCGGCCGCGGCGACGGCATGGGCTTTGTCGAGCTGCGCGACTACCTTTGTTGTGCCTAGCCCGGTTCGCATCTGCGGTTGGGGGTGAGGGTCAGCGTTCCGTGCTTTTCGGGTTCACATACAAGCAGATTGCCGTGCTTGCGGGGGTGTTTCTGCTCTCGACGCTGGTGAGCTTCGCGGTCGTCGTGACCTATTTGCTGGCCATCTCGGATGACCACTTCATCGCATCGGATCGGGGTATGCGCCGCCGTCTGCAGTCCCGCTTCTCGCAGATCGCTTGGGCAATCCTCAAGAACCTCTTGGGCGTAGCCCTGGTGGTCATCGGTCTCGTGCTGGCTCTGCCTGGAGTGCCGGGCCAAGGTTTGCTCACCATCCTCGTCGGCTTGCTCATGCTCGACATACCGGGCAAGCGCCGGCTCGAGCTCGCCATCGTTCGCCGCGGGCCCGTTCTGCGCACCATCAACAAGCTTCGTGCCCGCTTCAAGCGCCCACCGCTGCGACTACAAGCCGACGACCCTCGATCCTGACGCGCGCTTCGGTGTAGATCTGGAACGTGTCGAGGGAGCACGAGGACAGTGGCAACGACGAGGCAGCCGTACCCGTCTCGCTGCGCATCTACTCCACGGCTTTTTGGGTGTTTCTGACGCTCAGCTCCGCCTTGATGTTTCCTTTTGCGTTTTTGGTTTGGTTGCTGACCGTGCTGTTCGATCACAAGCTACGGGTGCTGCATCAGTTCACCTGTTTTTGGGCTTCGCTCTACACCTGGAGCAATCCGGCCTGGCCAGTCACGGTGCAGGGGCGCGACATGATTCGCCCAGGCGTGCCCTACGTGATGGTTGCCAACCATCAGTCCCTGCTCGATATCTTGGTGCTCTTTCGCTTGTTTGTGCACTTCAAGTGGGTATCGAAGATCGAGAATTTTCGCGTGCCCTTCATCGGCTGGAACATGACGCTCAATCGCTACATCAGTTTGCGGCGTGGCGATCCAGCCAGCGTTGCGGAGATGATGAACGCCTGCGAGCGGACGCTGGCGCGCGGAAACCCGATCATGATGTTCCCCGAGGGCACTCGTTCCAAAGATGGTCGCTTGCGCTCTTTCAAACACGGCGCATTCACATTGGCTCAGCGGTGTCAGGTTCCGATTCTGATGATCACCGTGGAGGGCACGGGCAATGCGCTGCCCAAGGCGGGTTTCGTCCTGCGTGGGCGTCACCCGATCCGCCTGCGCGTCGTCGGTGAGCTCGCACCCGAGACCTGGCCCGATGGGTCAGCCGAGAAGCTCGCTGAGCACGTCCGCGAGCTCTTCAAGCGCGAGCTGGGCGAGCGGCAGGACAATGGGCTGAGCGAATAATCACACCAACAACTATGAAATGTTGCTAGGACTGTGAATGTGGCACGTATTCCCCGCGACGAGAGCGAGAGGGTGCAGGCCGCCATCATCGAGGCGGCGGTCGAAGAAATAGCGAATAACGGCTACTTGGGTCTGCGGATCCCAGAGGTCGCCAAGAAGATCGGCAAGACACAAGGTGCTGTCTACGGCCGCTTCGACGACAAGCACGCCCTCGCCCTCACCGCCCTTCAAAGCATCCGAGACGAGCTGTTCGTGCCCCAGATGGAAGAGGTTCTCGCTTCGCCGACGAGCCCGCTCGACAAACTGGCGGAGCTGAGCGCAATCACCGCAACCATCGCCCAAGACCACCCTGCTAGCCAGCGTATGCTGGCGCGCTTTGCCATCGAAATGTCGGACGAGACGACGCCGCTGGCGGAGGAAGTGCGCGGATTCTTTACGACTTTCGTTCAGATAATCCGAGGATTGCTCCAGCAGGCTGCGGCTGACGATGAGCTATCACCAGCGCTTGGTCCTGACCCCGATCTAGACGCAATTGCCCACGTCTGCGTTGCGGTGCAGCTCGGGTTGGCGTCGATGTCCAGCCTCTTCCCGACACGAGTGAGCTATCCTCAGCTCGAGGCGGTGCTCCGACCCATTTTCGACCAAGGCACCCGAAAGCCATCGACCTGACTGGGCGGCTAGCGAGGACCCTCGGCGCCTTCTTCCGCCCCAGCAAGTAATCCGTAGCGCCCTTGGGCAAAGAAAATATGAGCGACTGCGACGCTTACCTCGGGCGAATGGCAAGCGTCGCGGCCACTCGGTTTAGCCACCCGCAACGATGCGCTGCGCTATCAGACCGAAGTCCATTGCGAAGCTGCCGTTGTGGATGAGCTCACGCAGCCGGTTTACTTTGGCTTCATCGATGCCATGCTCGCTTGCCAGGCTGCGCGCTCTTGCAGAGACAGTGGCTTTCACGCCGCCCGTGGCCACCCCTCCGCTTGCCGAAGCTTGAGGCTTCGCTTGCTTTGATTGCCCCGCCTCCTGGGTCCGCTCAGAGCGGGCCGGACGATCGGGACCATCGACTTTACTAGGGATGCGCATGTTTCTACGGCGACTCCAGGGATGGGGAATCGCCCTCAACACTCAGAACGGTCGTTTCCAAAAAAACTTGAGCGCCGCTGAGCGATTTTAGTTTAGCCGATGCTCGGACCCGTGGTGATGGGATTTGGTGAACCAAACACTTGGAAACCCCCGCTCTCAGATGTGCCGCACACGGGGTGGTTTGTACCGCACACGCCATGGGTGTCTCTAAGTATCGAGAAACAGGTAGTCTGCAAAGGCATACGTCGTGCATTGCAGACCTTCGGAAATACCAAATTGCTGCTTTTTCAACGATCTACTGCACAGTCGAGCAGCTCGCACCTTTGCCTACATGAAAGCGTTTCATATCAAGCAAATGTTTTCCATGTGGAGCGACTCAAAAACTCAGTATGATTGAGGACTTATGACCGGAAAAAAAATTGGCACATGGTTTGCGGAACGGACCACGGGGCAGAATGTCGACTCCTTTCGGAACAGGTTTTTGGAGAGCGGTAGTGGCGCTGGCGGCGTTGGCGCTGGTGGCCGATCCGCTTTCAGGCTGTTGCGATGAAGAGACCCCAAAGACCGGCCCGGCTCCTTTTACGACCACGAGCAGCGGAACGAACAACACCTCGAGCGGTGGCGGCCAGGGGGCGACTGGCGGCGGAGGCAATAACGCAGGCGGGGGCGGCATGGAGAAGCCGACCTCTGACGATCCTTGCAACCAGGAAGTCGCTTTCCAGGCGTCGGGTATTGGGTTCATGTCGCCGACTCCAATCGAGCTGGCCTCGGTGCTGAACAAGCTCGCCTATGACGACACCTATTCGCACCCCCTCTCCATCGTCCTGTCCGCTTCGATGCCCGACGTCAAAGACCCGATGATGGCGATTTCAGCCACCGAGGACCTTGGCTCGGGAACCCACACCTTCATCAACGAGGTTCCCAAGTTGGTCTCCGCGTCCGTCGGAGCCGGGCACTTCTACACCGTGGACCAACAGGAAAAAGGTTATCTGCACATTCGCCACCAGGCGGGCGAAGTGGACATCGAGCTCAGCAATATCTACCTCACCGCTGAGACGAGCCAGAACTGCAACAAAGTCTTCGCGACCCTCATCGCGATCATCCCGGACTCGCAAGGCAGCATCGAGCTGACCTTCGACAACACCACCAAGACCATCGCGGAGCTGGCCGCGGGCAACGGCGGCGGCGGTGGTGCAGGTGGTGGCAAGCCCCCCGCCCCAGGCTGGCAATTGCAGGCACTATTTCTCGGAGAGACGATCAACTTCGATTTCGGCACGCTCTATTGAGTGAGCCACAACCCGGATAGACCATTTTGAAACTCACCGAAAACCTCCGTCGCGTTCGCAGTGTGATCCCCGCTGTGGCGCTGCTTACTGCGTTTTGTGCTTGCCTCGGTGTCGCCGCTTGCGGCGCCGAAGGAGGGGGGCTCGAGGGGCTACCGGAGCTCGGTGAGACTGATTGCAGTCTGCCAGGGCCGGGCTGTCCTTGCACCAACGCGGGCCAACAGATCGTCTGCGGTGAGGTGGTCGGCCAAAGCGGCGAGCAGGTGGTATGCGGTCAAGGTCACGCCGTGTGTGTCGATGGAAGCTGGGGCGAGTGCGAAATCACCGGGGATGTGACGCTATCGCCTGGTGGAGCGACACCGCAAGGCTACGGACAAGCCAAGAAGTGCGGGAACAACCCATGCAATCCGTACTGCAACACCTTCGAAGATGATCCATCGGGTCTGGGCGACGAAGACGCTGGCATTGCCGAGACCGACGGCGGCCTGACTTTGATTGGCTCCAACCCCTACGGTGCCCCGGAGTCCTGCAAGGGCGGCACCTCGGGCAAATGTTCGCACTCCATCTGCGAAGAAGGTGCTGCTCTGGTGGCCGGTTGCGATGAGATGGCAGCACCGCCTCCGCCGCCTCCGCCTCCGCCTCCGCCACCAGGCAAGAAGGTGCTCTTCAGTGAGGACTTCTCAGATAACAGTGCAGGCTGGTCGCTCGGCAGCACTTGGCAGATCGGCAAGGCCAAAGCGTCGTCGGGTTGGGGCTTCTACGGTGGGCACGATCCGAGCAAAGACAACACCGCGACGAGCGACAACGGCATCGCCGGTGTGGTCATCGGCGGCTTTGCTCCGCAGAAATATCACGGCTGGTATTGGCTCACGAGTCCGACAATCAACACTGCGGGAGCCGCTTCCCCCATGGAGCTGAGCTTCTACCGTTGGCTGAACAGTGACTACATACCGTTCATGTACAACATCGTTCAGGTGTACAACGGCAGCAAGTGGACGACCCTGTGGCAGGGCGCAAACTCGCCGGGCGTCCTGGACAGCTCGTGGAAGAAGATCAAGTACGACATCACGGCCCACAAGAGCGCCAAGATGCGCATCCGTTTCGGCTATCGGTCGATCTGGGGGGTATACAAGGTCTCGAGCTGGAACATCGATGACATAGAGATCAGCTCAGGAAGCGCTGGCGGCACCCTCAAGACCTACTTCGAAGAGCCCTTTGCCAACAACAGCAAGGGCTGGTCGCTCGGCTCGACGTGGCAGATAGGGCCGGCGAAGAGCTCCTGGGGGCAGTGGCTCGGTTACCCCGATCCGTCCAAGGACCACACAGACACCAAGGACAACGGCGTTGCGGGCATCATCATCGGTGGCAACGCGCCGACCTATTCGCACTGGTACTACTATCTAACCAGTCCCATCATCGATCTGACCGGGGCTATGGAGCCCATCAACCTCGAGTACTATCGCTGGCTCAACTCCATGGGCACGCCCTACCAAGTCCATAGGGTTGAGGTCTACAACGGTTCCAAGTGGGTGGTCGTGTGGACCGGTAAGCCCTTCACCGGAGAGAAGGACAACAGTTGGAAGAAGATCACCCACGAAGTCACCCAGCACGCCAACTCCAAGTTCCGAGTTCGCTTTGGCCACAGAATTTGGAAGAGCTACGGCTGGAAAGTGTCTTCGTGGAACCTCGATGACATCAAGGTCACGGGGATGAGCAACGATCCGCCGCCTCCGCCGCCGCCTCCGCCTCCTCCGCCGCCTACGTGTGGTAGCTGCGTCACGAAGATTTGCGCCGTTCAGCCGAGTTGTTGCTCGGGCACTTGGGACGCAAGTTGTGTGGCGAAGGTCAAGTCCGTCTGCAGCGCGGTATGCGTCAACTTCGAGGGCAAGTGCTTCACTTGTTTCGAGGACTCTTGCGACCACGACGAGGACGGCTACTCGTTTACGGAAGGCGATTGCATGGATTGCGATCCCTACGTCAATCCGGGCGCCTACGATTTTGGTGGCAACCAGATCGACGAGGATTGCGACAATACCATCGACAACGAGCCGGGCCTTTGTGACAACGGACTCGCGATGGCATCGAACACACCGATGGACTTCGCCAAGGCAATCGATCTTTGTCAGGTTGCCGATCCCAACGGCGTGGGGGTCAACAAGAAGTGGGGCGTGCTCGAGGCCAAGCTCGTAGGAGCCGACGCGAGCACCTCGAACCACGTCAAGGGGCAAGGGATCCACAGCCAATTCGGGCCGAACAACAAGCCTCAAGGGGGCAACCGCATGGCGGTGTTCTCCTCGGGCACTGCGCGGGCGCCGGGTGACTCGGGCTACATCAATCCCAACTGGAGCTTCGTTCAGGGCAAAGCCTGCAGCTACCCGACCGGCTTCCCCAAGAACGCCGCTGGCTGTCCAGGTAGCTCGGGTACGGCTAACGACTCGGCAGGGCTGTGGCTGAAGATCCGCGTTCCCACCAACGCCAAGTCGTTCTCCTACGACTTCAACTTCATGTCTTCGGAGTACCCGGAGTATGTGTGCACCCCTTGGAACGATCACTTCGTGGGGCTGCTTTATCCCAACCCGCCGTCCAATCCGGCGAGCAACTCGAACAACATCTCCTTTGACGCCAACAACAACGCCGTCAGCGTCAACATCGCCTTCTTCACGGTGCCCGGCTGCCAGACCTGCTCGAGCCCGAAGCTCTCGGGTACGGGTTTCGACGGCAAGTGCTGGATCTACACATGCGGTGGCGGTACCGATTGGCTGACGACGACCGCGCCGATCGAGCCGGGCGACGAGATCACCATGCACTTCTCGACATGGGATCAAGGCGACCACATCCTCGACTCGACGGTGTTGCTCGACGGCTGGCTGTGGTCTGAGGAGACCGCGCTGATCAAGACGGGCAAGAAGCCAGCGGCGCCGCCGCCCAACGAGTACAAGGAAGGTTGGTTCGTTCGCGACTACGATCTGACCGGCTACTGTCCGTCCGGCACCCAGGTGGTGTGGGGCGACTGGACCTGGGAGTCGGACGCGCCTGGCGGCTCGACCATCGACTTCACGGTACGCACCGCAACCAGCAAAGCAGGCCTCGACTCGGCGCCTAGCGATGCGCTCCAGTTCACCGTGCCGCCCGGTCCCGCCTCCTTGCAGGGCCAAGCGGTGGTGGCCAAGCCAGGCCCGCCCAACACCCAAAATGGTGCTGCCTACGTCAACACCACCCTCAATGCCAACAACAGGGCGCTCCACAACAACCACTTGCGGGTCATCTCGCATCTGGTGCCTTCGGCGGACAAGCTCTCGGCGCCTACGCTCAAGAGCTGGAACCTCAAGTTCGATTGCAGCCCGCCGGACGAGTAGGCCCTATATGATTGGTTCTGATGGCTAACACACGCACGAAGATGGGACGCGTACCGCTCGGCGGCACGATGCTGTTGGCGGCGGCTGTCGTGGTGCTCGGCTTTGGCTGTCCTGAAGAGCGCGACAATCCGGGCCCGCCGATCTATCCCACCGCTACCGCGCAAGGTGGTAGCGGTGGCAGCGGCGGCGCTGTCCCCACTGGCGGCGCTGGGGGCGTTGCATTCTGCGAAGAAAACGGTAGCTGCGAAACCAAGGAGACGGCCAGCGGTTGTCCCACTGATTGTGCGGTGCTGCAGCTCAGCGCCGGCCTCAGCCATAGCTGCGTCGTGCTAGCTGACGGAACGGCGCGCTGCTGGGGACAGAACGCTGACGGTCAGCTCGGCGACGGCAGTGAGCAGAGCAGCTCGGTGGCGACCGCAGTTGCCCACCTTGCCGACGTGAAGGCCATCAGCGCCGGTGGGACGCACAGTTGCGGCCTGCTTGGCGATGGTAGCGCTTGGTGCTGGGGCGCCAATACCGCCGGCCAGCTCGGCGACGGGAGCAACAACGCCAGTAGCACCCCCGTGGCAATTGGCGCTCTCGAGAACGTTCGGGTCGTCAGCGCCGGTGGCACGCACAGCTGCGCGGTGCTCTCGGACGGTACAGCTTGGTGTTGGGGCGACAACAGCGAAGGTCAGCTAGGCGATGGAAGCTACGAGGACAGCACGTCACCCGTTGCGGTCAGCGGCTTGGTCGATGTGCAAACGATCAGCGCTGGTGGCGAGCACAGCTGCGCGGTGATGGTCGATTCCACCGTATTCTGCTGGGGTCAGAACAGCGACGGGCAGCTCGGCGACATCAGCAACACGAGCAGCAACGTGCCCGTTCAGGTTGCCGACCTCGCGGGAGCAATCGAGCTCAGCTCCGGGGACAAGCAAACCTGCGTTACCATGAGCGATGGCAAGCCCCGCTGCTGGGGCTTGAACAGCACCGGTCAGTTGGGCAATGCGTGCACAGCGTCGGCCAACGAGCCGGTCTTGCCGAACACCCTGTTCGACACCATCGCCATCGCTGCGGGCAGTGGACACAGTTGCGGTGTGATCAAGGACGGTACGGCTTCGTGTTGGGGCTCGAACGCGTCGGGCCAGCTTGGCAGCGACGGGTCGGCAATCAGCGATGTACCGAAGTCGGTCGACGGGCTCAGCGACGCGGTTTCGATCAGCGCGGGTGGTGAGCACACATGTGCGGTGCTCAGTGATGGGACAGCGCGCTGTTGGGGAGGCAACGCCTCCGGGCAGCTTGGGACCAACACGGAGGGTGCGAGCAGCGTTCCGTTGGAGCCTGTTGGGCTTTGAGCTGAGTCCGCGTCCGCGTCCATGTCCGCGTCGGCGTGCGGGAAACTGAATGTCCATAGGGGCGGGGTTAGAGGTCGTCTCATAACTCCGAAATCAATGTAGGGGAGTCTCGGGCGGGTTATCCCCAGGTGAGACGGCCTCTTTATCCCCGCCCGGTTTCTCAGCTCTCGAGCTGTTGCATCAAGGCTTGTGCTTCGGGCAGCTCGGCGTCTGCTTTGAGGGCACGTTTGGCGCAGTACAGTGCTTTCTTTTGGTCGCCTTGGCGCAACGCGATGTGGCCTTGACGTACCAGGGCTTGTGCGGGCGACATCAGCGGCTCGTCTTCCAACAAGGAGATGGCGCGCAGCACCTTGGAGGCGAGGTCCCATTGCTCGCTGACCTCAGCGAGATCGGCTAGCTCGATGGCGATGGCGGCGTTCTTTCGATCCGCCGAATGAGCTTGCTTGAGGCAGTCGAGCTGACTCGCTGCGTCACCTCGTGCGGCTGCTAGGCGCGCTTTTCGTTGCAGCAGCAATGCGCGCGAAGGCGCCGCCCGTCGGGCCGCCTTGATGGCATCGTCGAGTAGCTGGTCAGCCTCGTCGAGCCGTCCCGCAGCTGCGTGCGCGTCGGACAACAAGCAGGACGCGTTGATGTCGTCGGGTTTCAGGACCAGTAGCTGCTCCAAGGCAGGCAGCGCGCGGTCGACATAACCGAGCCCGAGCAGCGTCTGGGCACCCCAACTGAGGTATTGGACCTTCTCTTCGGTGTCCTCAGTTGCGTAGGCGTCCATCAAGTACACCTCTGCAAGCTCGCGCTGGGCGCCGATTTGTTGGTAGAGCTTGCGGGCCTCGCCGCGGATGTCGGGATTCTCGGGTTGCTGTCTCCAGACTTGTTCCAGCACCTCGCGAGCGTTCTCAGGGGCGCCGAGCTCCGTCCAGGCACGAGCGAACAAGGCGGCCGCTTCGACCTGCTCGTCGCCGGTCTCGAGATCCGCCAGCTGTGAGGCGCTGACCACCACCAGATTCCATTGCGCGGCTTCGGCATTGAGCTTGCACAGCTGCCGCAATGCCTCCACGTCTTGGGGGGCGCGCTGCAGCCAACCAGTGAGCAGCTGGATCGCGGCAGCTTGGTTTTCCAACGAAAGCAGTACCTCGACCCGTCGCAGGGTGGCTTTGCGCTCAGCTTCGTGATCGCCGCTCGAGGCGGCCATGCTGCTCCGTTGGGCTAGCGCTGCGTCGAGCTCTTGGGCCGCTGCGCCAGGCTCGATTGCGAATGCAGCTTCGAGATCGGCGAGCGCACCCTCCAGATCGTTGGCTTCGGAGTTCATCGAGGCACGCGTGAGCAAGAGCGACAACCGCTCGCTCTCCTCTTCGGTGCCTTCGAGGGCCTCGGCCAACACGCCGAGCGCCGCGTCTTGATCACCAGCTGCCATCAAGCTGCTGGCTAAGCCGCGCGCTACCAGCGTGTCGCTCGGATCGAGCTCACGTGCTTGTTCCAACAAGGGAATGGCTCCGCGTGGGTTGCGCAGCTGCTCGCGCTGCACTGCAGCTGCCTCGCAGAGCAACATCCGCTTACGGTCGGGCTCCTCACAGCCGTCGATAGCGGCCATCAGCACTCCGATCAGCGAATCGAAATCATCGTTTTCGCGATAGTGCAGGGTCAGCTTCTCGCGGATCACTTCGTCGCTGGGAGCGCGCAGGTAGCCCGCTTCGAGCACCCGAAGGGCCGCCGCGGCGTCACCCAGCTCAGTGTAGAGCTCGGCCAGCGCGCGTGCTCTGCTAGCGGCAACCTCTCCTTGCTGCAATGCGAGGAGTCGTTCGCCGAGCTGAGCCCGCTCGGTTGGGTCATGCTCTGGGCCGAGGCAACCCTCTAGTGCTTCGAGTAGCTCCACGACATCGCCAACCCGAGCCAGCGCTTGCCAGTACACCTCGCACGCAGCTGCTGGGTCTTCGTCCTCGAGCAGTTTGCCGAGTCGCAGCGAGATAGCGGTCAGTCCCGGGTCGTCGCCCCGACCGAGCGCTTCCTTTGCACGGTCACGCAAAAAGACAATCAGTCCTTCGCGGTCTCCTGCACGCTCGAGCTGCTCGGCGAGCAGTTGTTGGGCCTCGAGGTGCGAGGGGTCATCGAGCAGGGCATCGCGCAGCACCCCGGTCGCCTCGGAGGCACGTTCCTCGTTGCCGAGTAGAGCGCGCGCGAGCTGGACTCTGAGCGCGTTGCGGTCTTCAGGCTCCTGCAGGCCGTCGAGGGTTTCGCGCACCACGCGCTCGAGCGCATCGATGTCACCGAGCTGTTGATAGATGTCTACCAGCGGTTGCCAAGCGTCGCGCGCTGTGGCGTCTTGCTCGAGCAAGCGCTCGTAGAGCTGTATGGCGAGCTTGAGCTCATCGCCGCCGCCCGCTACGGCTGCCTCGGCAACCTGCTTGCTCAGGGCGAACACCTTCTCGGGATCAGCCACCGCACCTGCCTCTTCGAGCCATTGCACGGCGCCCGCGAGGTCCCCTGCTGCGTGGCGTCGGGCAGCCAGCCCCAACAGTGCCCAATCTACCGCGTACAGACCGTCAGCGCTCTGCCGGCCGATCTCGACCGCGCGCACCATGAGCGTTTCGGCCCGGGCGCTCTCTTCGAGCTCCACCGCCTTGTTGACCGCTTCCAGAGCTTGCCCGGGGGTCGCATCAGGATGCGCCACGCGCCGCTCCAAGTAATGAAGCAACACCCGCCCGTCGTCGCACTTGCGAGCGGCTTCTTCATAGACTTCGAGCAGCTCCTCGTGATGCTCGTAGCGCTCATTCGCACGTCGCAAAATCTCGCAGGCACGAGCCACTTTTTGGTCTTCCGCCATCGCCTTGCGCAATGACTCGAGGCCAGAGGCGAGCCGCTCCTCGCTCGCCATTTGTACTTCAGCCATGCGGTAGTAGGCATCGGCGCGCGTTTCTGTTTCTCCGCTCCCGGCGCTGGCCAGCTGTTCGAGCAAACGCATTTGCTCGTCTTGGTCACCGCTCGCACCTGCGGCGCGGGCCTGAGCGCGCACCACGTCAACCGAGCGAACACCAGTCTCCTCAGCTTGCGCAAACAGCGCCTTGGCGCCCTCGAAGTCGCCATTGCCCACGTGGATTTCGCCCAAGCGCAGCAGCAGCTCGCAACGCACGATGGCGTCTGGTCCCCGCCGCGATCGCACGAGAAGCGTCTCCAGCGTGCTCAAGTAGCGGTCGGTTTGGCCGAGCTCGCCGGCCAGCTCTAGGGTGCCGGCGTGCCATTCGGGTGAGCTCGGATCGATGTCGATCGCTTGCAAGCGCGCCTCGAGCGCATCCTCTTTGCGCTCGAGAGGTCCGGCCAGCGTGGCTGCCTTCTGGGCGAGCATTTCGGCCCGTCGGTGGGGGCTGCGGATGTAGCTCAGTCGGGAGTCCACCAAGCGGAGCAAGAGCTCGTGCTCGCCCAGCTCGCTCAGTTTCTTCTGCAAACGCAGCGCCTCGGTGTCGCTCTCGCCGAGGGCTTCCAAAGCGGATTCGGCCAGCTCATCGGCCTTGTCTTGTTGGCCGCGTGCCGAAGCGATGCGGCTGAGCTCGAGCAGTACTTCGCTGCGGCCGACGCTGTCTTGGCTGGCGTCTTGGCTTCCCCGAACCGTGAGCAAGAGCGTGTGAAAAGCGCGCTCCGCTCGTTCGAGCTGGCCTGCTTGTTGTGCCATCTCCGCGAGACTGCGCAGAATGGTGACATTCTCCGTATCCATCTTGGAGGCCATCTCGAGCTGCTCGAGCGCCTCATCGGTTTGCTCCTGCTTGTACAGGACCTTGGCCAATTGAAGATGGGTGGCGGCACGTTCGGGAGAGCCGCGTCGGCCAAAGGCTTCAATCAGAGCAGTGAGCACCTCGTGCGCTTCTTCCAGCCTTCCGGCCTCGCGCAAACCTTCGCCGAGCATGGCGCGTAGCTTGCGGTCCTCGGGTGCTAGCTCGACCGCTTTTTGCAGCACGGGAACTGCCGCATCAGGCGTGTCGAGCCGCTCGTCGAATAGCTCGGCAGCTTCACGGGCGTAGGCCAGTATCGTGGTCTTGTCGGTGGCGTGCTCCACCGCCATGGAAAGCGTCGCGGCTAGCTGCGCCCAGCTCTTGCGCCCACGAAGCAGCTGGATCAGCAGCTTGCGGACTTCGGCGTTGTGCGGCGCTGCCTCGAAGGCCGAGCCCAAGGTGGCAATCGCGTCGTCAGTTTGCTCAGCGCGCAATTGGGTCCGCGCCAGCTTGAGCAGAACCGACACCCGTTCCTTTGGCCCCGCGCTGGCGAGTCGGCGCTCGAGCCAACGGGAGGCCGCGGCTGGTTCGTCGCGCTCCAGATGGAGAGCGGCGAGGGCGTCAAGCGACTCTCGGGTCTCGCTCAGCTCGACTACCTTCTCGTGCGCAGCGATAGCGCGCGCGGTGTCGTCGAGCACCGTCTGGGCGAGCCCAGCAGCTTTGCCCCACAACACCGTGGCTGCCTCTGGCGCGTACTTGTGTAGTAAAGCGGCCTGTTGCTCGAGTACTTCGGCGAGCTGGGCGTGCCGTCCCCGTTCGCTCAAAATCCCATAGAGGGCATCGATGCTGGCCTCGTGGCCAGGTTCTTCTTCGAGGTTGCGCAAGAGGGCGTCGACACAGCCGGCTTGTCCCTCAGCCGCAGCCGCTCGGCGGGCCATTGCCAGACGTAATGCGAGCCGCTCTTCGGCATCGGTGCACAGCTCGAGCTCACGAAGGCGCAAGGCTACGGCGCCCGATCGATTCTCTTCGCGCTCGCATAGCTCAGCGAGCCGCACGATCGTAGCCAGATCCTCTGGAGCCGAGGCCAATGCGCTGCGGTACGCATCCACTGCACGCAAAGGCTCACGCCGCTCTATCAGGAGCTCGGCTGCGCGGCGACACATTGCCGCGGAGTCAGCAGCGCCCAAAGGTAGCTGGGCGCCCTGAAGCAAGATCCGTATCGCACTATCGGCTTCGCCTGCTTCGAGCAGCGCTGGGACGAGCTGGTCCACGCTCCAACGCGCCGCTTGCTCAGGCGAGCACTCACCCTCGTAGTCTTGGCCGCGTGTCCAAAGGCTGGTTGCTTTGTTCAACAGCTTCTCGAGGACGTTGCGGACGAGACCTGGGTCATCGCTCGCTTCGAGCGCGATGCTGGCCGCTCGCATGAGCGCGTCCAAAGAGGATTCCTTGGCTGCGTCCAAGCGTAACAAGGTGGGGATCAGCTCTGGCCCGGACCCACCCTGCAAGAGCTCCGCCAAGCGCTGCAACGTTGCTGGATCGTCGGGCGCCAGGCTCGCGGCGCGGCGTGCAGCAGCCGTGGCAGCCTCATGGTCGTCACAGCGGTGTCGATACCAGTCTGAGATAAGCCCTTCGAGGCGTTGAGCGATGTGGGCAGGCAACTGCTCGCCATGAGCCACCACGGCGAGGCGAAGCGCCTCGGCCAGCTCACTGAAGGCTGACAGTGGCTCTGCGGCTTGCTCGAGCGCCGTCATGAGCGCGACGTCCACCTGCCCGACGGTCAGCATGGCCTCGATAGCCGCGTTCGTCGCTTCGGGCCAGCTGCCTGCGCGCGCGGCGGCGTTGCTGAGCGCACGGGTGACGCGTAGGTCGCTGCTTATCAGCTCATGAGCTGAGCGATACGCTGCGAACGCGCTGGCCCAGTCATCCAGGTGTTGCTCATGGATCTCCGCTTCGATGCGCCTCAGCTCGCCGCTCGTGTCGGGCCGGTCTTGGAGCAACTCGGCTGCTTCGCGCAGGGCCGTGGCAGCGTCTTCCCAGTTGTTGGTCTCTTGCGCGAGCCGCAACAACTCGTTGCGTGCCTCCAGACGCGTTGGATCCATGCGTACGGCGTGAGCCACCGTGTACATGGCTGCTGCCTTGTCGTTGCCTTGGTGCTCGTACAAGCGAGACGTTTTGAGGAGCAACTCCGCGCGCTCATCCGCTGCCTCGGTGAAGCCGAGTCGGGGCTCGACCAGCTCGACGCTACGCTGCCACTCGCCTGTGCGTTCGTAAGCACGACTGAGCGCCTCGGCAGCCCCTGCGGCACAAGTAGGCTGCTCGAGCAGGCCCACGAGGCCGGCTCGCCCGGCACCGTCGTTGGGATCGAGCTCGACTGTCTGCAGGTAGAGCGGCAGCGCTCGTTCGGGAAGTTGTAGCTGTCCGCGATAGAGATCCGCAAGGCGGTTGATGTGGCCACAAAGCGTGGCGCGCTCAGAGCCAAGGGCGCCGTCGAGAACCTCACTAAGCTCGTTAAAACGCTCCTCGCCTGCCATCAAGCGGTCGAGCGCTGCGAGGACCCGAGCGTCGTCACCGAACTGCTCCCGCACCTGCAGCCAGCTGTCGAAGGCCGCCCCCCGTAGTTCGAGTTTCTCTGCCTGCAACTCGGCGATTCGAATGCGATCCGCGCGGTTTTGCTCAGGAGACACACCCGCCCCGCTCCGGCGGCTCAGGGCCTCGACGAGTTGCGCCCAATGCTCGTTGCGCTCGTGCAGATCGATCATCGCCGTGAGCGCTTCGAGGTCGGTGGGGTCGTCGGTGAGCACGCGGTTGTAGCTGTCGAGTGCGTGGTCGACTTCGCCAAGCCGTTCTGCGAGGTTGGCGGCTTGGAGCAACACGTGCCGGCGAATCGGTCTCGAGGGCTCGAGCGCGGCGGTTCGTTCCATTGCGCTGAGCGCTTCGGCGTGGCGATCGCTGCGACCGAGCAGCTCGGTCAGCTGATGGGCGGCGCTGAGCGCTGCGTTGGGGTCGGGATTGTCTGAATCGAGGACGCGCCCGTACAGCACGATGGCGCCGTCGCTGTCTTCCAGCGCGTCGCAAAGTATCTTGGCAGCCTCGAGCCAAAGCGAGACTTGGATGGCGCTGTCTTCACAGCGCTCTGCAGCCGAGGTGAGCGCCGAAGCATGGAGCTCGTGCAACCCCGAGCGTCGCGCAAGCGCGCGGACTTGTCGGCGTGCGTCGGTGTCACTGGGATGCTCGAGCAACAGCGCGGCGAACTGCGCCATTGCGTCAGCATCGCGGCCAGCGATGGCCAAGGCGTTGCCGCACTCGCGATGCAAGGAGGGGCGCTCCTCACCCTGCACGAAGGACATTGCGCGCTGCAACACGCGGATCACATCTTCCCGGCGTTCGACGATGGTGTAGGACTTGCGCAGTAGGTTCAACGCTTCGCTACGCGCCTCGAGCGGAGTTTCCTCCGAGTCCAGAATCCGCTCTAGATAGTTACAGGCGTCGGCGTTGCCAGGGCTGTCCTCGACCACTGCGCGCAGCTCGTCGAGGGACTCCTGAGGCTGCGCGAGCTGATCGAGGCAGCATGCGGCTAGCTTCAGTCGGGTTGCGCGGGCATCGGCGGTTGGCAGAACGGGTATGCGACGCCGCCATAGCGCAAGCAGCTGTTCCCAGCGCTCCGCACGCTCGAGAAGGCGCTCGAGCGAGACCACGAGCTTGTCATTGGTCGGGTCCAGCTCGAGCAGCTGCATCATGTAGTCGGTGGCCCGGTCGGGCTGGCCTGCGAAATCCTTGGCAAGTCGTGCGGCTTCATCCAGTAGGCGTCCGCGTTTGCCCTCTTCACGCGTCGTCGACAATGCGCGGTCGTAGAGCGCCAGCAGCTGGTCCCACTGGCCCGCCGAAGTGTGCAAAACGACCAGGCGCTCGAACGCCCATTGGATGTCCGAGTAGCGCTCGACGATCTCGCTGAGTAGACCCGGCAGCATTTCAGGGCTGTCCACGAACCAGGCCTGATAGAAGTTCACGGCGCGCTGGGCGACTCGCTCCGCATCCTCCTTGCCCAGCCCTCCTGCGAGGGCTTCACGATACGCTTTGGCCACCTCTTCAGGTCGCTGTGTGCTGTCGGCCAGCTCTTCGAGCTGGTTCCATAGTTCATCGCTCGCAGGCGTGCTTTGCACCTGTTCGAGCGCCTTGTCGAGCCCGGCGTCCGGCATAGATCCCTACCCGCTTGTCTAGCCACGCGCGCCCGAGGCCCGACGTGACCCTAGCCACGCGCGCCCGAGGCCCGACGTGACCCAATCGCCATGTTGGTCGGTACCGGTTTCGGCGGCAAGTACTAGGAGACACAACGTTTTTTCCATTTGCCGCCACGTTTGGGGGCTGTGGCTCGTCGGTCTCTCGGCGCTGGGTCCTGCGATCACCCTGCTAGACTCGGCAACCATGGCACATTGGCAGCACCGACCAGAGCCCAAATTCAAGCAGTTCAAGTTCACACAGCCCTACGAAAAAGGGCTCAAACGTCTCAAGGAAGAGGTTCTGGCCAAGACCGATTTCGACCCAGCCGTGCTCTGGCAGTGGGGAACCATGCAGGCCATGGCTCTCATCGAGACGCTTCAAGAATGTGAGGCTCAGTTCGGAAAAGAGGGGCAACAGGTGGTCTACCGCGCGCTGCGGCGCACAGGCCGCGACGTGGGGCGGCAGATTCTGAAGGACGCAGAGCTGCCTGAGGATTGCAGCGCGGCTGAGCTGGTGTCCTTCTACGCTACCGTCATCAACCGAATCGCCTACGCTTCCTTGGAGGCGCCCAAGGTTGACAGCGAGGAACAAGCGTCGTTCGACATTCTCTGGTGCCCGCATCAAGACCACTACAAGCCTTTCGATTGCCGGGTGCAGCGCTATTTCGTGCAAGGCATGATCGACGCGGCCAAAGAGCTGCTCGACGATCAAGACTTCGATTTCGAGGTGCGTTTCGATTCCACGATCCCAGCGGGCGCATCGACCTGTCACTTCACGATGTGGCGCGCTGACGAAGAAGACAAGGAGCGCTGGCGTCGCTACACCGAGCAGCTTGAAGAAAAAGCGCTCGAGCATGCCCAGCGCGGCAGGCAGGGCGCCGAAGAGTCTGAGGGCTGAGGCACCGACAAAACCGTGCGCCGCGCTGTCGCGACCGGCCCTGCGGCCTTAGGTTGTAGTGGATGCGGGCCAAGACCATTGCTGCTGCGGCTGTCGCGTTGTCGCTCTTGGGGTTGCCCCTGACAGCGCTGGCGGACATCGAAATCCGGAAAAACGGCTCATCGTGGGCCAAAGTCGAGGACGACGGCACGGTGCGCATCAACGGAAGCTCGGTCGGCAAGGTCGAGAGCGATGGCACCGTGCGTGTCAGCGGCAGCTCGGTCGGGAAGGTCGAGAGCGACGGTACCATTCGCAGGAGCGGCAGCTCGATTGGCAAGATCGAAACCGATGGCACCGTGCGCAAGAGCGGAAGCTCCATCGGCAAGATCGAGTCCGGCGGCACCATTCGCAAGAGCGGTTCTCAGTGGGGTAGCGCTTCCAGCTGCTGTGGCGACCACGGCTCCAAGCGAACCGTGGCAGCCGTGTTGGTGTTCTTCAGCACCTTTTTTGACTGAGCCGCGATTGAGTTGGGCTGCTATTGAGTTGGGCTGCGATTGAGTTGGGTCAGCGCAGCTTCAAATCGAAATCGACGAAGACTCGATCCTCACCCACGCCGGCCTGGGCGGCGAAGCTGAGCGTGTCGCCATGCTGGGCGAGCAATGTCAACGTGCCGATATCAGGGTGGCTCTCCCATGAGCCCTCAGGCGCGCTGCAGATCCCTATGTGCAGGTCGTCTTCCATGAGCTCTATGGTTTCGCCTACGTCGAGCGTTTGCAGCCCGCTGGTGCTCAGCCACACCATTGCGCGCCAGCTGTCGATCTCGCGGTCGTAGATTGTCACGTGGGTGATGGGTCCTTGGGCGCTGAGTCGAATGAGCTCCGCCTCGGTGTCGACATAGCCTTCAGGTCCGAACTGGCCTGTCAGTCGGCCACGCACGGCTTCTGCCCACATCACTGGCTCGGGCAGGTCTGTCGATGCCCCAGGAACACCACCAGCCGCGGGGCCCACCGGCATGCCGCCAGAGCGCAAGTGGTTACTCATTTCGCGGCCACCGTCAGAACATCCAAACAACGCGAGCGAAAGTGCAATAGCTGTCAGCGTCGTCCACCCCATCAGCGACTTCTGTGGATGCATTCCTCTTGTCTCGTTGTGCTCGCCCATCAACTCCTCCTACGGCTAAAGAGCCCCTGAGCCAGACGATGTGAAGCCCGAGCCACATTTTCTCCTCGTTGCTCACGACCCGATGTTCGGACTCGAGGCAGTTGATTTGGGCTTGTCCCGGGTTGACAAGGGCAGTGACCAGAATTAGGATTTGGTCAATAGCTCAGTTCGCAACAACGTAGGTAGACGGTGGATTTCGAAAAACGAGAGCGCGTTCTCGATGCGGCGGCTGAGGCCTTCGGCGAGATTGGTTTTCGCAAGACGACCGTCGCCGAGATCGCCAAACAAGCTGGCGTCGCCAAGGGGTCGGTCTACTTGGCCTGCGAGAGCAAGGGCGACTTGTTCTACCAAGTCCTGCACCGCGAGCTACGACGCTGGCTGGGCGAGATGGCCAAGCTCATCGATCCCCATGTGCCCGCCGACGAGCTGCTGACCCGAATCGGCGAGCGCAGCATGCTCTACATGGAGACCCGCCCTTTGATGAAGAGCCTGTTTCTGGGTGTTTTCCATGGAGAATTACCCGGATTTGCCGAGCGCTTCGACGAGCTACGCGTCCTAGGCCAGCAGTACATTGCCCAGATCCTACGGCTCGGCGTCAGCCAGGGGATCTTCCGCGATGATCTCGATGTTCAAGAGACCGCCGCGATTCTCCAAGATCTGAAGGTCTCAGCCATCATCTACAGGACACTCCAAAAAGCCGATGACGAAGCTGCCCGTCACCGGCTGAAAACGGCGCTCGAGCTCGTTCTTCACGGGCTTTGTGTTCGTTGAGCATTGAGTTCGATCGTTCGAGGCCGCTGTGTGTCTCGGGCTGACCGAAAAACCAAATTAGTCAATAAGTCAAAATAAGGAGCAAACCCATGTCAATCATCCGTGACTTCACGCTGCCCTACAGCCACCTCGAAGCTTGGGCCTATGACCAGCTGTTCGGGGACGCCACCAAGGAGATGTTCATGGCCTCGGGCCAGCTGAGCACGCTGCGGGCGTTGCCGCGCGGCGCGACACTGTTGGATGTGGGCTGCGGCGGTGGGCAGACGACGGTTGCGGTTGCCGAGTTGCTGCCAGAGCTGCGGATTACAGGCTTGGATCTCAACGCCGGGCAGGTGCAGCGCGCTCGCAGGCGCGCGGCTGCGGCTAGCGCTCAGGTGAGCTTCGTCGAAGGCTCGGCGTTGGAGCTGCCTTTCGACGACGCCTCTTTCGATCTGGTGGTGAGCATCGCCTCGATCAAGCACTGGCCCGACCAGGCACGGGGCATGGCCGAGTGCTTGCGTGTGCTCAGACCAGGCGGCGAGCTTGTGGTCGTCGAGGCCGATCGCGGTTGCCGGCTCGGCGATGCACGCAGCTTTCTGCAAGCCTCGAAGGTGCCCTCATTTCTCGGCCCGGTGGCGCTGGCGATGTTCCGCACCTGGGTTGCTGGTCAAGGTATCGACATCGAGGACGCCAAGAGGCTCGTGGCGGCATTGCCTGTTGCAGCGCCAAGTATCGAACGGGTGGAGGGCTTGCCGTGCCTCATGATTCGGGCACGCCGCAACGCCCGGTGAGGTCGAAGCGATGGGCGCGGCGCAGGGCTATTCGAGCTCGGGGGGGACGAAGACGTTGTTGACCTCGGTGAAGTTCCCGCCCGCGGGGTAGGCGTACGACGCGGCGTAGTCGGTGCCCCACACGGTAATCCCGAATGCGCCATCGCTCGTTGCCTCATGGACGCTCGTTTCACAGGCAGGGGTGATACCGACGAGACCTCGCACCAGATCGACGTGTGCCACCTCGAAGTTCTCAGTGACTTTCTCCCAGCCGGAAACGACGCCCAGGCAGGAAATGGAAACATCGGCGAAACCCTCTGGTCCCTTGCGGCGGGCGATGACGACGTTGGTGGTTGCGTAGGTCGGATCGACGAAGAAGAGGTAGCGCTTCAAGTACTGCGCGGTCGGTAGCACCATGACCCAGTCGGCGCCGCCCAGATCGCACTTGGTGTTGTTGGGATTGTTCGGGCCAGGTTGGCAGTCGGGGCGCGTGTTCTGATTGGCGGAGCCCGACATGTACTGCGATAGCGTGAAAGGGTGCTCGTCGTCCTGTGAGCTGACCACGAAGTAGTCTTTGGTCTCGAACTCCACCACCTGTCCCAGCGCGAGCGTGGCTGGCGCGCCGACGGGCTTGTTGGGCGCGTAGCTGAGTGTCGTGCCCTCAACGACCCCGACCAGCTGGTAGAGCGTGCTCTCGGGAGACAGATCGGGCAAACGCGTGACTAGGTTGCCGCCCACGTACTCGCTACCGAGCGCCTTGACGTGTGGGATCTGCTGGTGCGCGGCGTCGGCATTGCCCCCCATCGTGCTGGTGGTTGCGTAGAGGTATACATTGCCCGAGAAGGCTCCAACGGGATGGTCGGCGGCGATGATGGTGCCTCCAGCGTCCGCCTGATACCACTGCAGCACCTCCCCTTTGTCGAGGGTGTACTTGGTGATCTGGTTGGCGGGCGCGCTTGCCACGTTTTTGCCGGAGGGGAGCTCGACCGGGGGTTTTACCGAGACCGTCGTGTTGTCGACGGTGCCCACGAGCTGAAGCCACTGCTCTCCCGATTGGGGCGGGTGCGGCATGGCGGCGACGTAGTTGTTGCCCCAGGCTGTTCGTGGATAAAGGAGCGAAGCGCTCGGCAGGTAGGCTGACCCGCCGCTGCCGTAGGGATAATAGTGGTACATCTTTACCTGAATGTCGCTGCTCAGTTCGACCGCGACGGTTCGGCCCGAGACGCGCAGCAGCGTGTCGCCGGGCACCGCGGCCGTCGGAGTGCAAGAGCCGGCTAAGAACAGCACCGCAACGTCTCCGGCCGGCAGCCCGGTCGCGGGGATCTGCGAGTAGCTGACTTTGGTGCCGTAACCGCTCGGGATCCTGGCAATGCTGGCCAGGTTGAACGGCTGCCCATTGCGGCTGACGGTCAGCTTGGCGGGGCTTTCCCAGGTGTTGACCACGAACGCGGCGTAGCAATGACTGATGGTGCGAAACTCAGGGCGCGGGAAAGCGAACTCACAACCGATCGATCCGGAGGACGCGGCAGCTGCTTTGCAGGGC
>CAZRGL010000055.1:0-30299 GCA_964599485.1 uncultured Polyangiaceae bacterium
AAGCAGTCGAGCACGTCTTGGTCGCTGAGCAGACAGTACAGGCCGCTATGCGGAATGATGACCCGGTCGAACTTGCGACCCAGGGCAAAGCTCCTCATGTCGGCCTGCTGCAGCTCGATCCGTGCTGCCACCTCAGCTTCGAGCGCAGCCACGCGCTGCCGCGCTGCCTCGAGTAGCCCCTCGTGCAAGTCGATGCCGACAACCCGATGACCCGCGGCGGCGAGCGAGAGCAGCACCCGCCCGCCACCACAGCCGAGCTCCAACACAGACTGGGCGCCATCGCAAATCGCCCGGTAGAAATCTACGTCTCCGGGCGTGCCGCGATGAACCAGCTCGTAGAAATCGGCGCGGTACGCGTTATCCACGAGCCGAGGATAGTCCACATGTTGGCGACATGCGCCAACAAACGGAGCGCCAACACGCTGCGCTCGTCACGGCATGGTCAGGGACAGCGCACGCGCCGGGGGACCTCGGCCTCGCAGGTGGACAAATGGGCTGGCGGGCAGTTGCTGGGCGGATAGAACCAACAGCTGCCATCGGGGGCGCGGCGCACGTTGGGCGGCAAATGCCGAGCCGGTGGTTTGCTACAAGCCGCTGCCGCGATCACCACCCACAGGACGGTCATCGCGGCCACCAACGCCCTTGGGGCAAATGGTGAGCTCATTTCTTGCGCGTGCCTGGCGCCGTCCGCGGGCCCGGAGCAATGGCTCCCGCGCCAATGCCCTTACCAGGCCGCCCCACCGGAGGCGCAGGAACGTTCTTGTTGCCTGACACGGTCACCTTCGCTTCGGGGTACTGGCGAACAGCATGGGCACCGAAAGCACCCTTGGGATCGCGCATGTCCACGCTCACCTTGATGGGGTGTCGTGCATCGAGCTTGCCGGAAAGGGCAATCTTGAACGTGCGCGTCGTGGTGCCGCTCGGCAGATCGACCAACACCTCGCGCTTCTGTCCTTTCAGCAAAGTTGCCGGGGCGGGCAAGCTGATGCTGATCGTCGTGGGTGTAGCCCAGCCTTGGGCGGCTTCGATCTTGGCAGACAGCTCGAATTGCCCCGACTCAGGCAGATTCTTGGGTGTCACGAGCGTGAGCACGAAAGGCACCTGAGAGTCGGCCAGATGCGACCCTTCGAGCTCTGACGCTACGTTGTTTGGCTTGGCCGGCTCGGGCGGGCTGGCCAATTGGGGATTCGGCGCATCGGCACTGTTGCAGCCCAGCAGCAAGGCGGCAGCAGCGGCTGCCCAGGCAAACTTGGAAAAGCTTCGCAGATTCATGTGTCTTCCTCAGTTTCAGGGGCAGATGGGTTGATTGTCCCAGGGGTAGCCGACCGAGCTAGTAACCGCATCGATCTGGGCTGTGGTGGCGGTATTTTCACACGTCATGGCATCGAGATAGTCGATGAAGTCGACCGTCTTGTAGCCACGGTTTTGCCCGCCGAGCAGTCGCTGGGATCGGAAGGTGGAGAACACCGGAGCCTCGCCGAGGCTTTGCGGCTTGACCGCATTGGCGGATGCCCAGAACGACCAGAACATGCTCGTGATGACGTTCTCGTTGACGTACTGATCGATGGGTCCATTGGGATCGGGCATCTGCAGTGCGCCACCGCTGTAGGTGTTCTTGCTCACGTCGACCCAGAAGGTCGTCCCCTTCTTCTTCGTGAAGTAGATGGGATCGTTGTCACTGGGGCCCTTGGAGATTTGCGACTGCCCCGTGAACGTGGCGTAGCCTTCGCTGTAGGATAGACCAGGCTTGCTCGCTGCGTTGACGTAGTGGGGGCCGCCTTCGTGGGGCGACTTGGTGTAGGTCGCCATCGCCCAGTGACCGAACTCGTGATTGATCACGCTCTTGGCCCACATCGTCGGATTGCTGGGCGTGCCGCTGATACACATCGAGGTGTCGAAGTGGTCAGTCAGATCCTTTTCCTTGTCGTAGGTCACGTAGGCTCCACCACCCTGTGGTGATATGAAGCAATTGCCGCAGTCGAAGTCATTGGTCGGCGCGTGGAAGACTCCGAAGGACAGCGGTTTGACGTTCGGGTAGAGCCCCTCGAAACGGAAAATCCCGTAGTCGAGCCACTGGTAGATGTTGACGACGCCCGAGTGGTCCTCGATGCGAATGAGCTGGGTACCCAAGTCGGTGGCGCCGCATTCGCCCGAGCCCTTCGCACAGATCTCGAACCCGAAGTACCAGTATTCAGTGCTCTTCTGATGAAAAGCGTCGCTCGACTCGGCCTTGGCAATAGCCATGCGCGGGTTGCCGTTGTCGTCGAAGAGCATCGGCCAGAAGAACAAATAGGTGTCTTCGCTGACTGCTTTGCTCAGCTCCATCTCCCAGTCGCCGGGGCTCTTGCCATCGGTGCCGACTGAGGTGAGCGCCATGCCGAGCATCTCGCCCGTGTTGTTGTCGTACACGGTAACGAACATGTCGACCGCGCCTTCGGTCACCGGCGCTGGGTCGAAATCCGTGAGCTCCTTGTTGGGCAGCAGGTATTGGTAGTCGAGGTGTCCCTTGAGGGTGATGCCGGTCGAACCCTCGTTGGAAATGCACACGGCCCCGGTTCCGGGCTTCGAGGCACAAGCGTCGGTGCCGCAATCCGTGTCGACCCACGCTCCGTTTTCGCAGATTTGGAGCGTGTTGGCGTTCTTGCATTGACTGGTACCTTCGTAGCAGTCGCCGGTCGGCTCGCATTGAGCGCCATTGACGCCCATCACGCACTTCTCGTTGGCGCCGCAATCGACCTCCACCACCCTAGGATCCTGGTCGAATTCCTCCGACACGAAACAGCTACGGATCTTGTTGCCGACACACTCCCCGCTGACCGGAACGCCACCACAGGCATCCCCTGGATCGGTGGTGCCACCGTCGGTGGTTTCGTTGTCATCGGTGATGATGAGACAGCCCGTGGTGGCTCCGGCCACCGCGATCGCCAGGATGGACACCATTGGCCCGAGAGCTCTGCGCATGCTTCCTCCCCTTCTAAGGACAAGACCGAGCAGCAAATCCGCCCGACTCACGAGTTTGCTCGTTGTTGTATGAGGGTGTCAACGACCTCGTGCGAAACGAGCACGGATGTGTCGTCGCCAGCCGAATCGCCGAACAAAAAACGGCGCTATCAAAAAGTGTTATTTCTTGCTGCCGGGTTGTGGGCGGCCGCCCTTCGGCGCGGGGATTCCGCGACCTGGAGTCGACACGTTGGTGCCCGCCGGCGGTGGCGGCTGGCTCGTCGCGGTCGGTTTGCCAAACAAACCCTTGAACTTGAAGGCCGGACCCGTTCCAGATGCCGTCGTCGGCGGCGTGCTGGTCGTCGTCGGCGTCGTCGTCGTCAATGTATGCGTGTACGTCGTGGTGTAGGTGTAGGTCCTGGTCCTGATGTAGGACCGGGTGGACGTGGAGCTGTCGTCCTCTTCGGGATTGTTGCCCTCAGCGACACCATCACCGGAGTCGTCTGGCGCAGCAGTCGCTGGCGCCGGCTCGGGCTCGGCTGCAACGGGCTCTTCCTCGTCACTCTCTTCGTCCTTCTTACACGCGCTGGCCGCGAGCGACCCAGCCAAGGCTGCAACCAACAACAGATGCCATTTTGCTCTCATCGAACCTCCTGACCCGTTGCCGGGCCCAAAGGCCGCAAGCGGGTACCAGAGGATGGGCGCGCCGAGGGTTGGATGTCAACACCAGCGCGACGAAGCAGCAACTTCACGACGACTTGATGCCAAATCCAGACCGCTACTCGTACTCGGATTCGGCGTAGATGTTGGTCTGCTTGCGGAGCGCGCCCGTCTTGGTGTTGAGCTGACCGGTGATGGCGAAGCGCGCATAGATGCCATTGCCGTTGAGATCACCAAGCGCCCCGGCCTCATAGCAGTTGGCCACACAAGCCCCCTTGCTGTTTGGCGCCGCGACCGAGCTGTCTTTGGTGTAGAGGTACTGATAGTAGATGGGCTGGTCGATTCGGAAGCGCAAGCACTTCCAGCCCGTCTCCTTGTCGCCCGTGGAAAAGTCGCTTCCGTCCGCCGTGTTGGGTTGGTACTTCTTACCTGCTGGAACAGTTTTCGGCACCGACTTGGCGCTCTCACACAGCAGGTGGCTGGCGGCCTTCGATTGCGCACCTTCGCCCAAGGCCTCGGTACCCACCCGCTCTCGTTCGAAGGCAGCCGTTGCGGAGCGGGCGATTCGACCGACCGCTTGTTTGGCCTCGGATGCTTTCGATGTCGCCAAGTACTTGCGTACGCCATAGATGGCGAGCGCCGCCAACACTCCAATGACCGCCACGACGATCATCAGCTCGACCAAAGTGAAGGCACGGTGTCGCTTCATTCGCTTGTCTCCCCAGGCTGGGATGGAGGCGCTGACAGCTCGAATGCTGCGGTGGCACCTTTGATGCTCTTTGCGGTTTTGCACACGGATTTCAGCTGCGCAACCAACTCCTCTTGCTCAGCGGCGCGCGCCAATTCGATGGCTTTTTCGAGGTCGGCGCTCAGCGTCTTTTCATTCTCGACAACCTCTTGCAGAGCTGTGTCGAGCTTGTCCACCGCCTCGTTGTAGGAGGCTGCGAGGCCATGCATGCCCTTGCCGTCATACACCCGAAACTTGAGCCGCAAGGCCAAGTCGCCGTCGCTCAGGCTCCTTACGGTCTGCTCGAGGCGGTACAGCGGCCCCCCGATTCGCTTCGTGAGCAAAACACTGAGCAACGCCGCGCCTGCAAGCAGGGCAACGCCAGCCGGCCACCATTGCTCGACCAGCACGATGAATTCTCGGGCTGCAAAGGGGGTCGCGTTGCTCGATGCCCGCAGCACCGAAGGCACAATCGGTATCAGTAGGACGATGCCGAATATCAATACCGAGTAGATGAACAGACTCACGCCGACCAGACCGCCGTAGCGTTGCTGGATGTCGTGGCGATAGAGCTTCCGACGCTGAGGTGTTGATGTTTCTCGGCCCGCCCCGTCGTCTGCCATATGTGCTCTAGCCCCTCAGAGCCAGTCTACTCCGCCTCGTTCTCGACGTACACGTTCGTCGCAGCTTTGAGCGCTTTGGTCTTGGTGTTGATTTGCCCTGTCTTGGCGAAGCGGCTGTACAACCCGTTCGCGTTCAAGTCGCCGAGCGCACCGGCCTCGTAGCAATCTGCCGAGCACTTGGCCTTGCTGTTGGGAGCAACCGCCGAGCCGTTGTAGGTGTAGAGGTATTGGTAGTAGACGGGCTGATCGATGCGAAAACGCAGGCATTTCCAGCCTTCAGAGTCCGATCCAGTCCCGAAGTCCTTACCGTTCGCGGTGTTCGGCTGGTACTTCTTGCCCGCCGGGACTTTGGCTGGAACCGAAAGCGCCGACAAGCAGAGCGCGTGCGAAACTTGCACCGACTCGTTACCCTCGTTGACATCCTGAGAGGGCATCACTTCCCGCTCGTAAGCAGCGTGCGCAGAGCGGGCGATGTTGCCCACGGCTTGTTTGGCTTCAGAAGCCTTCGCGTTCGCCAAATAGCGGCGCACACCGTAGATCGCCAGGGCCGCCAGGACCCCGATGATGGCAACCACGATCATGAGCTCTACTAACGTGAAGCCTCTGGCCAATCGGCTAGTGTTTTCTCGCGGGACCCTCTGGTTCATTGTTCACCCGACAACCAAGCGTACGACAATCGTGGAGGCGTAGTCATCCGAGCCATGGGCAAGCAGGAGCCATGCCGCGCACAAGGCTAGCCACTACGCCCAAAAACACCAACAATTACGCGGTTCGAACTGAGCAGCTGGTAGCCCGAGGTGACAAACTTTGTCACTATGTGTAGCGCTGGTGACAATCCACGGCGACCACCCACTCAATTGGAGGTCACCTCGGCTGAGGCAGCGCGACCCTCAGCCCTCCGTAAATGAACCGAGGACGTGCAGGACGGGCCCCCATCGGCTGGTGCGACACGATGTGCTGACTGTTGAGCAGGTTTTCCACTTTTCCGTAGATCTGGATTTCGGGTTGCACCTGCCAAAACACCGAAGCATCGAACATCACAAAAGAATCAGTGCGCTCTGAGGCGGCCGGGTCACCCCTTCCAGCAACCTCACGCATCGCGTCGACGAAAGTAGCAGCAATGCTCAAACCGCCTCGCCGCGGCCAGATCAGACCAACCGAGGCAAAGATCTGATGTTGAGGGACAAACGGCAGCTCGTCTCCTTCCTCGACCTCGCCGAGTTGGGGGTCGTTTGACGTGAAGCTGCTGTGTACTTGTGTGTTGGTGAAGGAGTAACTGGCCCGCAACGGGATGCGCAGGTCGATGGGCGTGACGATCTCTGCGGCGCCGCTCGCCTCGAGCCCGAAAACCGTCACTTGGCCCACATCGATGCGCGAACCAGCGTGCTCCACCGGACATCCTCCGGCCAGCTCGCAACCCCAGCTCATGTTTCCATAGTCACTGAAGAAGCCCATCAGCTCGGCACGACCATGACGTGTGGTCAATCGGGTGCCGACTTCGTAACTCATGCTGCGATCAGGCTCGAGGTGAGGCGGCAAACCTGGCGGCAAAGGACTGAAGCCCTGGTGCACGCCACCGAGCAAAGCCAGCTCTTGGATGATTTGGTACTGCATGCCGACACCACCGAGCACAGCGAGTTGCTCCCCGTCAGTCTGCTCGCCGACAAGCGCATCATCGAGGCCTGTGGTGATGTGCTCGACGCGGATGGTCGGCGTGAGCACGATCTTGTCCCAGAGCGTGATCTGGTCGACGAGGTAGGTCGAAAACGCCGTCGTGGTAGCCGTCTCGTCGGCGCTGACAGACTGCCCCCCATCGGCAACGAGAAGCCCGCCTCGCATTTGGTGGCTACGCAACGCTCGTGTCCGGGCAACCGAATCGTTGTGCAGACGAATCCCAAAGTGGAAGCGCTGCCCCAGCGGACCGATATTGGGCAACCGCAGCTGGGCGTTGCTCTGAACGCCTTGCGAGACGTAGTCATGCTCGTCGTCGCCCAACAACAAGCTCTGACCAGCGGCCGCAACCGAGTCGCTGGCACCAATGAGCACGTCGTACAGCCCAGCGTGCTCGGGCCGGCTCGGCGAGGCCAGAATATCGTTGAGGCGAGGCCCTTTGGCAAAGCCGGCCAAACCAAACGCACTACGTGACATGTCCCGTCGATAAAACGTGCTTTTGAGGCGAAAGCGGCGCGCGACCCGCAACACGTGGCGAAGCTCGAGCCGCGTCCGCTGCCAACTTCGGTCGTCGAGCTGACTGGCCGCGTAGCGCTGGTAGGAATCGTCCAAGAAGCTACCTGCTGCCAGACCCAACTGGCTGCCTCCGAAACGCTCCCGCCCGTAGCCCAAGGTGACTTGTCCTTCATTGTAGATCTTGCCGGTCGGACAGCTGTTGACCCGAGCTTTGGCTAGTACCTCGACCTGGTCGAAGCCGCTGGTCGTTCCAGGCAGCTCTTTGCCACGCTGCCGTTGCTCCAATCCATCGCTTCGCAGCCTGACCGCTTCGACGAGGAAGCCCAGATGTTGGCCACCAAACCCGTAACGCATGTGTTGCTTGCCATAGAGCTCCGTTCCGAGGCCCAAGTCCGACCCAAAATGATGGCCGCGCTGGGGAATTGCTCGGCCCACGAAATTGATGCCGCCTGCAGTCGTGCTCGGCCCGAAGCGGAGCAACGCTGGCCCGCTGAACAGCTCTATCGCGGCAAGCCGCGTAGCCAAGGGCAGGCCTATGGCAGACGGCGCAGAATAGGGCGCTGGCGCGGCCAACACGCCATCTTCCATCAACGTCAGCTTGCGGCTGCGGATCGGGTTGCCGCCTCGCATTCCTAGGTTGGGCCGCAGACCGAAACCATCCTCCCCGAGGAAATACACGCCTGGCATCATCACCAGGGCCCGCTGGATATCATCATAGAGCTGGCGCTGAAGCTGCTCGGTCTCCAGGCGATGGGCCGGACCGGTCAGGCGAGCGACGGGCCGCTCACCATCCTGAAGTTGGTCAATCGAGGGATCGACCGGGTGCACGGGGCCAGCGACCTGTTTGGTCGAGCTCGGTCCAGCTTGACTGGTGGACAACGCCGGTGCGCCCTTCGACGGCTGTGGCTGCTGAGCCTGCGCAACGGAAGCGCTGGCAAACAGCAATCCCGCGACGAGCACCCCCATCTCTTTGTTGGCAGCCAACACCGGTCACCGAGCCTACCGCGAACCGGTTGGGCCCGCCATCAGCCCGCCTCCGTCGAGCTTCTGCTCGGCTGGACGTGGCCACGCGAGTCCGAGAAACCAGCGTCTTGGCTAGGTAATTCGTTCGTCATCACGGCGGGGGCGAATGTTGCCGGCAAGCACTTTTTTCCGAACACGCAGCGAATCCGGAGTCACCTCGATGAGCTCATCTCGGTCGATCCACTCGAGGGCGGTCTCGATGCTGAGCTTGCGCGGCGCCGAAAGGACCACGTTCTCATCACGGCCCGCGGCGCGGATGTTGGTCAATTTCTTCTCACGGACGGCGTTGACGACGAGATCGTTGGCCCGGTTGTGCTCGCCGATCACCATGCCTTCGTATACGGCCGTACCTGACGGAACGAACATGACGCCGCGCGGTTGCAAGTGGAACAACGCGTATGGGGTCGTGGTGCCCGCTCTATCGCAGACAATCGCCCCGCCCTGGCGACGCAGCATGATGCCGGCATACGGCATCCAGCCACCGAACAGCGTATTGAGCAGACCCAATCCACGGGTCTCCGTCAAAAACTGCGAGCGGTAGCCCACCATGCCCCTTGCCGGCACGACGAACTCCACGCGGCTGCGGCCAAAGCCGAGGTTCTGCATCTTGTCCAGCTGACCTCGACGCGCTCCCAGACTCTGCGTCACGACGCCCACATATTCGTCGGGTAGGTCAATCACCACCCGCTCGACCGGCTCGTGTTTGGCCCCGTCGATATCGCGAATCACGACCTCGGGCATCCCCATGGCGAGCTCGTATCCCTCACGGCGCATTGTTTCGGCCAAGATGGCGATCATCAGCTCGCCGCGCCCGTAAACGACAAAGACGTCAGGTGTGTCACCCGGCTCGACCTTCATGGCCAAATTGCGCTTGGCCTCGCGCAGCAGACGCTCGCGCAGCTGTCGAGAGGTCACCCACTTGCCACTGCGGCCCGCCATGGGCGAGGTGTTGACCAAGAAGCGGACCTTGATGGTCGGCTCCTCGACACAAATCCGTGGCAGGGCTTCTGGATGGTCCGGCGCTGCCACAGTGTCACCGATTTGGACTCCATCCATACCTGCTAGTGCCACGACGTCGCCCGCCGCCGCGCGAGGCAGCTCCACTCGATCGAGGGCGCGGAAGCCGAATAGTCGCATGACCCGAGCGCTGCGGGTGCCGTCCTGCTGCAGCACGGTGAGCGAGTCACCGACACCCACCGCGCCACGGGCGATGCGCCCCACCGCCAACCTGCCCACGTAGTCATCGTGATCGACATTGGTCACGAGCAATTGGAAGGGTCCTGCAGCATCGCCTCCAGGCGGGGGCACGTGCTCTAAGACCGCGTCGAGCAGCGGACGCAAATCCATGCCCGGCGTGTCGAGATCATGGGACGCGATGCCGTCCTTGCCGACCGCGTAGATCGTTGGAAAGTCCGTTTGCTCGTCGCTGGCTTGTAGCTCGCAGAAGAGATCGAAGACTTCGGTGAGCACCTCGTCGGGACGAGCATCTTGGCGGTCAATCTTGTTGATCACCACGATGACCGGCATGCCGAGCTGAAGGGCCATGTGCAGCACGAACCTCGTTTGGGGCAGAGGCCCTTCGGCCGCATCGACCAACAAGAGGGCGCCATCGGCCATCATCAGCGTGCGCTCGACCTCGCCGCCGAAATCCGCATGGCCAGGTGTGTCGATGATGTTGATGCGGACGTCGCGGTACACGACGCTGGTGTGCTTTGCCAGGATCGTGATGCCGCGCTCCCGTTCCAGCTCACCGCTGTCGAGAACACAGTCGCGAACTTGCTCACCGACCCGAAATACCCCCGTTTGACGCAGCAATGCGTCGACCAGAGTGGTCTTGCCATGATCGACGTGTGCGATGATGGCGACGTTGCGCAGGGTCGTGGGCTCGACAGACAAGGCGCGCTGCATAACCGAGCGAGAGCGATACCGCCATGGCTTCGGCAACTTTCAGGCCGGAAACCCTCGATACGAAAAGCAAGACGAGCGGGCACGCATTGCTGCCCGCGGTCAGAATCCGAGCTCGTCTTCTGGCCGTAACGTCGTCCCGGCCGGGGGCGTGCTGCCTTGCCGGCGGCTTGGTTTCTGCCGGGTCGTCGCCCCGGCTGCTGCAGCAGTGCTGTTGCCTGTGGTCGGCACCGCGCTCGAGCGCGAGGTCGACGCGGTCGCGGTCATGTTGCGCGGCTTGGCGGTAGCAGTTTGCGTGGCAATGTAGGATGAGGCGACGGGCGGGTTGGGCCCCGATACGGCGGTCGCATCGTCACGAAGTAGCAGGCGCGCCACCAGCGCAATCAACAGCAGCACCACGACGCCCGCCGCGCCGAGCGCAACGACCGCAGCGCGCGGCCACCCAACAGATCCCGGCGGCTCGGAGCTGTGCGTGTCGTCAGGCAGATCGCCAGCCAAACTGGCTATGTTTCTTTCATGCAAGCCTGCGGCGGATGTCTTTGCCGCCGGCTGGAGCGGAGCCGGAGGCAGGCTGAACTTTCCGCTATGTTCGAAGGCTTGCAGGAGGCTCTCCGCTTCCGAGGCCAGCTGAGAAAAACAGACGAGCAAGCCCAGCGCCAATGCTTTTGCGGTAGCAAAGCGCGCCGCAGGATCCGCGTCGAAAGCGCGGCGAAAGAACGCATCGAGCTCCGCTGGCATGCCTGCCACGAGGCCGCTAGGCGGGGTCAGCTCCCCCTCGCAGATGGCGATACAGGTAAGCCCGATCGTGCTCCCCTCAAAGGGCAGCCTACCGGTGAGGGCCTCGTAGGCGCAAACCGACAACGCCCACAGATCGGCTTGCGCGTCGACCTCGCCACTGGCCATGATCTGCTCACGACTCATGTAGGCTGGAGTCCCCACCAAGTTGCCGTCACGCGTCAAACGGGTCCCCGTTTCGCTGACCGTCGCTGTCTTGGCGATGCCGAAATCGAGCAGCTTGGCCACAGTTGCTTGCTCACCGGTCGCCGACATGCCAGTCGCCAAGAAGATGTTGTCGGGCTTGATGTCGCGATGCACGATGCCGAGCTCGTGGGCAACGGATAGCGCGCGGGAGACCTGCACGACGACCTCGCAAACCGGTCGAGGGTCGAGCGGCCCGCCGCGACGGAGGAGCTCGCCGAGGCTCTGTCCGCTCAGCAGCTCCATCACGATGAAAGGTGTGCCATCCTGCATCACGCCCGTGTCGAACGTGCGGACCACATGGGGACTCTTGATCTGAGCGGCCGCCTTTGCTTCGCGCTCGAAACGCTCGAGCATCATTGGCTGTTTGCGCGCCAGATCGGAGTGAATGAACTTGACCGCGACCTCGGTCCTCAAGCCCAAATGCTCGGCAACCCAAACCTCGCCCATGGACCCCTCGCTGAGCCGCCGAACCAGCCGAACGTTGTCCCGGACCATCGAGCCGGACGAAAGCCGCATGCAGGTTCAGATCTTATCGCCAATCAGCCCACGATCCACAGCCATCGCCAACCGAGCCCAGGGTCCATGGCTGCGGCATAGGCTCGTCCGGGTTAGGGTGGGTCATGTCAGACACATTGCTCACCCGGCTTTCATCGCTGTCACAAATTGTGCTCGAGACAGCGGACTTGGGCCTGGCGCGTGCCCATGGGCCTGAGCACATCAACTTGAGCGCCTCCGGCATCACTTCAGCGGCGCAGAACCCGGATCACGAGCGGCTGGTGGATGCCGCGGTCCAATACGCTCAACAAAAAGTCGGAAAAGGCGGCAACCGCAAATTGGTGTCGATCCACGCCGTCGCGCGCCTCGCCATCGAGTTTGCGGGAGCCATGATCGAGCAGGTGCCAGGGCGGGTGAGCGTCGAGGTGGACGGTCGGCTCGCCTACAAACGCCGGGCGCTGATCGACAAAGCTCGTTCGCTGGTCGAGGGTCTCGAAGAGCTGGGTGTCGACAAGCGCCGCGTCCTCGTCAAGCTCCCCGCCACTTGGGAGGGCATCGATGCGGCCCGCACGCTACAAGCCAAAAGCGACATCGGTTGCCACCTGACCCTGGTGTTCGGGATGCATCAAACAGCGGCTTGCGCCGACGCTGGCGTCACCGTCCTGTCGCCTGCGGTGGGCCGGATCACGGATTGGCACAAGAAAAACGACGGTGTCGAGGGTTATCCCGCCGACCAAGACCCTGGTGTCAAAGCCGCGCTGGCGATGCGCGACTACCTGTTGACTCACGACTACGACACGGAGCTGATGCCCGCGACCTTCCGCAGTATCGAGCAAGCGCTGGCACTCGCCGGTTGCCCCTTGCTCAGCTTGCCCCCCAAGTTGTTGTGTTTGCTGGCGGAACAGACCGGCTCCGTCGAGGCCGGCTTCGACCAGACCGCCCCGCCGTCTAGCACGATGGACAAGCTCTCGGTCGACAGCGTCCGTTTCAGCAACATGCACGCTGACGACAAAGTGGCGGCGTCCAAGCTGCTAGCTGGTGTGCGCAACCTCAGCTGGGCCGTCGTTTCACAGGAAAAGCAACTCACGGCGTGGATCAGCGAGCGGCAAGACGTGGCGGCCGAAACCTCCACGCTGGCACTGTTCAGGATTTGGGACTTCGACGGCGACGGCTTCATCGATCGTGAAGAATGGAACGGCTCCGACGCCGTGTTCAACGCCATCGACACCGACAACAACGGCCGCATAAGCCTCGAAGAAATGGCCGCCGCGCTGGGAGCGCCCTACAAGCCCGAAGAGGAGTAGCGCCAATTCGACCCGCGGCAGGTGCGTGGACGCGGATTCCGTTACAAAACTGGCGCGACGTGTACTACGGTCCGCGCGGCTGTCCGCATAGGAAGACAGCCCTCTAGACTCATGATCAATCGTAAGTTTTTGGGAGTTTTGGCGGCTCTCGGGCTCGTGCCGGCGATTACCGGCTGCCCTGCCACTGAGACCGAGTTTGGCAACTTCATCGAGCGCTACGAGTCGATAAACGGCTCCTCGAGCGGCACTGGAGGTGGCGGTGGCGGACAAGCCTGCGCTGAAGTACCCGCCGCTGGCGAGGCCGACGGGGACTTTCTCTTCGCGCTCTCGGCAAAGCTCAACCCTAAGAAGCCCGTGTTATTCGACACCGATTTGACTACGGCAGACGGTCAAAACGGGTTGCAGTTCTCGCTCCTTTTGCAGCCGCTCGATGCCAAGGATCGAAAGACAGCTGTTGGCGCTTCTTCGATGGTGGGTCCGTTCGATGTCGCTGCAGACGGCAGCTTCACGGCCGTGTTCCCGCCGCTATCGGTGGACGGTGCTGCCAACGGGCTGACCGGCAGCGATCTGGTCGCCGAAGCCACCATCAGCGGCAACATGTGCAAGCCTGCAGACTTCATCTGTGGCGACATCACCGGCTGGGTCACCTCCCCGAGCATGCTCCCGCTCGATGGCTCGACCTTCACCATGGAGAAGCTGTCGGCACCGGGAGCTTTCCCCGAGCCGCCCAAGATCAACTGCGCCAAGGACGAAGCCGCCGCGCTGTAAGCGAGGAACCGAACGATGAAGCTACGCAACACCTTCGCCCTGACCAGCCTCGCCGCGCTACTGCTGCTGAGCGGCAACAGCGACGCCGCCGGCATCTCGACCGCCCGTTTTGGCGGTGAGCATGGCCACGTGATCACCAGTAACCCGACGGCCATCTACTACAACCCTGCCGGGATAGCCGCGAGCAAGGGCATCAACTTCTTCATCGATGGCTCGGTGGCCTTCCGTTCGCTCAGCTATGAGCGCAACATGGCGGCCAACAACGCCACCTGTTTGGCCGACAACATCGCCTGCGAAGAGCCCGAGCCGGCCTCCGCGATCGACTCCAACAACGGCAAAGCAACCCTGTTCAACGTAGCCGCTGCGCCGATGATCGGCGCTACGGCAGCCGGCAAGCTCAACGACTCGCTGTCGATGGCTGGTGGGGTGGCGTTCTTCGTTCCGCTCGGCGGCAGCGCAGTATGGGACCAAAACGACGCCTTCAAAGACCACGCCGAATATCCGGGCCCAGTCGACGGGGTGCAGCGCTACTACAGCATCCACGGCACCATCCGATCGATGTACCTGTCGGGCGCCTACTCGGTGGGCATCAACGACTTCATTTATTTGGGTGTCTCCGGAGGCGTGTCCTTCAACAGCATCGACTCACTACGCGCCCGCGAGGTATCAGGCAGCACTGATTTGAGCCTCGAAGGCCGCGCTTGGTTCAAAGGCAGCAACATCGCCCCTCACGTGGGCGGCGGCGTGATGGTGCGCCCCTTCAAAGACGATTCGCTCAACATCGGTGTGAGCTATCAAGCGCCTCCCGGCATCATGGGGCTCAAGCTCAAGGGCTTGTTGCAGCTCTATAGCCCGGCGGGGCTGTCGGGCAACCGCGAAGGCGCAGACGACGTCGAGATGCACTACAACATGCCGGATGTATTCAGGTTTGGCGCCAGCTACAAGCCGACCCCAAAGATGCAGCTGCGGTTATTCGGCGACGTCACGCGCTGGAGCTTGCTCGAGGATCAATGCATCGGAGAAATGGACTCACCTTGTGAGGTCAACGAGGACGGCAGCACCAAAGAGGGCAATCCACTGGTGAACTTGCCGCGCCGCTGGGATGACGCCTTCGGCATTCGCGCCGGCTTCAGCTACTGGGTCAAGGACCCCATCGAGATCGTTGCAGGCGTCGGCTACGACTCCAACGCCATTCCAGATGAGAACCTCGATCCAGCGCTGGTCGACTTTCACGACGTCAGCGTTTCGCTGGGCGGGCGCTTCCAGATCATCGACGCGCTGGCCGCTACGGTGTCCTACACGCACCTGTTCTACATCGAGCGTGACACCAACGGTACTTCACGCAACCCAGCCTTCCTGAGCACCTCACGCAGTCCTGATGCGGGCGGTATCTACAACCAGTCCATCGGCGTGGTGAACGTGAACTTGCAGGTCTCCTTCGATCCTTTCAGCAAGGACGAAGAGCCGGCTGAGCTCCCACCAGCTACTCCGCCAGCAGGGCCGCCGCAGCCTCTAACACCAGCAGGGCCGCCTGCAACACCGCCTGCACCACCAGTAGAACCGCCTGCACCAGTAGAACCGCCCGCACCAGTAGAGCCGCCTGCCGCCCCAGTAGAGCCGCCTGCAACACCAGCAGAGCCGCCTGCAACACCAGCAGAGCCGCCTGAAACACCAGCAGAGCCAACAGAGCCCACAAAAGAGTAAAGCCCTGCCATCTACGACGGCAAGGCTGTGCTCTCCTCTTTGGAGGCTCTCCTCTTCGGAGGCTCTCCTCTTGGTGGATTGATTTGCCCGCGTAGCGGACAACCCCTCTTCGAGGAACGATGTGGCGTTTGTTCAAAATGAGCCGGCGCCCGAGCCTGGCCCTCCAGCTGCCTCCCGCCACAAGTGGCAACGAGGACCAGGGGATGGGCGCTCGGCACGCCGTCTCTTTCAGGTACAACGGCTGGTGACTGGATCCCTTGAGCCCTCTTTTGGAATTTTCCGATGAAAACCCACAACCAGCCCCGTTCCAGCGCTCGTCATACCGTCTTGGCGTGCATGACATTCTGGGCTTGTACGACCTGTTGTGCCCTCCTGGCATCTGCGTCCTGCTCCTCCGAGCCGGATTTGCCGGCCAGCAGTAGCGGAAGCTGGACCACAGCTACCAGTCAAGGCGGCGCAGCCGGCCAGGGTGGCGCGATGGGAGGAAACCAAAGCACCCAAGGAGGCGGCGGCGCTGGCCAATCGAAGCTTCAGACGCTCCTAAGCGCTCTGCGGGCCGATTTGCAGGCGGCTCTGCTCGCGCAGGCTGCCGCGGAGGGCTGGCCCGCACCCGTCGAGGAGGGACATCTGTTCGTGTCCACCAACCTCGCAGCAACTTTGGTCGCTGGCGATCACGACGCATGGGCAGGCACGGCGCTGCAAAGCGACGAGGGCTTTCTCTGGGCAGTCGTCAGCGCGGCAGCAGGCAACCGCTACAAGCTCACTGACGGACAAGACCTCTGGCTGGCTGACCCATGGTCGCGCGCCTACAACTATGACGACAACGGTGAAATCAGCCTGATAGCCGCCAACGGCGAGGCCCATTTGGAGCGCCATTTCGCGGTGACTGACGGGGTGATGCCGCCACGTAAACTGCGGCTGTGGATTCCCGCCGAGCCGGTCACCCATTTGCTCTATGTACACGACGGTCAGAATCTGTTCGATCCCAAGGGCATCAAAGGCGGCTGGAAGCTTCAGCTGAGCGCTCCGCCCGCGATGATGCTGGTTGGAATCGACAACACCAGCGACCGCATGGACGAGTACACTCACGTGGAGGACGACATCGGCGCGGTGGTGGGCGGCAAGGGCGATGCCTACGGTCAATATGTGCACGAAACCGTCCGCCCATTGATCGCCAAGCACTACGGCGAACCGAGCAAAGTGGGCCTGATGGGTTCCTCGCTCGGCGGCCTCATCAGCCTACACATCGCAGATCTGTATCCGAACAGCTACCTGTTCGCAGCGAGTCTGTCGGGGACGGTGGGCTGGGGCTCCATCGGCCCAGCCGTACACAACGAGACCATCATCGAGCGCTACGCCAGCCACGGCCATCAGAGCACTGCGCTGTACATCGACTCGGGAGGCAGCGGCAACTGCGTCGACAGCGACCAAGACGGTATCGATGACGACGACCCCAACGCCAAGGATAACTATTGCGAGAACAAGCAGCTCGAAGCCACGCTCGAGACCGCTGGCTACATCCCCAACACCGACTTGTGGCACTGGCACGAGCCAGGCGCGCTACACGATGAAGAAGCGTGGGCAGAGCGGGTCTGGCGCCCCCTGCAGATTTTCGCCGGACTGTAGCGTCCGGCCCAGAAGCTACGGACCCGCATACCCCGGACGGGGCCAGTGGACGAAGCCGGCTCGAAGGGGTATCAGATCGATCTCGTGAGCGACGCTCCCGCCCCTTCCAGACGGCTCGGTCGCTACCATCACGGTAGCCTGCCAGCTGCGCTGGTCGACGCGGCCCGTGACATCATCGACCAGGCCGGCCCCAAGGGACTGACGATGCGGGCTGTGGCCCAACGTGTTGGCGTGACGCACGCCGCGCCCTATCGACATTTCGCCGACAAGGCGGCGCTGTTGGCAGCCGCTGGTCGTGAGGAGCTGGCGCTGCTGACCGAGCTGCTGCGCGAGAAGCGCCGGGCCGGACTGCACGGCATGGGCCGAAGCTACTTGCACCATGGGCAACAACACGCCGCCCTCTATCGTTGCGCGTTCGGACATCAGCCACAGCAAGCTGCTGACCGTCAACCGAGCACGGTCAGCGTGATCGTCAAGGAGCTTGCGAGCGCGCTTCGTGAGCACCTCAAGACGCCTATCGATGCTGGTGAGCTCGAGCGCAGCGCTCTGTATTTGTGGGCAGGTTGGCACGGGGCTACTTTGCTGGCGATCAGTGGGACCCTCCCATTCACTGGTACAGCGGTGGTTGAAGCCGAGCAGCTCATCGAGCTTCACTGCACCAGCATCTCGGAACGCTTGCGCCGTGGCAGTTATGCGCGCGAGGATGTTCCAGCCCGCCACTAGCCTCCTGTCCTTGTTGGCTTCTCCTTGTTGGCCCTCTCTTTGTTGGCAATGCGCAGCCCGTATATCCACGAGGCAGCTGCATGAGAACTGACCCATGAGGTAGAACTAGACATGGACCCGCCGACGATCCCCGACGAGCCCAACTACCTGCTGGTAGCCAACCCGACCGCGCAATCCGGCGCGGCCCTGCAGTGGATTGAGCAAGCGCTCGCCATCATGAAGCGACGAGGGATGGCCGTCGAGTTGCTGCACACCCAGCCAGATGGCCGCACGCCCGCTGCGGTTACCGAACGGCTTGACCAAGCCCCCAACGTCGATGTGGTGGTCTACCTCGGAGGTGATGGAACCTTCCACGAGGTGGCCCAAGGGATGTTGCGCGCCAAGCGCCTGCGCCCGCTGGGTATGCTCCCGAGCGGCACAGCCAACGACCAAGGCCTGAGCTTCGGAATCAACCGCGGCGAGATCGAGCGCAACGTGGGCATCATCGCCGCCAGCCACCTCACGATGCTGGACGTAGGCCAAGTGCAACGGCTCGGTCTCGACGATGCTGTGGTCGATGAGACGCTCTTTTTCGATTCCTGCGGCTGGGGGATCCATCCCGACATCCTGGCGGCCCGCAACCGCTACCGCGATCTGGTGGGCAAGGTTCCGCTGCTGCGCTCGGTCTTTCGTGACAAGGCGATCTACGTCACAGCGTCTGTCGCCAAGCTGCTCGAGTCCTATTGGACGCCCGTGAAATTCCGAGCGGAGGTCACTGCTGACGGCGTCCACCACGTCGTCGATGGGCTGACCGACATCATCATCAGCGCCACACCTATTTATGCGGGCGGCTGGGTGCTCGACCGGCGCGCCGAGCCCGACGACGGGCTGTTCGAATTCGTCCCCATGCAGGGACGCCGCGACTGGGCTTCGAAGACCCTTCGTGACCTTGCTGCAAGCCCGGTCTGGCAAGAGCAGCTCGATCAGCTCGGCCTCAGTCATTCCGAGGGTTTCCGGGCCTCTAGCTTCGACATTGATCTGCTGAGACCGGAGAAAATCGAGCTGCACGCCCAGGTCGATGGTGAGGAGTGGGGTACGGGTGACAAGTACCGGGTCAAAGTGCTCGCCAACCTCCTTCCGGTGGTAACCCCAGCGGATTTCGTCGCGCCCTGGAAGCCCGTGAGCCCTCAGGCTGATTGATCCATCGTCTTGGGCCGACGGTTGTGTTATTTGCCGCGCAGAAATCTCACAAAACCTGGGGATCGAACAAGATGGCAGCCGACACAATCGTCTCGCGGTTCATGAAACAGGCCGAAACGCGCCCTGGCGCGCCCGCCTACCACGCCAAGAAGGACGGCAGCTGGAAAGCCACCAGCTGGTCCGAATACGTCAAGCAAGTACGCACCGCCGCCCGGGCTCTGCTCACCCTCGAGGTCGGCAAGAAGCAAGGCAACGGAGCGAGCGACGAAGAGAGCTGCGTGTGCATCCTTGGCTTCAACCGCCCCGAGTGGGCCATCGTCGATATGGCCACCATGGCGATCGGCGGTGCTCCCGCTGGGATTTACACCACTTGTTCGCCTCCCGAGGTCGCCTACATCATCGGCCACACCGAGGCCACAGTGGTCGTGGTGGAGGACAAAGACCAGAACGACAAGGTCAAGAAGGCGCGCGTGAATCTCCCCAAGCTCGAGCACATCGTGCTCATGCAGGGCGCCGACGCCGTCGAAGACGACGACATGGTCCTGAGCTGGGACGAGTTCTTGGCAAAGGCCGACGAAACGCCCGAGGACAAGCTCGATCCATACATCGATGCGTTGCAACCCGACGCGCTCGCCACGCTCATCTACACCTCTGGCACGACTGGTCCGCCCAAGGGCGTCATGCTCACGCACCACAACCTCTCCTGGACCGCCAAGTGGGCCGCGAACAGCATCGAGACAGGACCTAGCGATTGCGTCGTGTCCTACCTGCCGCTGTCACACATCGCCGAGCAGATCTTCACGCTGCACGTACCGGCTACCAGTGGCGCTCAAGTATATTTTGCCGAGTCGATTCAAAAGGTCGCCGACAACTTCAAAGAGGTGCAGCCCACCATCCTCTTCGCCGTGCCGCGCATCTGGGAGAAGTTCTACGCGGGCGTGACCACCAAGCTCGCATTGGCTACCGGCATCAAGGCCAAGCTCGTCGGCTGGGCGCGAGCCTGCGGCAGCCAGGTGGCGGACCTGCGAAACAAAGGTTTGGAGCCCAGCGGCTGGCTGGCCTTCAAGTACAACTTCTTCAACAACAAGGTCTACGGCAAGCTCAAGGAAGCCCTCGGGCTGAGCCGGGTCAGGATGTGCGTAACCGGCGCCGCGCCGATCAACGCCGACATCCTCAAGTTCTTCGCCGGCTTGGACATCATCATCCGAGAGGTCTACGGCCAGAGCGAAGACACCGGCCCGACCAGCTTCAACCTGCCTGGCAGGACCAAGTTCGGCTCGGTGGGCCAACCCATCGACGGATGCGAAGTGAAGATCGCCAAAGACGAGGAGATCTTGGTCAAGGGGCCCAACGTCTTCATGGGCTACTACAAGGACAAGGGCGCTACCGACGAGACGCTGATCGACGGCTGGCTGCACTCGGGCGACTTGGGTCGCATCGACGACGAAGGTTTCTTGCACATCACGGGTCGCAAGAAGGACCTGATCATCACGGCTGGCGGGAAGAACATCGCGCCCAAGAACATCGAGGCGTCGCTCAAGGACCATGTGGTAGTCGGCGAGGCAGTCGTCATCGGCGACCGCCGCAAGTACCTCTCTGCCCTCATCTCGCTCGACATTGAGCAGACCCCCGATTTTTCCAAGAAGCACGGGCTGGACGAAAAGAAGCTGCACGAGAGCGACAAGCTCAAGACGATGCTCCAAGAGCACGTCGACAAGGTCAACAGCGAGCTGGCTCGCGTCGAGCAGATCAAGAAGTTCACCATCTTGAAGCGACCGTTCAGCATCGAGGACGGCGAGCTCACTCCGACCCTCAAGGTCAAGCGCAAGAAGGTCAACGAGCACTTCTCCGACGAAATCGAGTCGATGTACGGCGACTAGCGTCTGGCCCAAGAGGGCGAGAAGCTACCGCGCGGGACGGCGGCGTTCGGCGAACCAGCTACGGTACTTACGCATCTTGCTCAGCTGGTGAGATGGCGCATGGCGTTTGCAGCTTGCCATCTCTTTGGATCCGGCCGGCGCGGCCCAGCGGATTTCGACGCAGTCGTTCGGGTTGTAGGCCATCTCGAACGCTTTGGCGCGGTCGACGACGTCTTTGAGCGTCAGCGTTCGCGTCGCTCCCGCGCTGTTCTTGTAGCTGATGCTCGCAGCGAGCAGTTTGCGGTCGAGCTGTTTGCGCAACGCTTCGATGGCTGAGTCCAGGGCGGCTCCGGCCGCCAGCCCGAAACGTGTGGGATCGCGTTTTACCCGATCTGGAAAACCGGTCACGGTATCCATGGCGATGAGCAAGCGCATGTCGCGCGAGGGTGTGGAGTAGTTCTCCCAAGCGCCGCTGGTCTCGAAGATCGAGTGACCACTCGGCATACTGATGTTGCCCGAGCGGCTAGCCTTGTAGTCCTCGCCATTCTGGACGCTCACCACGCGGCGTTTGACTTGCTCAAACAGGGCGCTGACCAGCACATCGAGCGCAGCTACCGGGTTGAGCGGCCGCGGGTTGATCAGCGACTCCATCTTGTCGTAGAAGCCGTCTTTGCTCAGTGCGTACTGCTCCAGACTGAAGGGGACCATGCCGGGACGTTGCGCGATGTCCTTGTTCTTGAGCGCGCGAACGAACCCGCGCCGGTAGATGAGTGGGCGAAAACGCTTGAATCCTGCGCCCGACTCTTTGGTATCCGGTGTGAACAAGAAGGAGCCACGCCAGAAGCGCCGACGGCCGACGGTTCCATCTGGCTGAGCATCGGCACCGATGAGCTTGCCATACTTGCCCACGCCTTGCGGCACCCAGTCGGCCACAATCAGCAGGTGGCCATAGGGATCAGCATAGAGCGTCCCTGGTTTGAGGGCGGTGCGGGTGAGCGGCACGGGATAGTAGTCGGTGTAGTCGAGTTTTGGCCCAGTGCGGCCGCTACCCGAATGCACCGCATCAGCCACATTGCGGCGCGCAAATCTCGAGAATGCAGCCACTTCGCCGCTCTCATCACGGCTGACCATGTTGCTCTCGATCGCCTTGTCGCAATAGGGTGCTTTGCCCTCGAAGCCACGGTTGCAGCGACGAAACGCAAAAGGCAATCGCAGCTTCCAAGAGAAATAGGCCCGCAAGAAGTACGGCAAGTCAGCGCAGTCGGGCCGCAGCGTCATGCGACGCTCTTCGTCTTGGCCCAAATGGTTGAACAGAATGTTGTGATCTGCGGCCGCGAGCACCACCTGCAGATTGGGCCACGTGCGATCGTCGTCCGGATAGTCGAAGAGTTGTTCGACAAAGGTAGCGTAGAGGTTCTCGGTAGCGAGATCCCAGCGGCGGCGTGGCTGCCATACTGCGCCGCCACCAGCCTGGCGTATCGGCGCTTTGTCATGAACTACGAATCGCACACAGCCCAGGACCTGACTGCCCTCCCCCACCGCAGCAGTCCACTTTCCCGCCTCGGGGCCAGGCAGCTCGGTCCAATAGCCAAAGGGCGGACCGCCGAGGGTCCGCAATTTGCTCGCGCGACGACGTCCGTCTGGACCGAACAATGCCAAGTCGACAGAGCCGAGATCGTGCTCGGCGCTCACGATGACGCGAACCGGCTCGCCCGGGTGGGGACGGCGCGGCGAGACCAGCAGCGCCACCTCAGCTGAGCTGCTGCAGCTCTTGGTGGGCGGGGCCGACTGCAAGGGGGCTGCTGGACGGCGGGTCGCGGCGCCGAGCAGGGCACCGCCGGGACTAGGCGCCAACAGGGTGATGCGCGTCAATCGCTCCAGAAAGGACTTGCGGCTGGTGCCTCGCCCCAGCGACAGATCGCTGACCTGTACGCGGTCCACCGAGAACAGTGTTTCTGCCCTGCCGGTCTTCTTGGCGTCCGCCTCCGAGCACGGCTCCAGGTACTCGGCAAAAGCGTGCATGACCATGGGGGTGCCTTCAGCGTTCCGGCCCAGATAGAGCATGATGTGCCCAGGGAAGTGCAACAGTACGATGCCTCGCGCCGCGGCTGCGTCGAGCAGCGCGAGCCGTTCGCTTCGATCGGTCGTGGCGCTGAGATCGATACTGGCCGATCCCGCCTTGGCCTGAAGCCCACTGTGCCGCGGCAACTGCAAGCCGAAGGCCGCGAACAAATCCATCAGGAAGCGAGAGCAGTCGCGACCGCTCTCGTGGCCACCCCAGCCGTAGGGTGTGTCCAAATAGCGGAACGCTTCTTCGAGCAATGCGCGCCTCGTGAGGGGACGCTCACTGCGTGCCGCCTCAGCGCCGCTCAGCTCCTGGCTCCGACTGAACCCCTTGCTCGTCGCAAACAGTGCGCGCCGACCATCATCGGTTGCAACCATCATGTTGGCGCCCGCCTCGAGTACGAAGCCCCCCTTGCCCTGCAGCTTGAGAGGCTTGTCGAGCCTGAGTCGCTCGCCCCGCAACACGGTCGCCATCAGGTCGGGTGGCACTGGGGGTGAGACGAAGGCGGCAGCGCTAATCCAGCCCATCGCATAACTGGTGCGCACCAGACGCATGGCCCCCGGTCCCGGAGCGAGCACCCGAAGTGGCTCTTGGGGACGAATCGTGCTGCAGTTGTTGCGGTCGAAGGCCGGGTCGACTTTCGGCCCTTGGTACAATCCTGTCTGATAGGGGCCGCAGCGAAGCGGGATGGGCTCGGTGGCCACGACGATGGTCTGGCCCAGCTCGGCCGGTAACGGCGCCGCCGACTTGTCAAAAAGCCGCGCCACTTCGACGCCCAAGCGCTTGCCCTGTCGGTCGACATACTTGCCACTCTGGACCCGCTCACGGAGGTATGTCAGGCGCTCATCGAGCTCGCGCTGCAACGCGCTTCGGTCGACCGTCGCCTGCAGATCGACCCGCCCGAGCGCGTCCTGCCCCGGATGGGCGGCGTCGTAGGCCGAAAACGCGAAGTTGTGCCGCGCGATGTCCGCGGGCGATAGCACTGCTGCGTCGGGCTCAGCCTGGCGGGCGATCCAGTAGGCCGCGCTGCGCTGCTCCGCTTTAACCCCAGGCAGTGGCGAGCTCGCTGGTTTTCGCGTGGGGCACACTTGGTCCTGCGTCGGCTCGGTGCCGCGCTGCGACGATGACTTCACACCTGACGTGCACCCCCCTGACAAGACGCCGGCCGCTAGCAGTAATGCTAGTTGACGCACGCCGATCCTGGGTTGCAGTGGCCGTCGCAATGGGTTGCCGCTCTCGAGTTTGCTCGCCCTATCAAGTCGCATACACCCCGCCGAGCCGTCAGGCCAAGCCGCTGGGGGGTCTATGTCCGCGGGCCGGGGTCTATTCCCGCGCGCCCACAAGAGCATTTTGACGTCACTTGGGCAGTCGCGCCAATCGGCGCCGTACCCGCCTCAGCTCGGCGCGGCGGGTCGCGTGCAGCTTGCTCGAGCGCGGCAGGGCTTCGTAGGCTTTGACCAGCGCCTCGAGCGCCGAGCGCTCCCCTTTCTTGTCACCCAAGCCGACGTAGATGTTGGCGCGCATCTTCAAGTACTTGATACGTCTCGGTCCATAGGCGTTAGCGATGGCCTTTTCGAGCGGTGCCAAAGCCTCGCGGCGGCGTCTCATCGCGATCAGCGCCTGGGCCAGTCGCGCCGGGGCCTCGTAGCTGTCCGGCAATTGTGTCACGCGCTTGCGCAGCATGGTCAAGGCGCGCGCTCCTCGACCAATGGACAAATAAGCCCCCATGCGCGCGTAGTCGAAGGTGGCCGCCATCTTGGGCGATGGGGCCGCTGCTGCCGCCGCCTCGAGCAGAGCTATTTGCCGCTGGATGGCCTGTAGCGCGCCTACTTTGTTGCCAATGCCTCGCAGACCCGAGGCGTAGATCGACAGGGCGTCCGACTTGTCGTCCACTGAGGAGGCCTGGGGCGGTTGATCCGTGTGGCGTTTGAGGCGCTCGAGTGCCAGCTTGTGCGCTTGGCGGCCAAGGGTCTGGTTTCTTGTCCTGGCAGCGCAACGAATCAGCAAAGCGGAGAAATCGGCGGGCGTGACGGTGCCCTCGATGGTTGCTACGTGCTTGGCGCCAATCTGAGTGCAGCGGGTCCAGTTCTTTTGGCGGTACTCGCTGAAGAGCAAGCCCTCGAGCGCTTCACTGCGGCGGTTCCAGCTCGCCCCCCCACGCTGTAGCGCCAAGCGATACTTGCGTGACGCTTGGTTCCACTTCGCCTTGGCGCGAGCCCGGCGCGCTTTGAGCAAAGCCACCGTCGGACCATTGGGATCGAGCTTGGCGTCACGTAAATCCACAGCGTCATTGATGAAGGTCCTCAGCTCTCCCACAGACAAAGAGCCTTGCTGCAAACCGAGCACCCCACCGTTTGCTGGATCGAGCACAAACAGCGTGGGCCACGCGTTCACCGCATAGCGGTCCATGAAGGCCGCGTTGCTGTCACGATCGCTGTCTACCGTCGCGAACACCACACGGTTGGTCAGCGCAACGATGGCAGGATCAGGCAGCACGAAGTTCTTCATGCTCAAACAAGTGTGACACCACGGCGCCCACACTTCGACGAAGAGCGACTTGTTGTCCGCCTTGGCTTTGGCCATCGCGGCGGGGATGTCATCTTCGATCATTTGCAGCTTGGGCGCTGCCGGCGCCGCGCTACTCGTCGAGACGCTGGCAATTGCGCTCGTAGCTGGCGCTGTCGCGGTCTGTGTTGCCGTCGTGGTGTTGACCGCTGGCGCTGACGACGATGTGGTCAACGCGGTGGGTTGGGTCGGCGCCGGGCTACAAGAACCCATGACCAGCGCAAAAACCACGGTCGACGTTGGGACGCCCAAGAGCCGGACCACTGCGCGACATGACCTGAATTGAGAGCGACAGCGCGTCAACACATTGTAAGGCTGCGCGGCCAGCGCGCAGGTTGCAAGCCCATCAGCGCGGCCCAAGTCATCTGCTGTGTCCCAGCCGCTCGCGCCGCCTTCTTGCCAGCAAGACTGCACCGGCAATCAAGCCGCCGAGCCAAGCCAGCATGGTGCGGCCGGATGAAAGCGGGCCGATTCTAGGCGGAGCGCTGCACTGCGACATCAGAATCTGACCACCGTACTTCTTCTTGGCAGCATCTCCTGCTACCCACCCCGGCTCCGATTGAGTTGTGGGCGAGCCACCCTGCCCACTGCTGGTGCTGCTGCTGGTGCTGCTGCTGCTAGAAGTGGAGCTGCTCGAGCTGCTCGTGGAGCTGCTGCTGCTACTCGAAACGTTCATGAACGGCGCGATGAAGCTGTCGTACACGCTCGCGACCCGTCCACTGACGCCAAACTGTTTGCACTGTTGGTCCCCAAAAGAGATGACGCCAGCGACACGTTCGCCTTGGCTGGTGCTGACCAGATTGGGTCCGCCGCTGTCGCCCGAACATGGACCGCTGACGGGCTGCTGGTAGTCGAACTGGATGCCTGCAACCTTGTTGATCGTGCCGAAGACGTGATGGCGCTGGCTGGTTTGGCCGTTGGGATAGGAGGTGAGCCCGTAGCCGACGTGCTCGATTTCGTCGCCTGCTTTCAGGCCGTCAGGTTGGGTGAGCGCCGGGATGGAGGGTGTCGATGGCCCCGCTCCGGTCACCCGGATCATCGCGAAGTCATAGACGACGTTCTGCGCGTCGTAGCTGGGGTGGATCTGATAATTCGACACCCCCAAAGCCTTAGCGCTAGCAGCGTTGTAGTTGTCACCGATGACCGCCCACTTGATCGTACCTTGACCGAAACAATGCGCCGCTGTCAGCACATACGCGTAGGGGGCGGCGACGTGGATGATCGTGCCGGTGCAACCGCTACTACCGCTGAACAAGGCGACGACGGCGTCATGCTCGTAGTCGAGCTCGCCGTTGATGATCCAAGACTCTTGGACGCCGAAATGTTCTGCGGGCCCGTATGGTCCTTCATCAGAGCAGCCGAGCAACGAAACGGTTACCGCACAGGCTGCAACGAAGGAGAACTTGTTCATGTGGGCCCAAAAGACAAAGGCGCGGCGCAATCGCCGAGCTGTCCGATTATAGCAGGCCCACCTGGGCCAAGATCAATGACGCTGGCGACGTCGGGCCAACAAGGCGAACACGCCGAGCATGGCCAACCAGGTCGCGCTTCCACTTCCGCGGCTGCCAACCCAACGCGCGGCGCACTGCGAGAGCATCACACTGCCGCCGTATTTCTTCTTGTTGGTGTCGCCAGCTACCCAGCCGCTCTCGTTGCCTGGTGGTCCCGTCGTGTTCGGATCGCCACCAGTGCCGGAGGAGGTGGGGTCGCTGCCGCCGGTTCCCGAGCTGCTGGTGCTACTGCTGCTCGTGCTGGTCGATGATGACGAGCTGCTCGAAGGAGGAGGAGGCGAGCCGCCTTGGCACATCGGTTCGCCGTCGCATTCGACCTTACAAGCGGTGTCGCAGACGCAGTCGAAGATCGCCAAGTACTTGTTGACGCCGGCGGAGTAGGTCTTCGCGCACTGATTCACACACGCTTGATCGTTCTGTCCGCACTTCTGCAAGCAGTCCATGAGCCCGCTGCAGCTGCTGTTCTTCAAACAAGCATCCACCGCTCCATAGCAAGCCGAAGATTGCCCAGTGGTCGCCCCTTGGGTGCACTGATCGCAGGTCTGCTGTGCCGGCGGGCTGTTGTTGATGAACGGCATGATGAAGGTGTTGTAGACCGCCGAGGTCCGGCCGCTGACGCCGCTGGTCTTGCAGTCCTGATCACCAGCTGAGGTCACCGAAGCAACGCGCTCGTTGCTGAGGGTGAGCTGCGGACCACCGCTATCACCCGAGCAAGGTCCCCCGTTCGGCTGGTTGTAGGTCACTGTTAGAGCCTGTACGCCCGACAGCGTGCCGACAATCTCATGACGCTGACTGGTGGCCGACCCAGGTGCGGGTCCCGACTTGCCATAGCCGACGTGCCGAATCTGCGTTCCTACACCTAGTGAATCCTCGCCGGGTGACATCGCCGGAATGACCGGCGTGGAGCCGTTGACACCCGAGATCTGCACCATCATGAAATCGTAGTTGGGCGGCTGGCCCGTCCAGCCGCTGTGCCGCTGGTACTTGGTCGCTGGGTAATAAGCAGTCGGGTTGTTGTAGTCGTTGCCCTGCAGCACGAACTGCGGGTTGCCGCAGTGCGCCGCTGTGAGCACGTAGCCAGCCCCGCTCTTGACGGAAATGATGGTTCCCGAGCAGGCCGAGTTGTTGCTGCCGCTCACCAACACCACGGCTTGATGCGTGGTGTCCTTGTTGCCGTTGATGATCGCCGCCTCGTCGCTGGCCACCGGCGCCTCGGTCGACCATTCGGGGCCCGCATCAGAGCAAGCGAGCAACATCAAGGGCGCAAGCGCACAAATCGGCGCGACGGAGAAGCGTGCCATCGGAACCTCGCTGTAGGCGTCAGCAGAACAAGGAAAGCCGCGATTCTTATAAGGAATACGCTGTCCTTGCGCAAGCCGTGACCCTGAAATAGCCATATTTCGCCGCTGTTTGCGGCCGAAATTCGCGCAAGCCTGGACAATTCGACCGAGACCCTCCGAACGCTGCCTCTGGTCACGGACTGAGCGGATCGACGACCAGCGCGGCCGGGAGGCGATCGGAGGCGCCCAACGGCAACGACACACTCAGCCCTTGGCCCGCTACGAACAAATCGCGTATCGGCCAAGTGCGCGGCTCGGACACGCCCAACTCGCGCACGGTCAAACCACGCTGCAATTCGCTCGTTCCGTTGAACAAGCATCCGGAGAGCCGGCTACGCTGATGCTTCACATCGCACAATTGAAGTGGCTCGAGAGCCGCGAGCACTTCGGTGCGTGCTTGCTCTTCGAGCGTCGACAGTCGCGACAGGTCGCGCGCCAACGCCGCAGCACGCGGATCGCGCAGATAGGCCAGCATCATCGCACCGTGAACCCGTGCGGCTCGCAGGCGCGCATCCGCGAGCCCGAAAAACGCATCGGCGGGGGCGAGGGCACCAGCTGGCTTCACAATCCGCTTGTGAAGATCAACCCGTAGCTCCGTGCCGCGCGCGCGAACCCGCCACTTGACGGCCTCTCCTGGCCGCAGCCGTTTGGGCCAGTGCAAACCGCGTTCGATGATACTTCGCCGCTCGCCTTGGGGCCCACGTCGGGCGAAGGTAACCACCAAATCGACCGTCTTGAGGCTCAACGCAGCGTTGTTGACCAGCGCTAGATCGAGCTCGACGCGGGGACGGGTTGCTTGCTCGTCATCATCAGCCTCGTCGCCATCGTCGCGGCCCTCTGCCGCTAGCAGACCTGGGTCATCGAGCTTGATTTGATAGGTCCGACCAGGCGTGAGCCACAGCTCGTCGAGGCGCCCCTTGCGCATGGACACCAGCACGCTGAGCGGACCGATTCCTTCCCGCCACAGCGGCGAATCGGCAACCGTGCAATCGCAGCGCTTGCGATCGGGCACCCCCTCTTGAAACGCCGCTCGAGACTGTTGCAAAGCGGTCTGGGCGACGCCTGCGCGCAATGGGTCGACCGGCAGGACGACCTTGTCGGCGACACCGTATCGCTGCACCACCACCAGCGATGCGACTGCACCTAGGGTCGCCAGCACGAGTGTCAGAGCAAGCAAGCGCGTTCGCGCGACGGCGCCGAGCGCAATCTGCACGCTGGGTGCTTGATCGGTCGCGGATTGCTCCTCACCGAGCAGCGGCGCCAACTCGAGACCCAGATGCTCCGACACGCACTGCTCGAACCGAGCGCGAAGCCTGTCAGCGCTTGCTCCTCCCCAGCTCACCCGGTGAACCAGTCTGCGCAGCGCCAGAAAGCTCAACCACGCGACCAAGGCGGCCACTGCCGCAATCCCGAGAGGGCCTCCCACCAAGTGCCGCGGCAACCACCATGCTGCTGCGGCAGCAAGGGGCAGCGGCAGGGCCCAGCTGAGCAGTGACAATGAAGCGCGCACGCGGAAAACGCGCATCAACGCCGCGTCAGGATCGCGACTGAAATGAGTGAGTGCAAAGCGCGTGTAGGGACTCGCTGCAGCCTCATCCAGCGACAAGAGCAACAAATGACCGTCGCTGACCAGGCCGCGTACCGCGCTGTAGGGCACTCGAAAGCTCACCACATCGGCAAGGCCGACGAAGGCAAACCCTGCAGCGAATCGTCCGACCCGGAGCAGATCGATTCGCAGCCCGTCGCGCTCACAGCTCAACCGCAAGGGACCCACTGCATTGGCGCGGCGATCACTGACGGCGATGGCGCCGACGCAAAGAGCCTGTTTGCTGACCGCGGTCGGCATCGTCACCCCGACAATACCTTGCCCAACGCCTCGAGGAACAAGCTGTAGATCTCGAGCTCGTACTCACCCATGTGAAACACGCGGAACAACTTGTCCGAGAGCTTGCCTTGCGCGGCGTAGATTTCGAAGCTGTAACCCTCGACGGGCTCATCGGCGAGCGCTGCGGCGAGCTGCTCGTAGGACGAGCCGGCGGGCAAATGCAGCGCCGTTCCGATCGACTGAAGCGGCATGCCCTCCCACTGCGCAATCTCCAGGCCCAAGCGGCGGT
>CAZRGL010000056.1:0-30242 GCA_964599485.1 uncultured Polyangiaceae bacterium
ACCCGGACCCAGACCCGGACTCGGACCCGGACTCGGACCCGGACTCGGACCCGGACCCGGACGCGGACTCGGACCCGGACCCGGACTCGGACTCAGACTCGGCCCTGACGGCAGCTCCCCGCGCTGGTCCCCCACCCGCGGCGGAGCGACGAGCAGTTGCGTCACGGCCTCGCCCTCCGGATCGACCGCGCTGCGCACCGTGCCCGATAGATCGGCCGTGCCTTCGAAGCCGCCTTCGGAGGAGATCGCCGGGCTGGAGGAGCGCGCTACCGCCGGCTCGCTCCGGGTCGGCTCGGTCCAGGTCGGTTCGGATGACCCGCTGCTGTGTGACCCGCTGCTGTGTGACCCGCTGCTGTGTGACCCGCTGCTGTGTGGCCCGCTGCTGCTGGCGCCACGTGCGACGGCTAGCTCGTTGCTGGTTGGCTCGCTGGCGGCCGAAGGCATGACGAACATCGCGTCGGTCACGCTGGCGTCGCCTTCGGCCCAGATACGAATGACCTCGCGTCGCTGCTCGAGCACCTCGCCAACGAGCTCGCGGGTGACGGCTCCGACGAGGCTTCTCGGTGCGCAGGGCGGCTGACTCGCCAAAGCGGCACTGAAGGCTTCCAGCAGCTCTGAGGCCGAGGCGAATCGCTGCTGCGGCGACTTGCTCAAGGCACGCGCCACCACCGCGTCGACGAAGGCCAGCTGGGGCAATCTGGATGAAAGTAGTGGTGCTTCCAGAACCAGGATCCGCCGGATGGTGTCGGCCTCGTTGTTGCCTCGAAACAAGCGCTCGCTCGTCAGCGCTTCCCACATCACCACGCCCATCGAGAAGACGTCGCAGCGTTGGTCGTAGCCGCCTCCTTGCACGTACTCTGGCGCCATGTAGGCCGCCTTGCCCTTGAGCGAAGCGGTTTTGGTGGCGCTCACCTCGGTGACCTTGGCCAGACCGAAGTCGGTGACGCGGCTGCTGCCGTCGATGCCTACCAGGATGTTCTGTGGCGACAAGTCGCGGTGCACCAGGCCGAGCCAACGCCCCAGCTCGTCATTGAGGGTGTGGACCGCCTGCAGCCCGCTGCAAGCGTCCAACAAAATGCGCAGGGCGACATCGATGGGCAGCGGGGTGTCACGTTCGACACACCTGCCGAGCAACTCAGCGAGGGTGCCGCCTTCGATGTAGTCCATCACCAAGAGCAGCTCGTCGTCACTCTGCTCTACGTCGTGGATGGCCACTACGTTGGCGTGGTGAATGCGGGCCGCGAGCTGGCCTTCTTGTACCAACATGGCGCGCGCATTGGGGTCGTCGCGCAGGTGAGGGTGGGCGCGCTTGAGTCCCACCAGGCGTGGGACGCCAACGGAGCCGGTGAGCCGGCCCACGTACACCGTCGACATGCCGCCGGTGGCGATCTTGACGAGCAGCTCATAACGCGACGCCGAGGTGAGGCCATGGCGGACGAGCTTGGCGGGGCTCACTGCTCGCCTCCGCTGTGTCCTCCACCGCGGCTCGCATCCTTGCCGATCTGGTACTTGGCCAGCATGCGGCCAAGGTAGTTGCGGTTGAGCTTGGCGACGCGGGCAGCCTCGCTCTGGTTGCCACCGGTGTGCTCTAGCAGCGCGGTCAAGTAGCTGCGCGCGAAGGCGTCGACCAAAGCGTCCTTCTGTTCGGCGAAGGGAGTGGACAGATCGACGACAGAGGCGATGAGCTGTTGGAGCTCAGCCGGGGGCGGCGGTCTCTTTTCGGGCAGCAAACCCAGCGCGCCGTAAGCGACGATGGCGTTCTTGAGCTCGCGGGCATTGCCGGGCCACCGTCTCGAGCCCAGCTCGGCCAGCACCGAGGGCGGCATCTGTGCGATGCCCGCTTCGGAGGCGAACAAGCGTGCGAGTGGCTCGATGTCTTCGGGACGTTCAACAAGAGGCGGCACCCGCAAACGCACCACTGCGAGTCGGTAATAGAGGTCGTGGCGGAACCTTCCGGCTTTCACGTCCTGCTCGAGATCGCGGTTGGTCGCCACCACCAAGCGCACCTTCACTTGCTTGGGTGTGTCTTCGCCGAGCGCGCGGATCTCGCCGAGCTCGATGGCGCGCAGCAGCATCGGTTGCAGATCCAAGGGCAGCTCGCCGACCTCGTCGAGAAACAGCGTGCCACCATGGGCCGACTCGAAAGCGCCCTTACGATCGCCCAGCGCGCCCGAGAAGGCTCCGCGGCGATGGCCGAACAGCTCGCTGGCTACCAGCTCACGAGGAAACGCACCGCAGTTGATCGCCACCAGAGGTCCGCTCGCCACGCTCGAACCCTCGTGCAGCGCGTGTGCCACGCGCTCCTTACCCACGCCAGAATCACCTTCGATCAGGACGGTGGCCAGCGAGCCTTCGAGCCTGGTCAGCACTGCGAACAAGCGTTTCATGGCGCCCGACACGCCGACGATGCCGCGATATGCTCCTCCCGGGTGCGATGTGGCAGTGTGTAGCGATTCGGCGTCGACATCGATGACGATGGTCGCTTTGCCAATCGACAAGCGCCCGCCCAAGCCCATGACCATCTTCTCGACGCGTTGGCCGGCGTACATCACCCCGTTTCGGCTGCCCAGATCGGTGATGCCAATCCCTTCGTGCATCAGGCTCAGCTCGACGTGGCGACGGGATACCGCTTTGTCCTGCACCACGATATCGCAGCCTGGGGCCGACCCAATCACGCAACTGCCTGATGACAAGCGGAAAAACTCGGGCGACGCGTCAGCATCCAGCACGCGCACCACCGAGGCGATGGGCGCTTGGGTGACCGCCCGCGAGCTCGCCAACGGTTCGGTGCGATCTTTGAAGTCCGACGGTCGCCGCTCAGACACGGCAGGATGGTAGCAGTTCTATTGGCAGCCTGCTGTTCCGCCGCAGAGCTCCGCGCATTGCAGTTGGAGCGTGTCGTACAGTGAGAAGCCAGCGATGAAGTTTGCCTTGCAGTTGAGGATGCAGTCTGGCTTGCCCACGCACTGAAGCACGCAGCCTACGTAGATCAAGCAATCCCCTGACGTAGCTGTGCCTTGGTAGTCCACCAAGACACAGCCCTTGCAGCTATCGCAGCTCGTTTTGCAGGGGTCGCCCATGCCGCCCATGCCCCCCGTCGTACCCATTCCGCCCGAGCCGGTCGATGTGGCGACTCCGCCCATCCCTCCGTTGGCGCTGCTCCCGCTCGCCGAGTGACCTCCCGTGGCGCTCTGCCCAGTCGTGCTCGAAGCCGCCGTCGTCGTTGCGGGCATCGTCCAGTCATAAGCGCAGCTCGACCAGCACAACAGCGCGGCTGCAGACCAGCCAAGGAGCTTGTGCCTGAGAAAACAATGCCTAGTGGCGGGGCGCATCAGTTGGACTTCGGAGCATATCGCCACGACTGAGCGCTGGCGAGTTGGTGCCTGAGAAGAGCAACTTGGTGGGTCGGGGTAACAGCCGAAGTCGCGCACTTGGGCGGAATCTCGTGGCGTGGTTGTTGGCCTGAGCCTTGCGACGGCGAGGGGTGACGAAGAGCGGCACCCCGGAGGACGACATCATGGCAGCGCAGTATCATGAGCACTCGTATCGACATGGCTTCTTGGCCTGGACCACCTACTCGGTGCTGACCGGCTGCTTGGTGCTGGCTGGCTGTTCAGCGGCCAGCGGTTCGTCGGCGGAGGACTACGAACAAGACGCGCCCTCCCAACAGCAACAGCCGCCTGACGACGAGGGGTTTACCAGCAGCGCGCCCAGCAATGAAACGGGCTCAGATACGCAGTGTGCTGCCCTCACGGTCGAGGCGGACAACCAGGTGCAGCCGTCCGACATCGTCATTGCGATCGATCAGTCTGGCAGCATGAAGCAGGAGACCAACTGGGTAAAAGACCAGCTCAACGGGTTTGCACAGCAGATTACTGCTAGCGGCATCGACGTCCACGTGGTGGTCATCGCTGGCAAACCGGGCTCGGAGAACGGCTTCTGCGTCCCGGCGCCCCTCGGCTCAGGCAGCTGTCCCAATGACGATGCGTTACCAGCGCTGCTGCATGTCAACCAGCACGTGGACAGCCACGATGCTCTGGTTCGCATCGTCTCTGCGTACCCCTTGTATCAGCAGGTGCTGCGCCCCAATGCCTCGAAGCACATCGTGGTGATCAGCGACGACGACTCCGATGACATGTCCGCGGGTAAGTTCCACGCTCTGGTCAGCTCGGCCGATCCATCCTTCGCCAACTACAGCTTCCACGCCATCGCTTCGTCTAGCGACAAATGTCCCTTCGCAGCCGAGGAAGGCAAGGAATACAAGCAGTTAGTAGCACTGACCGGAGGCGTATTTGGCGACCTTTGTTTGCAGAATTTCCAACCGGTGTGGGATGAGCTTTCCACGCAGGTAATCGCTGGCGCCACGCTGGCGTGTTCCTGGCAGATCCCCGCGCCGCCCGATGGGGAGAGCTACGCGACCGATCAGGTGAACGTGGCTGCCACCGTGGACGGTCAGACCACGGCGCTCGGGTACGTGGGCGACGCTGCCCAATGCGCAAACGTCAGTCAGGGTTGGTACTACGACAATCCGAGTCAGCCGACCGAGATTCTGGTCTGCCCCACCACCTGCGCGTCGCTACAAGCGGCCCAGAACGCCAAAGTCGACATCAGTTTCGGCTGCCAAACCGAGCTCGCTGTTCCACGCTGAGCACGGATCGCCTCATCAAGCCAGCTTGCGTTGGAGCACACCGGGGGCTAGCTTTGCAGATGTGTGGGTGCGCAGCGCAGCGATTCGACCCGTGCCTTCGCACGCCCAGCTCAGCGGTGAGGCGCTCGGGGCGGTCGAGGATTGGCTCGGCACGGACGAGGAGCTGACCGAGTTGCGCCTCAATGAGGCTTATGAGGCGTTCGAGCGCAAGCAGCCGGTGCTGGCCGGACGGATCGGTACGGCGATGGCGCGCGGCAGCGACGAAGTTGCCATGGCGCTGGGTTACTTCTTGAGCTTGGTCATCTTCGAGGGGTTCGACAAGTCCTTCGGCGAGCGACTGGCGCAGGTCGACGACATAGGAATCGACAGTGTTCAAGAAGCGCTCGAACTCGACGAACAGATCCGCGGCTCAGATCCCGTCGAGGCGGTCGATTCGGATGACGTCGTGGCCATGGAGCAACCGCACGCGCTCGATTTCATCAATGAGCACATTGACGCAGCCCTCGACGTTCACGCTGGCGAAGTGGACGTCGAAGCGGTGCACAAGATGTACCGCGTCATCTTGATCGAAGTGCTGGCACTCAGCTATGCGGTTGCTCCACCAGCTGGAGAGCGCATCTCGACAGGTGGCGAAATCTACGCGTAACGGGTTGGCCTGAGAGGCGCTGCTACGACGAGTGCAGACTAGTCCAGTAGGTTCAGCACTACGGCGGGACGCAGGTTCGCTTGCGAGTTGAGCGCTTCGCTCGGCCGCCGCACCGTTTGGCGGCGGGCGTTCTCGCTGGCTTGCTCCGCCGTCTCGCCTCGTTTTGGTCGCTCCGCACCCGCGGTGTGCAGTCGTTCGGTGAGCCGGTTGGCCACTTTGCTGAGTTGAGTGATGTTGGTGCCGATGACCTCGCGTTGCTCGACGATGGCTTCCTGGGCGCGGTCAATCGCTGCCGTGGCGCTCTTGGCGTCGTTGGCTGTGACCACGTTCTGGTCGTTCAAATTGTCGATCGCCGTGCTCAGCGGCGTTGGTCCCTCGCGCCGCTGTGGTGCTCGCTCCTGGGCCACCTGCTGCGTCACTTGTTTGTCGACCTTCTTGATCTGCACTTTGACTTGCTCGCGGACCTCGGTGAACTTCTTGTCGAGCTGCTTCCGCTCGTCGCCCTTCACCTCAGTGGCCTTCTCGGCGAGCTTGCCCAGCTCGACCACGAATCCTGCCATGTCCTGCAGCGACTGGTCAGCGCCGAGCGCCATGCTGATCGCCTGGTTGGTCTTGCGCAACGTGTTCGAGGTGCTGCCTTTGGCAGTAGCCTCTTTTCGGTTGAAGGTGTCCGAGCGCGGCTTGGTCTTCCGTGAGGACTCGACCCGCGCGTTCTTCGTCTTCTTCACCGAACGCGCTTCTCGGACCGCCTGGGCTCGTTTGGCCTCCAGGTCCTTCCTTTTCTCAGCCGGTCGTTCGACTTGAGGCGTGCTGTCGACGCGAATGGGCATCGCGATTCCCTTCCGGGCTCAAAAAAATGAGCCTTTGGCGCAATAAAATGCGCTCGATGACAAGGGAATCGTTCCCGATTCGTGCCCATGCCGAAGCGATGGGCGGTTTGCTACGCCTCCTGCGTCAAACTACTACAAAACAATATAACGGACAGTTTGCGGAGATCTTTAGCCGGTGACGCGCTTTTTTTGAAAATCGCCAGTTTGCGGCGCTTTTCTGACTCAAAAGGTCAACTGCAGCCCGGTTGGTAGCAGGTCGAGTCGTGGCCCCGGGGTCGAGCGCCGGGCGCCCTCCTCCTGGCTATTGTCATCGCCCGTGGTGTCGAGGATCAACAACAGCACACCGACGGCCAACGTGGCGCCGCCAACGGCGAAACCAGCCGTTGAAATGTGGCCGAGCAAGGTTGCGTCATCGATGCGGTTCTGTTCCGAAGGCGGGCAGGTCACCCCCTGCGGGCCGCATACCGTGGCCAAGTCGTGTGCTTGGTCCATACTGATCGCGCCGGTGACTGCGCCAGCCGTCGTGGCAGCCAGGCCGAAACCGAGCAAGAGGTAGGTGGCGGCGGAAGGGCCGCCAGAGCTGGCGCGGCTCACTGCAGGCTCGGCATCGTCGTCGTCATCGTCGTCATCGTCGTCGTCATCATCGTCATCGTCATCGTCATCGTCATCGTCATCGTCGCCTTTGCTGGCCACGACCTTCTTCTTCTTGGGCAGCAATTTCAACACCGCGACGGCCCGCTGACGCTCCTTGATGCGAATTTGCTTCCTGGCTGGCTCGGCGCCCGGCCCCCGAACAAGCAGGGTGTGCTTTCCGGGGTTGATATCGAAGGGTTTGCGCAGTGACTTGAGCGGCATGGGCTTGCCGTCGACAAGGAGGCGCGCAGGTTTTAGTCCGCTTACCTTGATCTTGAGGGTAGGGATGCGTGGTTTCAGTTTCTTCAGCTCGCGCTTGGCAGTTCGGATGGACTTCTTGAAGGCCAGCCGAGCGCGGCGCTTGGTGCGCTTCTTGATCTTGAACGCTGCGGCTTTTTCGAATGCCGCGGAGGCCTCTACCAGCTGCTTGAGGCGCAGGTGCAGTCGCGCGATCATCAGCTGGTGGGCCGGCACTTTGATGAGCTGGTCTGCTTTTTCGAACTTCTCGATCGCTTCCGCGTACTTTTCTTTTTTTACGAGGTTCTCGGCTTGTCGGCGTAGTCGCTTGGCTGCAGCGCGCGTTCTGGGGCTCGGTGGTGCGGCAAATGCCGGCATCGCCGTCGCGCAAAGCAGCACCGTCAGCGTGCCTAACAGAATGAGCCTGATGAACTTCATCGTTCGTGTGGGTAGACGACCCGAGGATGGCACCGCAAATCAGTATCCATAATCCGAAACGATGTCTACCTTGGGCCCCTTCTTCTTCTTCTTCTTTTTGGTCTTCGTCTTCGTCGCCTTCTTGGGGGTAGGGGCAGGACGTGGGCGGTAGCGCCGCGCGGCTACGCGCGGAGCTCGTTTGCTCGTCGAAGGCGCCGCGCTCGCCTCGGCCGAGGCTTCGGTGCTGGCTACTGGTTCGGCCGTAGCACGAGCACTCGCGGTTGGGCTCGATGTCGCTTCTGACGGTGATGGCGCAGCAGTTTTGACCGGCGCAATCGTAGCCGGAGCCGTTGTCAGCGCGGGCGGGGTTGCGGTCCGTTCGGGAGCGTGGTCGCCTGCGAAACGTTCGAGCTTCGCGGCCGCCGCTGCCACCACGAGGCCTACCACCGGCGCCGCAATCAACCCGAGGGTCATCCAATTGCTCCGTCTGGTGGGGGCCGGGGCTGCCACAGCGGTTTTTCGTTTCGGGCGTCGAGCTTCGTCTCGCTCTGGAAGCCAGCTTTCGGGAGGCCGCCGTTGTGGCTCGGGACGCGGCAGGCTGGTGCTCATCGAAGCCTCTTCGTCCTCGGAGGCATGAACGATTGTGGGCAGCTGGTCATCGCTCAGCTCGTCGGCTTCGCTGACGCTGTCGCGCAGTGGGCCGCTCAACAGCGAGGTGACTGCGCCGTCGGCGCTAGCGCTGGCCTGCCGTGAAATGGCTTCTGGGATGAGGATTTGCTTCAGCTGGTGATGGTTGTTGGCCAGCTTGTCCAGCCGTTCGCCACAGAAGCGGTCGAGCCAGTTGTTGAGCTCGGCGTCCGATGCTTTCGCGTCCAGGGCCGCCTCGAATGCATGGGCAAGTTGGTTGGCGGAGCGATAGCGCGCGGTTGGACGCGGAGCGAGTGCTCGGACCACCACCCGATCGAGGCCGCTCGGCAGCTCGCTCACGACTGCGCTGGGTGGCAGCGGTGGACCGCCTTTTTCGTTGAGCAAGGCGGCCTTGCTCCCGGCCGTGTACAAGCTGCGTCCCGTCAGGGCCTCCCAGAGCAGCACACCGATGGCGTACACGTCACTACGTCGATCGCCAGCCCCCTGTTTGCTGAGCTGCTCGGGCGCGAGATTTCGCAACGTCTCGGACGATGACGACTCGGAGTGACAACCCATCGGAAAACCGAAATCGGCCACCAAGATCTCGCGCGTCGGCGTCACGAGGAGCCGCTCAGGGGTCAGGTTGCCATGGACGATATTCAGCGATTCATCATGGTCGTCGACGGTTTCATGGGCGGCGTGAAGCCCTTGCAGTGCTGGGCATATCAACCGCGCCAGAATGGAGGCATCGATCCTTCCGTCTTCGGCCTGGGCCAGGCGAAGTATGCGGGCAAACGAGACGCCGGGCTGGAATAGCTGGACCGCGAACAAGTCGCCCGAAGCGGCGAGCACATCGAGCGTTGGCACCACAGCCGCATGCTGTATCTTCGTGGCTCGCCGTGCTCGACGAAGCCATCGAGACAACAGATCCGGACGATCTGCTGCGCCCTCGGCCATTCGCTTGATGGCCACCATCTTGCCGTCGTGGGGACCGCCCACGCGACGACCGAGATGGACCTGCGGGCCGGAGCCCGACCCATCAGCCATGTGCTTGAGCAGCACATAGCGGCCAAAAGTCTGAGCAGGGTGCGTGTCCCCTGGTTCGAGCGCTTCGACAGCCACCGAGACAAGGGTAGCAGCTGGCCAGGTGACGAAAAACTCTCATCGCCCGCCAGCGGCAGCGATGCCGTCAAGTTCCAGCGTCAGTGCGCGTGAGCATGGGGTCAGCGCACTTTGCTGCCCTTTTCATGCCGTTGCGAACGGCGGCCGTTCATCTCGACCAGGCGAGCTTCGCTGCCCGTGGACGCCTCCTTCGGGCCGTGCCAGGGCCTATTGCGTGATCTCGCTTCCGTCGATTCGTGTGCTTCTGCGACTTCAGCCTCTGCGTCATGTGACCCTTGCGGTGTTGCTCTTGCTGCCCGCCTGCGGTGACGAGCCGGCTGAGGTGGTGGACGATCCGTTGCTCGAGAAACTGGGGCGCTGCGCTGATTTCAATCCGCTGCGGAGCGCCTACTTTGGCGATACCCATGTGCACACCGCTCTGTCGCTCGATGCGAGCTTGCAGGGCACACGCTTGAGGCCCGCTGACGCTTATCGCTTCGCACGCGGCGAAAAGCTCGGCATTCAGCCCTATGATGCTGATGGCAAGGCGCTACGCACACTGCAGCTGGCGCGCCCACTCGATTTCGTTGCGCTGTCCGATCATGCTGAGTTTCTCGGCCTGGTCGAGGGCTGCACGACCGTTGGCAGCGCCGAGTACGACAGCAGTACTTGTCAGCAGTACCGCGACGATCCGGACGGCGCGTTCATCTCGCTCAATTTCAAAGTTGCCGTCAGTCAGTTGCTCGCCGGCCCACCGCCCCTATGCTTGCCGGACGAGGGCGGTTGCAAGCAATCGGCTCTGAGCGCTTGGGGCGAAGTGCAAGAGGCAGCAGAGGCGGCTTATGACCGCACGGACAGCTGCACCTTCACGAGCTTCGTTGCCTACGAGTGGTCGGGCTCGCCGAGCACCAAGAACCTCCACCGCAACGTGATTTTCCGCAACCATCGGGTGCCGGCGCTGCCCACCAGCTACTTCGAGGAGAGCCAGGAAGAAGGTCTTTGGGACCGCCTGCAACAGCGCTGTTTGGACGTAGCGGGCGGTTGCGACGTGATCACCATTCCGCACAACTCGAACCTCAGCTCGGGCATCATGTTCGAGACCGTCGATGGCCAAGGTCAGCCTTTCGATGCCGCTTACGCGCGACGCCGCGCGCAGTTCGAGCCGTTGGTGGAGATCTTTCAACACAAGGGCGACTCGGAGTGTTTGCCGGGCAGTACCGCTGCCGACGAGCTGTGCGACTTCGAGAAGCTGCCCTACGTCACGCTGGCCAGCGCCAATCTCGGGACGGATCCCGAGACGCCGGTCGAGAGCGACTTCCTTCGCCATGCCCTCGGCGTTGGAATGCAGCTCGGCGCCAAGCTCGGCGCCAACCCCTATCAATATGGTCTGATCGCCAGCACCGACACTCACCTCGGTGCGCCTGGTGCCGTCAGCGAGAAGGACTTCCCTGGGCACGGCGGGGCGGGGCTGACGGTACGCGACACCATTCCCAAGGGCTTGCCCGATCGGCCGTGGTTCAACCCCGGTGGGCCGGCCGTGCTGTGGGCCGAGGAGAACTCGCGCGAGGCGCTCTTCTTGGCCATGAAGCGGCGGGAAGCCTACGGCACTAGCGGTCCCCGTATCACGCTGCGCTTCTTTGGCGGTTGGGGTTACGACAGTACGCTGTGCGACGGCCAAGAGCTGGTGCAAAACGGCTACGACGGCGGCGTGCCGATGGGTGGGCTCTTGCCTCCAGCTGCTGGTGCGAAAGCGCCCCGCTTCGTGGTATCGGCGCTGCGCGATCCGGGCGCGGCTGGTGTGGCTGGCAACGCCCTGCAGCGCGTCCAGATCATCAAAGGTTGGCTCGACGGCGGAAACGCGAAGTTCCAAACCTTCGAGGTAGCAGGCGATCCTGACAACGGTGCCAGCGTCGATTTGGCCACATGCGAGCCGCAAGGTGGCGGCGCTGACAGCTTGTGCACGGTGTGGACCGATCCTGACTTCGACGCAGCCGCGCCGGCCCTCTACTACGCGCGCGTCATCGAGAACCCGAGCTGTCGTTGGCATGTGTACGCGTGCAATACAGGCGGCGTGGACTGCGCCAACCCCGAGACCATCACCGAAGGCTACGAGGGCTGCTGCGATTATCCCGCCGTGCAGCAGGAGCGGGCCTGGAGCTCGCCCATTTGGTATCTGCCCGAGGGGTGAGAGGGTGCCGGAAGATTGAAGGAATGCGTCGCACGCTAGCCCATTTTCTGCTCATCGGAGCCCTGTTGTTCGGGGCCCGCTGGCTGCTATTTGGCGAGGCACGCGCTGCACGACCCGAGTTGCGTGTGCATGTCTCGGCGCAGGCGTCCGAAACCGAGATCAGAGGCGTAGTGGACGAAGCACTGCTGCTGGAGCTGGCGATTCAGTCGGGCTGGGCGCGCTCCGATCCTGTGGTGCGACATCGGCTCGTTCGAAATCTGAAGTTGGTCACCGAAGCCGCACGCAGCAAGCCCGCCGAAGCGATCGACAGTGCCATCGCTCTTGGTATGCATCGCAGCGATCCCTTGGCGCGCCGCAGGCTCATCGATCAGGCTCGCAGGGCACTGGTCAAAAAGCTCGCTCCCGTTCAACTGAACGATGACGCTTTGCGCGCTTTTGTCGAGCAACACCGCGATCGTTTCGTTCAGCCCCGACGGCTGCGTTTCTCCCACGTGCTGCTCTCGAGCTCGCGCCGCGGACGAGGGCTGCTGGTCGATGCGCGAGCGCTGGTTGCACGGCTCGAATCGTTGACGCCATCGCAAGCAATCGCGTTGTCCGATCCCTTTCTGCATGGTCATCAGCTCGGTCCGCTCGCCAAGCACCAGATCGACGGCAAGTTTGGCGCTGGCTTCTTCAGACAATTGAGCCGCGCTCCGCAACAGCGCTGGAGCGGTCCGTTGCGCTCGAGCTATGGACTTCACTTCGTTTGGGTGCATGACAAGATTGCCGCGCGCCTGCCTCCGTTGGCGAAGATCCGCGCCGCTGTGGCTCGCGCTTTCTTGGAGCAGACTCGCGAGCGACAGCTGCGCGCCGCTCTCGACGAGCTCCGGCAGAGCTACGACATCTCGCTGCAGAGGGGGCTGCGATGAAACTCGTTGGGGCCCTGCTCACGACGGTTTTGCTGCTCTGCTGGGCCGGCGCTGCGAAGGCCCATCCGCTCGCGCCTCTCGGCCTCGAGGTTCGCGAGCTGGCCCAAGGCCACGTGCTCGTCAAGCTCACAACCGCCCGCAAGCTGTCCGCGCGCAGTCGTTTCGCGCCGCGATTGCCATCGGACTGCAAGCCGCTCGCGCCGCCTTCTGTCGAGCGTGACAACGTGCGTGTCGTCGCCACGCAACAACTCGCCTGCAACAGCTCGCTCGAAGGACGCATCATCGGCATCGAGGGCATGGTCGGCAGCGCACGCACCGCCGTCGTTCAGGTCAGCTTGCGCAGCGGCATCAGCCATCAGGGCTTGCTCACCACCGATCGCGACAGCTGGCGCGTCCCGCTCGCGCCGAGTCGCTGGCAGGTGGCGCGCTCCTATTTGGGGCTCGGTAGCCGACACATGCTCAGCGGTGTCGACCACCTGTTGTTCGTGCTCGGGCTTTGTCTGCTCGCACGGCGGCGCAAGCGTATCGTCTTGGCGCTCACTGCTTTCACTTTTGGTCACAGCCTGACCCTGTGCGCCGCGGCGCTGCGCTGGGTCGCGGTCGACCAAGCAGTCGTGGAGGTAGCGATCGCTGCCTCGCTGATGCTGCTCGCGCTGCAAGTAGTGCACCCTCCCGAACAGCCGCAGTCAGAACGGCCGGGGCGGCCATTGTGGCTGACTTCGGCGGCCTTTGGTCTACTGCACGGGCTCGGTTTCGCCGCGGGTCTCGCAGACGTTGGATTGCCAGATGGCGCGCTCCCGCTCGCGCTCTTCAGCTTCAATATGGGCGTGGAGCTCGCCCAGCTCGCGGTCGCGCTCGGCGCCATGGTTGCCGCGTTGTGGCTGGGCGCGCGCCTGCCCGACACCGCCCGATGGCGAAAGCTAGCACCTGGTTATGTGCTCGGTGGCCTGGCATCCATGTGGTGCATCGAGCGAGCCGTAGCGCTCATGAGCTGATTGAACGGCTGGCTGCAGCGCACGATGGTCAGGGCCAGTGAGTCGAGGTATCCATGTCGGCCATGACGCCATCGAACAAACCCAGCGTGGGGTGGTTGCTGCTCAGAAGTTTCGGTGTCGTCTCGCTGGTTGGGCTCGTCCTGGCGAGCTGCGCAAGCGCGGATGACTGCCCCGACGTTTCAGGGGCCTATCAAGCCGAAGGATGTGGCTCGCCCGACACCTGCACCATCACCCAAGCTCGCTGCAATTTGTCGGCGACCTGCGAGGCGGGCGGCTCATGCAGCGGTAAGATGCTCACCGATAGCACCTTCGAGATGAATTGCGCTGTGAACACCGGCACCGGTGACTGTAGCGGCAGCTACGCCAATGGGGTGTTCAGCGGGAGCTGCACCTTTAACGGGAGCGTCTGTAACGGAACCTGGACTCACAAGTGAGCCCGTCCCGGCCGATGCCGTAGGGCATTCAGTAAGGCTACCTCTGCTCGGTGAGCTTCTCGAGCTTGGTCGTCAACTCGGCAAAGCCCTGGGGGCCCTTTCCGGCTCCGGTCACATAGCGCTGCGTGGGCGAGCCATCTGGGTTCGGAACCGTAAAGAGTGGCAGGTCTTGCTGTAGGTACTTCGCGTCGGCAAGGCGCTCTTCGTGCTTGTCGAAGTCGAACTCCAACAAACGCAGGTTGGGCAAGGCACTGTCGAGCCTGCCGGCATCGATGGCTTCGTGAAAACGGACGCAGGGCTCACACCAGGTCGCGCTCACGTATACGAGCAGCTTGCGGCCGTCGCGTTTGGCTTTGCCGAGCGCGTGCTTCACTTGCGTCGCAACGGGCTCATTGGTTTGGCTGACGGTGACGACTTCAGGTCTGCGCGCGTCGACCGAGGGTGGCTGGTGTTGACAGCTGAGAGCGAGCAGAGCAATCGCGCTCGCCGTAGCAAGTCGGTTCATGTCTCCTGATACGAAGCCGCACCGTGCTGGTTTCGCATCGGGCGGCGAAACTTTGTCCGAGCGCCGGCGTAGTGGGCAGCAACAATCACCGACGACCGGAGAAGACCGAAGATCATGTTGCGACTCATTGCCATCACCAGCTTTCTGGCCCTGCTCGGGGCTTGCGACAGCGGTAACAAGACCACCTCGGCAGCGGAAAAGCCCGCCGCGCAACACGAGGGCCACGACCACGACAAGAAGTGCACCTGCGGGGAAGGCAAGAAGGGCGGAACGGTTTGGTGCGACAAGTGCGGCGTCGGCTATGTCGATGGCAAGAAGGTCGCCAACAAAGCCGAGGTCGACAAGGCGGCGAAGAACTGAAATCCGCCCAATGTTCGCGCCCCACCCGTCGAAGGGCCCGATTGGCGAACGGTCGCTCCCTCACCACAGGGGACATCGCCGACCGAGCCAGTTCGCCCTTGACCTTCTCCTGTCCGGCGCTAGAATGACATGTCATTCCGTTCGGTTTCGACATGAACGACGAGCTCATCCAGCGTAGAAGAGGCGACATTTTGGCAGCCTCGTACAAGGTGTTCGCCCGCAAGGGCTATCACGCGACCAACATCTCGGACATCGCTGCAGAGCTGAAGATCGGCCACGGGACGTTCTATCGGTACTTCAAGAACAAGCTCGACATCTTCAGCCACGTCCTCGAAGACGTGATGAATCGGATTGCTGAGACGGTGAGTCGCGAGGATCCAGCGGCGACTGGCAGCATGCAGGAATACCGCGAGCAGTGTGTTCGGATCGGTCAGCAACTGCTGCAGCTGTTCATGGAGGATCCTCAACTGTCGAAGATGATCTTCTATGAAGCGCTTGGCATCGACGAAGAGCTCAACGCGAGAATCGTGGCGGCCTTCGACACCTTTGCGGAGTTCACCGCGCGCTATCTCGAAAACGGTGTGAGCAAGGGATTCATGAGGGCCGACTTGGCCATCGACGAGACCGCCCACGCCATCAACGCGCTGGTGTTCGAGGGAGCCCGACGCGTCATGCGGTCAGAGGATCGCGACCGAGCCGCCGCCCTCTGGGTCAAAGCGACGGTCGGTCTGATTTTTGATGGGCTCGGCAGTCGCTGAGTCTGTGACAAACATGAGTAATCTCAACGGTATATAGTTACATGGAGAGACGGAACGACATGTCATTCCGATTCGTAGACAACGACCACGAAGCTTCCCTCAGCAATGTGGACATGCCTACCGCCTCAAGGAGTCAGAGTACCAATGCACACGCCCATAGCGCTGCCAGTTGCCTTCTCGCGGACCGATCCCACCACTCCGCTGAGCGAGATCCCCAGGGTGAGTCGCAATCGCCCCCGTCTGAGCGATCTGCCCTTTTCGATGGGTGAGCTCGACTCGGTAATCGGGTCACTGCGCAGCTTCTCGCCTGCTTACGTGGCGCAGATTGACGAGATCCGCCGCCGCGCGAGACGATTCTGCAACACCGTCATTCGGCGTCGCGCTCTGCAGATCGAGCGCGCTGCTGGTCAAGACAGCGATTACTTCGCCGAGGACGTCATGCGGGAGGCTTGCGACTACGGCATGTTCTCCTTCTTGATCCCCAAGGGCTTCGGCGGCGGAGGCTTTCTGTCGCTCCATTCGGCGGTCATGGCCGAAGAGCTTGCCGTGGGCTGCGCTGGCTTGGCCTCGACCATCGGCGTGCACTCGGCAGCGATGAGCATCGCCCTCTTGGGCATGGACGCGTACCTGCTCGGCACCAGCATTCAAGAGGTGATCGAAGCGGAGCGCAGGCGCGAGCCCATCCTCTGGGCGGGCGCTGTGACCGAGCCAGCTGCAGGCACCGACATTTGGGACGAGCAGTTCCTCGGCAAGGGGGCCATCGGCACCTTCGCGCGCAAGGTGCCGGGCGGTTATCGCATCAGCGGTCGCAAGTGCTTCATCTCCAACGGCAGCGTCGCCAAGGAAGTCGTGCTCGTTGCCGCTCTCGATCGCAAGAACATCGCTGGCAGCTGGACCGGCTTTTTGGTGCCCGCCGATGCCGCAGGCTTCTCGGTAGGTCGCATCGAGAAGAAGATGGGTCAGAAGAGCTCACCGACCGCCGAGCTCATCTTGGACGACGTGTTCGTCTCCAGCGAGCGACAGATCGGCCAGGAAGGTGGCGGAGCTCGCTATGTGTCGATCTACTTGAGCGCTTCGCGCGGTCCGGTGGGCGCGATCGGAACTGGCGTGGCGCGCCGTGCGCTCGAGTGCCTCATTGATTGGGCAAAGCAGGCCGACGGCGGGTCGGGGCCGATGATCGATCAACAATGGGTCCAGCTCGAGATCGCCGAAATGGCGCGCGACATCTGCCTCTCGCGGCAGGCCTACATGTCTGCAGCAGTGGTAGTCGACTCCATCTTTCTCGACTTGCTCGAGCGTCCTCTGATGGTGGCGGCTCAGAACTTCTTGCCACTGTCTTTCATTCGCTCGTCGCTAGGTCGCAAGGTGCTGCGCAGCGATACGGTCATTCAGATGATGTCGCGGATGCTCGGTGAGGCTGCTCCAGAGCAAAAAGCCGCTCTCGCCGCCGCCCTCGGTGCGATGGCCAAGATCCAAGGTAGCAACACCGGCGTGCGGGTTGCGGGCAAGGCAATGCGCATCATGGGTCACGACAGCTACGACCCCCGCTGGCCCGTGGACAAGTGTTATCGCGATGCCAAGCTCACCCAGATTTACGAAGGAACCAACGAGGCCAACGCCATCACGCAGTTCAAGGCAATGGCCGGCGGGTGGTCCCTGCTCGATGACCTCGCCGCAGGCACCGAGCTGCACCCCAACACCAAGAGCCAAGCTATGCAGGAGGCGTCATGATGACGGCACAGATCGAGACGGAAGAGCTGCGGTTGATCGTTGACGCTTCCGAACGCTTCGCGCGCGAGCAACTCGCTGACCAAGGACACAACGGCCAGAGCGCCGGCTTCCCGCTCGAGCAACTGCAAGCGGCGCAGGGCGCAGGGTTTCTGCACGCTCCTGCGCCTGAGCAAGCGGGCGGAATCGGCCTGGATGTGTATGGGCAAACGATGCTGCTCAGCAAGCTGGCCCAGGGCTCTGCTGGATTTGCCACCATCGTGGCCACGCATCTGGCAGCGCTTGGCGGCTTGGCTTCTGCACCGGCTGAAACCATCGAGAGACTGATTGGTCATGAAGACGACAAGTTGCTCGGCTTGGCCTTTCCCGAATGGACCGCCGGCGGAGCGCGACTCGACGGCGGCAAGCTCAGCGGCCAGCTCATTGCGCCGGTGGGGCCCGACCGCTGCGGCGCTCTCGGTTTGCTCATTCCGAGCCGTGACGGTCAATGGCAAAGCCACTTCGTCAGCGTCGACAACCTGCCTTGGGAGGGCTTGCCGTCTCATTGTGGCTCCGGCCTCGACACGCTCACACCGATTCGGTTGCGCTTCGACGAGGTCGAGCTGCAGCAACACGCTGTGCTGCCAGCTAGCCAGTGTCATCCAGGCAATCGGATCATGTCCGAGTACAAGCTGCTGCTCGCGGCCGTGCAGGTTGGCAACGCCGCCCAAGCGCTCGACGATGCCACCGTCTACGCCACCGAACGAAAGCAGACCGGTCGCTTCATCGTCGATCACCAAAACATCAGGGCGATGCTCTGCAACATGCAGGTGCTGCTCAGCGCCGCTCAGAGCTTGGTCGAAAAAGCGGCCTCGCAGACCAATCGCCACGAGGGCCATTTCGATTTGTGTCGCCAAGCGCATTGTTTCGCCGCGACCGTCTGCGAGCAGATCTGCCTCGACGCAGTCCAGGTGCTGGGCGGATATGGCTACATGAAGGACTACCCGCTCGAACGACGCTTGCGCGACTGCAAGAGCTTGCAAGGCCTGACCGCCGACCACCTCTTCGATTCTCTCGGAGTCGTGGTGCAGCGTCAGGCTTGAAGGCTACCCCGTCGTTGCTGTCGAGCAACGCCACTTCGATGAGCTCGGAGGCTATCCGCTTGGCGCAAGAAGTGACCCGGAGCGTGCATCGCCTCAATTCGCTGGGAAGGATCGCTCGTTGTCGGATATCAAAGGATGACGACGCCAGAGAGATCATTCTCTCGAGAAGGACGGCGCTGATTGCTGCGGCGCTGGCTGGTGTGGGGATGGCGGTGACTTGTGATGCTGAGGTGGAAGAGCCGGAGCCGAAGGCTTGTCTTTCGCAAAGCACGGGCAGCGGAGGCGCGCAGCCCTGCCTTGGGATGGCGGCAGGCGGGGGCGGCACGGGCGGCGCGGGTGGAGCACGAGCTTGCCTCGGCGTGCCGGCGGGCGGTGCTGGCGGCGCACGAGCTTGCCTCTAGATGCCGGGCGGAGCTGGGGGAGCAAAGGCTTGCCTGAAGATGATGCCCGGCGGTAGCGACGCAGAGGCATAGCCCGACCATTCACATCGCAGCTGTTAATCCACGCATCCGATCGCTCGACCTGATACCTTTGGGCAATGGGCGACGACACGCGGAACATCATTCTCTCGAGAAGGACGGCGCTTATCGCGGCGGCGCTTGCTGGCGTGGGATTGGCAACGAATTGCAGTGGCGATGACGACGAGACTACTCCCAAGACTTGCTTGTCACCGACCTCGGGCAGTGGCGGTGCGCAAGCCTGCTTGAGTCAAGCTGGCGGGGCGGGTGGCGCGCAGCCATGTCTCGGCATGCAGGCGGGCGGCGGTGGCTCGGGCGGAGCTGGGGGAGCACAGGCTTGCCTCAGCCAACCGGCCGGCGGCGGCGGCGCGGGCAGCGACTGAGTAGGCAGCGACTGAGTAGGCAGCGACTGAGTAGGCAGCGACTGAGTTGGCAGCGGCTGGTGCTATTGCTATTGCCGCTGCTGTTGCAGTTTCGCCGCAGGCTCTGCTTCGAGCTCGGCGAGCGCTTCGATCAATGCATCGTCGTCTTGGTTGGTGCTGTCGAGCGCAATTCGTAGCTTGGGCATGGCGGTCGCTTCGGCTACCTCGGCTAGCCGAATACGTGTGGATTCGTCGCCTTCGGCATTGAGGGTTACCGCCGCGGCTGCGCGTTCGAGCGCCGGAGCTGTAGCGTCCTCGACCAATGTCCACAGATCTTCGATGCGCACGGCGGCGCGTCGCAGCGAAGAGATTTGGCGTATTGATCGCAAGTGCGCAATCCACTCTTGCAAGGATCCGCTGTCGTTTCGTCGGAGTGCACCGCGGGCTGCGGCGAGCCCGTCGTCGATGCTGCGCTTGGCCTCCTTCACAGCCGAGGCCAGACGGGTCGCGTTGGTGCCGGTGATTGTCGCGATGCGCTCTCCCGACGTCAGCACCAGCGCGCAGGCCGGAAGGCCCCTGGTGTTCTGGTACTCTTCGGCCCGGGCGATGTCGGCGTGCGGAATGAAGCGCTCGTGCCAGAACCACTTCAGGGCGATTCCGTCTGCACCGACGCGAAGGATCGTTGGCGCGATCATCCAGCCGACAGATAGGACGGGGCCGAGAGCCATCGCCGCGCCCAGCCAGGCGATTAGCGATACGGCGAGCAATGGTGCACATAACACCAGGGCAATCGCCATGGTGATTGCGAACGCCGTGAGGCCTCGACGTTGGCTGCTGAGGGCCCATGAGTGTGCTTCGATCTTGTCTACGCGATGGTGCACCGACAGGCGCGCCGCTCGCAGGATGTTCCGGGCAGTGGGCTCGTCGTCGGTCAGGTACGAGGTGACCTGTGCCGGCCCCGTCACGAGACGGGTGCGCGTTTTGCCGTCGTGGGTGGTGACGGAAGTTTGCCGCACAGTGTCGCGGTCGATGCGACGCTCGCCGATCGTGAGCCCCTCGCGATCGATCTGCAGCGGCTTTCGAATCCGCGTGGCGCGCGGGTTGAATGCCCACAGCAGCGGCGCTGTCACCAAACCCACTACGAACCACGCAATGGATAGGCCGAGCAAGAAGCCACTCCCGAGCAAGCCCGCCGTCACACCCGCCGCGGTTCCGCCAAGCCAAGCGCAGGCAAGAGCAGCCAGCAGCTTGCGATTGCGCTGCTCGAGGATGACCGTGGTCGGCAGAGAGGAGCTCGGCTCGCTCGACACATTGACAAACTACACGACAATCCCGTCAGCAGTTCACGTATGCGTTGATGAAGATCGAGCGGCGCGCGTGTAGCTTGCCTCTGGCGTAGGTGAACCAGGTGAGCTCGGCGCTTCCCCACAAATCGACCAGGGCAATCATGTCCAGTCGGCCATCGCCATTCAGATCGCCGACCACCATGGGCTCGATTCGTTTGATGCCCGGTTCGCTGCTGAAGGCGAGGCGCTTTGCGCGGCCGTTGCGCTCTTCGAAAAACTCCCAACGCTCCGACTCTCGAAGCATGCCGACCTCGCTTTCGCCTACCTGCAGATGGACGCTCAGCCATCGCAGCTTCTTTCCTGGCGTCGCGTAGACCGTTTTGTAGGTTTTCTGTTGTTTTCCACCGCGGAGCTTTGTCACGTGCTTCACCGCCTCGAGCCATTCGCTGCTGTTGGCGACTCGTGTTGTGGCGGCTGAAGTCGCAGCACGCGTGCGGTTCGCAATCGGCCTCCCCGGCTGGCTGGGGCGTGCCCACAACCAGCCACCTACCTGTTTCGGCTTACAACCCTTCACCTTCGCGAATACCAGCAGCTCTGGTTTGGCGCGTGACCATCCAACTCCCTTCCCATCCGTGGTGTCGAACGTCGGCGGGGTGTCGGGCTTGCGCCCATAGACGGTCTCGAAGCCGCCCCAGTCCGCTGGTCGCCGCAACGACCCAATTCGCGCGCCGACGAGCTTGCCGCTGCAAACCAAGCGGCCACCGTCGAACACTTGCCAGTAGGCTGACTTTCTTCGCATTGCCCGCGGCAGCTCCTTGGCAAGAGCGTCGCCGTGCCAGTTGATTGAAATCGGTGGCATGCGACCGAGCACAAACTGGTATGCAGCCGCCGGAGTGATTCTTGGTCGACGGCGCCCTTGTGAGCTGAGCTGCACGACGACGCCACTACGGGTGGCGAAGGCGAACGCTGGCTCGGCAGCCTCCGCTGCAGCAGGAGCGGTGAGTATGAGCAGCAGCAAGAAGACAGCGAGAGGCATGGCTAGTCGACAACGCTCGCCAAGCTATCTCGATTCCAGTTGGCGGTTGCTACTGGCCGAAGCTCACTGGCAGGTGAAGCTGGTGCACTGGAAGTTGGGATCGCAGTCGTTGTTGGTGGCGCAGGTATCGCCTGAGCCACAGGTCGCGCCGCAGGTGCCGCCGCAGTCGAGATCGGTCTCGCCGCCGTCGGTCATCTGGTTGTCGCAATGCGCGGGGCGGCATTTCTTGAGCTTGCAGACGTCGTTGGAGCACTCGTCGTCGTTTTCGCAGCTGTTGCCGTCGGGCTTCTTTGCCAGGCAGGTTTTGGATTGGTCGTCGCAATAATTGTTGGTCGCGCAGTCGATCTCGCTGGCGCAGCTGGTCTTGCAGGCGTCGGGGCTGCAGATGTAGGGCAAACAAGAGCTGTCTTGCACCGAAGCGCAGGCGCCCATGCCGTCGCATTGATCGGGTCCGGCTTGGATCGTGCTGGTCTTGCACGAGGAGTTTCCGCAGACCGTCTTGGCGGGGTAGAAACGGCAGCCGCCGTCGCCATCGCAATAGCCGTCCGTGCCGCAACTGAGGGCGCCTTTGTCCTGGCAGTCGTCGCCCGGATCGGTACCCGCCGTGGCCGGCGCACAGACACCGTCTTCGCCCCCGGTCTTGGAGCCAAGGCACCAATAGCAGGCCTCTTGGCAGGCGGCGTCGCAACAGACGTTGTTGGCGCAGTGCTTGCCAGTGCAGTCGTCATCGACCTGGCAGGCCTTGCCTAGCTCACAGCTCTTGCAGGGCCCCCCACAGTCGATGTCGGTTTCGACGCCGTCCTGTTTGCCGTTGCTGCAGCCGTCGTCTGCGCCGCCTGTGGCCGTATTCGTGGTGCTGTTACCACCACTACCCGACAGCGTCGTGCTCACCCGAAAATCAGTGATGCCAGTCAGCTCGGTGCAGCTGGCCGCCGCCAGCAGGGCTGCCAGAGCGAAAGCAGAAGCAAGACAAAGGCGGGCTGCGCTCGAAAACACGACCCTCCGATCAAAGCGGAAGCGCCGGCGACATCAAAGTAATTTCGACCGAGATGGCCGTTCAGTCCACGCCCAAGACCACCTTGCCAAAGGCCTCGCGCCGCTCGAGCACCCCGTGGGCTGTAGATGCCTCCCACAGTGGCAGCACCCGGTCGACGACAGGCTTGATCCGCCCGTCCAGAATCATGGGAAGGGCTTGGGCGAGGTCGCCTTTGCGCCCCATGGTCGAGCCGCGGATCTCGAGTTGTTTGAAGAACATGGACCGCAAGTCGATCTTTGGGGCGAAGCCAGCGCTGGCCCCGCAAATGACCACCCGACCGCCCCAGCGCAGCGAGGCCAGAGTCTTCTCGAAGAGCTCGCCGCCCACGTGATCGAAGGCCACGTCTGCGCCCACGCGGCTGGTGAGCTGTTTGACCTCGGCCACTAGGTTCTTTTCGCTGGTGAGCACGACTTCGTCGGCCCCGAGGGCGAGGGCTTTTTCGACTTTGGCAGGGGTGGAGGTGGTGGCGATCACACGTGCCCCGATCAGCTTGCACAGCTGGATGAGGATCGTCGACACGCCGCTGCCAGCGGCATTGATGAGCGCCGTCTGCCCTGGCTGCAGCTCACCTTTGCGGTAGGCCATTTGCCAGGCCGTCAGGGTGCAGAGCGGCAGCGCGGCGGCCTGGTGGAAGTCGAGATCGTTGCCGATGGGTAGCAAGGTGTCGTCGTCGACGTGGACGTGCTGGCAGTAGCCCCCTTGGGTGTTCTCGCCCAGGATGTGATAGCGGCGGCACAGATTGTCGCTACCGGCTTTGCAAGCGGCGCAAACACCGCAGCTCACCGCGGGGTGCACCATGACTCGGTCGCCTTCTTTGACGCCCCGCGCGCCAGGGCCCAAGGCCTCCACCTCGCCAGCGATGTCGGAGCCGAGGCGGTGCGGATAGCTCAGCTTGAAAGCCGGTCCGCCACGCCGCACCCACAAGTCGAGGTGATTGAGCGCAACAGCGCGCACCCGTACGCGCACTTGTCGGGGACCTAGCTCGCCGATGTCGATCGTGGCCCGTTTGATGACCTCGGGACCGCCGTGCTCTTCGATGACCATCGCTTCGGTTTGCATGCCGAGAGCATTAGCCCGAATCATTCACCGCGTCGCCCCCTCCACAACAACGTTCCAGTTGCTCGCGGAAAGCGTGGCAATTGGGTAGCCTTGTCCGATGGCCTCTACTCGAGCTCCTTTGGGTCGCCGCATTGCGTTGATGCGTGTGCGGCTGTTGTCGTTGCCCGTGCTGCTTGGCGTCCTCGTCGTGGTTGCGTCCTGTGGCGACGAAGCCGTATTCGGACCAAAGAAAACCAGTAGCGGGGGCGGCAGCGGTGGCGACGGCGCGCAGGGGGGAGCCACCACTGGCGGCAGCACAGGCAGCGGCGGGCTGTTCACATCGGGTTGCGAGTCCGACATCATTTGCGGCGCTGGCGAATGCTGCGAGGTCGGCCAAGAGTGCGTCCTCGAAAAATGCCTGGCGGCGTGCGACAGCAATGTTCGCTGCGGTATGGACTTGAGCATTTGTTGCCAGAGCGGTGAGGTGTGCCTCAGCAACGCTTGCATCGTTCCGGGAGGGCCTTGCCTCGACTGGGCCGACTGCGCAGAGAACGAGTTTTGTGAGCCCACCTTGGGCAAGTGTTTGCCGCAGCCCAGCGGCGAGATTTGCGAGTACCAGCCCGAGCCAGGCCCGATCAAGCCCATCGTCGAATGGAGCTGGACCACCAGCGCCATCCAGCCTGCCCACGTTCAGGTGATCAACATGCCCGTGGTGGTCGACCTCGAGCAGGATGGTGTGCCCGATGTCGTCATCGTGAGCTCCAACAACTACTCGCAAAACGGGGTCGGGTACCTGCGTGCCTTGGCTGGCGATACCGGTGTGGAGAAGTGGGGCGCCAACAGCGACGTGTACCAATCCGCCAACTGGGTGCAGCCGCGCGGCACACCAGCTGCAGCTGATATCGATGGTGATGGTAAGCCCGAGATCGTCAGCCCGAAGGCGGGCGGAGGAATGATCGCCTTCGAGCATGACGGCACCTTCAAGTGGAGAAGCACCACTGACGGTTCGACTCCCTACAACGTCGCCATGAATTCGGTGACCACTGCGATCGCCGATTTGGAAGGGGACGGTACACCCGAGATTGTGGCCGCCGGCATCGTGTTCGAGGCTGATGGCAAGCTACGCTTCAACAATGGTGCGCTAGCTGGCTCCAACAACGGCGGTTACGGCGCCGTGAGCATCGTGGCCAATCTCGATGGCAAGGGTCACCAGGAAATCGTCAGCGGGCGGCGCGCCTGGCACAGTGATGGGACGCTCTATTGGGACAACGGCCAAGTCGATGGATATCCCGCGATTGGCGACCTGGATCTCGACGGTACGCCCGAGCTCGTGGTCATCGCCGCCGGCACCGTGCGCGTACAGGACCCAACCACCGGCGCCGTGCTTGCCTCACTGGCGATGCCCGCTGCTGGTGCTGGTGGTCCGCCGACCATTGCCAATTTCGACGCCGATCCTGAGCCTGAGATCGCTAGCGCCAATGGTGGCGCTTATGCCGTCTTCGGCTACAGCTCGAACCCCACCCCGACCCTCAGCCTGCAATGGAACACGCCGACCCAAGATCTGTCGAGTAACCGCACCGGCTCGAGCGTGTTCGATTTCCAAGGCGATGGTATTGCTGAGGTGGTCTACGCCGACGAGTGCTACTTCCGCGTCTACAACGGTCCCGACGGCTCGGTCTTGTTCGAGATCCCCAACGCATCGGCGACCATCCACGAGTACCCAGTGGTCGTGGACGTGGACGGTGACAACAACACCGAGGTGGTGGTGACGGCCAATAACCTCAGCCACGTGAGCAATGGGGTCAAATGTCCTTATCCGGGCAACATGTCCAATGCCGGAGTGTTCGTCTACGGCGACGCCAACGACAACTGGGTGCGCACCCGCAAGATTTGGAACCAGCACGCCTATCACATCACCAACATCAACGCGAACAGCACGGTGCCGGCGCCCGAATCGCCCAGTTGGCTACCGCCCAAGGGCTTCAACAACTATCGGCAGTCCACGCAAGGCGCGGGCGTTTTCAATGCGCCCGATCTCAAGGTCAGCTTGTCGGCTGCGCTATCTGGTTGTCCCAGCCAAATCACCTTGAAGGCCACGGTGCAGAACCAAGGCAGCCTCGGCGTGGCCGCAGGCATTCCAGTGAGCTTCTTTGCGGGCACGGACGCCAATGCACCGTTTATCGCCACAGTGAGCACCACCAAAGCGCTGCTGCCTGGCGAGCTCGAGGTCGTCAGCGTCGTGTACGATATCGTGGGCTCGAGCACCAATATGTCCTTCTTCGTTGTGGTCGACGCCGACAAGGACGGCAACGGGACCGAGAACGAGTGCCTCGAGGACAACAACAACGGCAGCGTCGACAAGGTCAGCTGTCCTGACGTCACGTGACCAGGGCTCGGGAACAATTCGGGGTCGCTTGCATTTTGCTCGCAGGGCTAGGCGCTTGCTCTGACGAAAACGAGTCTTCTGCTCAGCCGCCGACCGCCGAGTTGTGCCTTCGCAACGAAGCGCTCGAAGGGCTGCCTTCCGCGGAGTCCTATCTCTATGATTGGAGTTGCCAAGGTCATGTCGATCCAGCGGCTCAGCCCTTGCCAGTCGCGGCGGTGGAGGACGATTGCACAACGGGTGTCTGGCCCGATTTGGATGACACCACCGCGGTGTGTCCTACCGTCAGCAGCGTGGAGCGCACCGATCCAGTGTCGGGCAAGCTGCTTCCGAGCGATGACCTGCGGCCTTTGCCGATTGAGATACCGGTGACTGAGGCCGGCTCTTTCTTACCAGCGGATCTTCCACAGAGCTGGCCCAAGACCCTGCGGGTGGTGGCTTGGAACATGGAGTACACCGCACATTTCGACGAGCAGCTCGCCGCGCTCGAAAGTCATCCGGAGCTGTCGAAAGGTGATGTGTTTCTGTTGAGCGAGGTCGACCGTTGCAGCAAGCGCAATAGCAAGCGTCGCGCCGCCCGCGAGTTGGCGAAGGCCTTGAAGGCCGATTACGCGTACGGCATCGAGTTCGTCGAGCTCGACATTGGTCGGGAGATAGGTGGGGACACGGGGCAAGCCATCGTCTCGCGACGACCCCTGCAGAGCGTGGCGCTCACTTGTCACTCGAGCCAGTACGATTGGTTTGCCAGCGAAGGTGAGCCGAGGCTCGGCCAGCGGGTGCTGTTACACGGCGACGTGCCCGTTGGTGACACCAGCGTGCGGCTGTACGCGCTGCATCTCGAGAGCAACGATCTGTTTGGCGACAAGCGCTCGGTACAAGCCAAAGAGTTGCTCGATGTGGCTCAACAGCTCGCTTGCGAGCGGCCGCAAATCGTTGCTGGCGACTTCAACGCGCCCTATTGCGGCGCACCGGAGCTGCAGCTGCTGCGGGACGCAGGCTTCGTCGACGCTGTAGGGCTTTCCGGTGATACAAAGCCGACCCATTCGGGGGGCTTTCGACTCGACTATGCTTGGACCAAGGGCTTCCGTGTGGTCGCTGGTGGCGTGGTTCGCAATTTGGGCGCCTCCGATCACGATGCGCTCTGGGTCGATCTAGAGCTGGGTGGCCCGTAGCAATGTGCCCGCGATTCTTGGTGAATAATTCGAGCTAGTCCTTGGTTGTTCGAGCATGTTTGCTGCCAAACCCTGCATTGCGACATGGGCGATCCTCTTGGGTCTGCTCAGCGGTTGCTCTCGCCCGACGGGTGACACGCCGGCACACCACGACGGCGGAAGGGGAGCCACACAGCGTCTTGCCCCTCAGCATACCAATTCGCGTGTCGCTTTTCCCGAGGACCGCATTCTCGAGCGACTCGAAGAAGAGCTGCCGCGAGGTTGGCGAATGGTTCGGCACTCGGAGCGGTTTGTCATCGAGGGTCATATGCACATCTGGGTGCTTGGAGAATCTGGAGATCCGGGGGGACCCATCAACAAGATCAACGCACCGTTTGATTATTGGGATGGGCTGTACAAGCGCTGGGAGGCGATGAAGCGCGCCACGCCACCGACTCGGCCCTTCTTCTCCTTCCGCTACGAGGCCCGTTGGTCAGCGGAGAAGATCGCCAAGGTGGTCGCGCACAATGCGCCCCTCGAAGCGGAGATCAAACGAATCAGCGCCAAGATCAAAGGGCGCTGGAAACACGGCTGGGACCAGCGTCGGAAGGCGACGGCCAAGTTTCGTCGCAAGCTCCAAGTGCTGCCATACAACACCGAGCGGTACAGCCTGTTTCGCCTTCGCGCACACGGTGCTGAGACCTCCTTCAACGCTGTCTTTCCCCGTTCGGCAACCCGTCGGATCTTCAAAATGGACCAGCGCCTCGTCAAGTGGCTACGCCCTCTCGAGGCGCGGTAGGAAACAGCGTGTCAAAGCGGCGTGCGGGCCACGGCGCAGAGTTTCGGGGGAGCTTCGTTTTTCGGGAGCAAAGTGAGCCAGATTCGGTATTCGTAGCCTGCGTCGGTGCCTTTGATGCGCGGGCCGCGGCAGAGCAGCTTGCGGTTGATTTTGCCGAAGCGGACGGGCTTGAGCTCGACCGGGCGTGAGTTCTTGCTGAAGTTAGACTGTAGCCAGAACCAGACGGGGCGCTTCAGCTCGGCGAGGCTCAGGATCAACCCATCGGGTGGGATCTGCTTGCGCAAGCCTTTCTTGCCGATGCGCAGCCAGACCTCTGCGTCGACCAGTACCTGAGGATTGGGCGGTTGGTTCTCTCGCCAGCGTGACACGCCGGCGATGCGTACGCGGTAGTCTCCCTCTGCCAAGGGCTCCGTACAGCTGCCAGGCTCGCAGCCTCTGTTCCACCAGCAGCAGCCGCGGCCACAGGGTCGGGCTTGCTTGTTGCAGCCGAGCGGGAAGATCTTGTAGGTCGGGGCAGGGGGAGCGCTCGAGGTGGCCACGGCCGGCTGTGCGGAGCCTGAAGCCGCTGTCGGCGCTTCCGCGGTGTCGGTTGTGGAATGGTTCGAAGTCGTTGCACTGGTGGCAGAGTCGTCTACTGGCGGCCTCTCGTCCGGGGCTCGAAGTTGCCAAAATGCCAGCGCCATGAGCGTCAGTGTTGCAGCACCGAGCAAAAAGCCGGTGACCATCGAGCGGCGCCGACGCACGGCGCTTTTGGGGGCGGGCTCGAGTTGTTCTGAATCGCCGCTCACAGCGTTCGGCTTCGATGCTGCCGGCTTGGTGATGGGCGGTGTCGTCTCGGGCTCGGGGCTTGGGTGGGCGGGGGTTTGCTCGGAGACGGGCAGATCCACGTTGAGCTGATCGACGAACTCTTCGGTGCCCATCTCATCGCTCGAGGTGTCGTGGCGTGGGCTTTCGGAGGAGATGGTCGATGGGTCCAGACCAACGAAGCCCTCGGTGGCCGCTAGGGCTTTGCCAAAAGCATTGCTCAGCTCGCGGGCGTTGGGAAAGCGGTCATGGGGTTCTGCTGCAAGGGCGCGTCTGAACCAACCGTCGAGCTGCTCGCACGCCTGGCCAAGCACGAGACTCGGCGGCTCGAAGTCCTCGGCTTGCATGCGCTTGTAGAGCGCGACGGGGGAAGCTTCCTCGTAGGGCAGACGCCCCGTCAGGGCGTGGTAGGCGACCGTGGCCAGGCTCCAGAGATCTGCTGACGGACCCACACTGCTGGCGTCATGCATCTGCTCCGGGCTCATGTAGCGCAATGTGCCCACCATGGTCCCTGTCTTGGTCACGTCGCTGTCAGCAGGGTAGGGCGCCTTGGCGATACCGAAGTCGAGCACCTTGACGTGCAGCTCTGAGTCGGTACCGCACAGGAAGATGTTCGACGGCTTGATGTCGCGGTGCACGATGCTGCGATCGTGCGCTTCGCGCAGCGCTCTGCCGACCCCTGTGACCACCTCGAGCAGCTCGGTGGCCGGCAGGCATCCGTCGCGCTCGAGTCGTGCGCCGAGCGTCTCGCCTTCGAGCAGCTCCATCACGATGTAGGGCGTGCCCGACTCCGTCACGCCGTGATCGAAAGTGCTCACCACATGCGGGCTCTTGAGACTCGCGGCCGACTTGGCTTCGCGCCGAAAACGCTCGAGGGCTGCCTCGTCCTTTTCGCTGGCCGAGACGAGCTTGACCGCCACCTCGTTTTGCAGGCCTAGGTGCTCGGCAACCCACACGGTGCCCATGCCGCCTTGCCCGAGCGGGCGCACGAGCCGCACATTCGAGGTCACCATCGTGCCCGGCGCCAGCTCCATGGCCGCAACTCTAGCCCGGATTATTCATCGCGTCGCCCGGGCGCTTTCCGCTGGTGTCTCCACAACGACTTTCCTGTCCTGTCCAGCGCCTACCAACGGGTGACGAACGAAAGGTGTCTATGTGACAAGTGACTGGTACCGGTACCCAAATCCGCACCCTGGAACATGGCGAAAATTAACAATAAATTAACAAAATGTGGGTTTTGCTAAGTGACAGGTGACTGGTACCGGTACCCGGAAAGTGCCCCCGATCGAGGGGAGGTACCCGGAAAGTGCCCCCGATCGAGGGGACAAAAAGGAAGCGGCCACCGTCCCTTGGGAGGTGGCCGCTGGTTTCGCCTGGTTGGTTGGGGCTAGTCGGTGCCGGGGACGGTGGCGTTGGGGAGCCACTTGAAGCCGTCTAGCAGTGCCAGCGAGTCGTAGGCGGTGTCGCCCACGTCCCAGATGACGATGCGTAGCTCGACGATGTCGCCCGGGATGAGGTTGCCCGAGGTGGTCAGCCAGTAGGTGCCGCCGCCGATGAGGCAGTTGCCCGAGTGCTCGAAGCCGGTGCCCGCCAGATGCGAAGCGCCCAGCCCGCAAGATGCGGCACTGACCTCGGTGTCCCAGCAGCCCGGGTTGGTGGCTTGCGACTCACAGACGCTGAACAGCTCGGTGCCGCTGGCGATGTTGATGCCGATCGGCCACTTCTTCTGCATGCTGTCCTTGTAGGTCAGCAGGTTCTTGTCGATCGGGTTGGCGATGGGCGAAGGCACGCC
>CAZRGL010000057.1:0-30239 GCA_964599485.1 uncultured Polyangiaceae bacterium
CGATCAATGCATCGCTTGCGGCGCCTGCCCCGAGATGGGCAAGGCCGTCGATCCGAAAACAAGCACCAGCCGCGAGTGGCACGGCAAGACTTATACCTTCGACACCAACAACGTGAACTGTCAGTGCCACAACGAGCACTTGGCGCCCGCTGCCAAGTACAAGATTTCGATCCCGGTTTTCGCCACCGAGATGGACGCGATGGTTGGCGGCGGCCCACCCATCTTCACAGCCGAGGTGGGCTTCGAGCTGCCTGCCCCAGGCGGCGTCGTCGAGATCCCCATCGGCATCAAGAAATAGCGACAGCCGTATCCCCGGCGCGACAAAGCGTATCGCTAGCGATACACGGCCGAGCCTGACTTCATCTGTAAGTCCCCGGCAACACGCTCCCGACCCATGCCAGCGGACCTCCGGCACGGGGCGTGCTTACGCGCGTTGGCGTGGGTACCGACGACAAGAAGGATGCCGCAGAAGAAAAACCCGACGATGACAAGTCATCTCGGCGCAGCTTCATGGGCGGCACGGGCACGGCGGTCATAGCAGGCAGCTTGGTCGCGAGCTACGGCAGCTTCGCCGCTATTTCGGCTCGATTCGCTTACCCACGCCCCAGCAAGCTGGTGCGCTTGTTCGTTGCCGATCTTGGGACTTTTGCCAAGGGCAAGTCCACCCAATATGAGACGCCGAAAGGGGCCAAGGTAACCATCACGCGCCACGGCGAGTCGGGCAGCGCAGCCGACTTCATCGCGCTGTCGAGTGTGTGCCCCCATCTCGGCTGCCAGGTGCAATGGGAGCAAGACAAGCACCGCTTCTTCTGCCCCTGCCACAACGGCACCTTTGATCCGCAAGGCAATCCTACCGGCGGGCCACCAAAGGCAGCCAACCAGGTGTTATCGAAGTTCACCCTCGCCGTAGAGGGCGGCTTGCTCTTCATCGAGCTACCCGAGGAGGAGCTGGCATGAGCGTGCTGAGCCAGGTCAAGTCATGGTTTCAGGATCGGCTACCGGTCGATCCCGACAAGCTACGAGAGATGACCAACGAGCCGGTGCCCAACCACATGAAGAAGTGGTGGTTCGCGCTCGGTGGCACGCCTGCGTACCTGTTCATGGTGCAGATCTTCACGGGGATCTTGCTGGCGCTGTACTACCAGCCCTCGCCGCAAACAGCTTACGAGTCGGTCGCCCACATCACCAACGAGGTTCCCTTCGGTTGGTACATCCGCGGCATCCACAAGTGGGCAGGCACCGGCATGATCGCCGCGATCATCTTGCACCAGATGCGGGTGTTTTTCACCGGCGCCTACCGCAAGCCGCGCGAGATCAACTGGATGATCGGCTGCTGTCTGCTGCTCACTGCGTTGGTCAGCGGCTTCACCGGCTACAGCTTGGTGTTCGAGCAGCTCAGCTATTGGGGCGCAACCGTCGGCGCCAACATCGCCGATACCGTTCCGCTCGTCGGCACCATGCTCAAGCGCATGCTGCTCGCTGGCGACGGCTACAACGCCGACACCGTCAGCCGCTTCTACGTGCTGCACGCAGCGGTCATGCCAGCGCTGATGGTGGCGCTGATCGTCGTTCACATCGCGGTCATTCGCCTCCAGGGCGTCAGCGAGCTGCAGTTCGAGGGCGAAGGCGAAGAAGAAGGCGACAAGAAGCACTTCAAGTTCTTCCCCGACCACGTGACCACCGAGCTCATTTTGGGGCTGGTCCTCATGGTCATCTTGAGCGCGCTAGCCGTCATCGCTCCTGCTGGGCTCGGCGACAAAGCCAATCCGCTACTGACGCCTGAGGTCATCAAGCCCGAGTGGTTTTTCTACGTCGCCTTCCGCTGGCTCAAACTCTTCAGCGGCGTCGCGGCGGTGCTCAGCATGGGCTTCATCGTCTTCACGATGTTCTGCTGGCCGTTCATCGACGCCGCCATTCGCCGGCGCAGCAAGAACTCCGAGCTGAGCGTGTGGATCGGCATCGCCGGCGCAGCAGCCATCATTGGCCTCACGGTTTGGGAAGCGGTCGTGCAGCACTGACGAGGAACTGAAAAGAACATGACACTGAACACAAAACGAATTGTCATCGCCGTCCTGTGTGCAGCGTTTCTCGTTTCGCTGCTCTTCGTGCAGTGGACCGAGACCGCTCGGCGACAAGAAGAAGCCGGGCTGACCAAAGCGAAGATCCACGTTCCGGCGGCTTCGAAAGCCTGTGTGGATTGTCACAGCAAGGCCAACCCCGGCATCACGCACCAATGGCAGGACAGCACCCACGCGCGCAAGGGCGTCGGCTGTGTCGACTGCCACAAGGCCGAAGTTGGAGATGCAGACGGCTACAAGCACTACGGCGCACACATCGCCGTCGTGGTCACACCCCGCGACTGCGCGCGCTGTCATAAGCACGAAGCCGAGGAATTTGCCAGCAGCCACCACGCCAAAGGCGGGAACATCTTGGCCTCGCTCGACAACCGGCTCGCAGAGGTCGCCGAAGGCAATCGGGAGCCTTTCCCGCCCTTCGGAGGTCATGGGGCAGCCGACAGCAAAGGCAAAAAGCGCATGGTCAACGGTCTAGCGAGCGCCAACAGCGGCTGCCGCCAATGCCACGGCTCCAAGGTCGCTTTGCAAGCCAAGGACGGCTCGCCCATCAATGTCGATGACCTCAAGCCAGGAAAAGATGGCAAGCCGACCAACAAGGCTGCGGTCGACCGCATCGCCAAGACCGACAGCGGCCAGCCGCTGTTGCATGCTGACTCATGGCCCAACACGGGCATCGGTCGCATCAACCTCGACGGCTCACGCGGATCGTGTACGGCCTGCCACAGTCGGCACGACTTCTCACCGAGGAGGGCCCGGCGGCCCGAGAACTGCGGCAAGTGCCACCTCGGTCCAGACCATCCCCAAAAGGAGATCTACGAGGAGTCCAAGCACGGCGTTGCGTACCGTGACTTGAAAGCGACGATGAACCTCGACTCCGAGACCTGGATTCTCGGCAAGGACTACTCGCAAGCGCCGACTTGCGCCACCTGCCACATGTCGGGCCATACCCGCAACGGCGGCAAGGTAACCCACGATCCGGGCATGCGCATCTCCTGGACCAACCGCCCGCCGTCGAGCTTGCGGATGGACACGACCAAGGATCACAAGGTCATCAAGGTCACCGACCCAGCCAAGCGCAAGCCCTTGATTCATGACAGCTGGCAGACCAAGCGCCAGCGCATGACCGACGTCTGCACGCACTGTCATACCAAGGCCTACGTCGGTAACTTCTACAAGCAGTACGACGCCTTCATCGATCTGTTCAACAACAAGTTCTCCTACCCAGGCAAGGCCATCATGGGCGCGCTGCTCAAACACAAACTGCGCAGCAAACCTGCCTTCGACGAAGAGATCGAGTGGACCTGGTTCTACCTCTGGCACCACGAAGGGCGACGCGCCCGCCATGGTGTTTCGATGATGGCGCCGGACTACACCCATTGGCACGGCATGTACGAGGTCGCCGAGCGCTTCTATTTGGAGCTCATCCCCCAAGCCCGCGAGCTGGCCCACGAGGGTCGAAAAGCTGGCAAGACGGCAGGCGCAGACGCCGTCGAGAAGCTCATCAACGACATACTCGCCCGCCCGGAGCACAAGTGGTTCACCAAGGACCGCCTGCCCAGCGCGCCGGCTGAGCCGGCTGCCGAGGACGAAGCGAAGCACTGAGCAATCTCCGCACCTTCCTGCAGGGCGCTGTACTAGTGTCCTGCGCCTCGAGAGGGGTACGCAGATGCGAGGAATCGGAATGAGGACGGCGAAAGCCGCGGGCGCGAAAAAGGCCAACGAGCCAGCGGTACGACTACGTTGTCTGGGAGGCAGTCCGGCGCCCGATGGTCTGCTCGACGAGGCACACCGCATCAACAAGCTGCCACAGGGCGCAGTCGCCAACCTGTGGGACGTGCTCGAACCGTGCTTGGCCGACGCAGTGTCCCAAGAGATCGACCAACAGCTCGGCGCGTTTTGCCGGCGGCACGAGGTGGCTGAGGCTGACCTCGGTCACGTGCTCCGCATCGCCCGCTTTCTGCTGCGCAGTGCGGCCTCGATCAACCTCGACAACGAACGCTTTGGCGAAGATCTAGAGACCACCTGGCCTTCTGCGAGCAGCTTGCACGAGGTGTTGCTCAACCGCTTCGAGGCGACCAAAGCAGCACTGCGCGGCCGCTTGCTTGCCGACGCGCTCATGAAACATGGGCACGTGCTGCAAAACATCGAGTGGCGCGTGGACAGTGTCGTTGCTGACACTTCGGCGCCGCGCCTGCAAATGCCCGTCGGCATCGTGACGCTCACCCACCGCTACCGCGATCGGAGCGAGAGCCTGACTTTGCAGATGACGCCCGATCAGCTCATGCGCGCCGCTCAGGTATTCGGCTCGTTGGCTCAACAGACCCAACAGTTGCTTCCGACCCCACCAGCCACTGCTGCTTCCCAAGAAGAGCCAGCGTCGGAAACGAAGGATTAGTCTCGCCGCGACACGCTAGCGCGCGCGGCCACCGAGGGCGATGCACTCGTTGACGAGACCGCGAGCTGCGTAGCGCGCGCAGTCGCTGTAGGCTTTGCGCGCTGCACGCATTTTGCCAGCATCTTGCAGAGCAGCTCCGAGGCAGCGGTATCAGAAAGCGTTGTCAGGCTCGAGCTCGATTAGCTTTTTTGCCTCGGCGGCAGCTTGCTCGTGATCGCGCTCGTTGAGCAAGCGCAGGGTCTCGCGGGCAACATCTTTGAACGATGCTTGCTCGGATGCTTCGTCACTGGCTTTGGGCTGCGTCGACTGAAGAGCCGCCTCGACCTTGGCTGCGGAAGGAGCCTCGACCTTGGCTGCGGGTGGCTGGACGACGAGCGCTGCTGCAACGGCCTGGTGACGTTCGGCATGAGCTGGGGCCGTGGTGACCGCCGCTTTCACGCTGAGCGCCACAGCAAGCATTCCAACAGTGCCCACCGCGATGCCAACGCCGCGACGCAAACGCGCACGCCGACTGGCTTCGGCAGGGGTCAACATGACCACCTTGGAGGGCTCGTCGAGATCCAGATCTAGATCGAGATCGGCCACTACTGGCGGACACGAGTCGCGGAAGAAGTCGCTGTCGAGGTCACCATCCTCGTCCTCCTCCTCGACCGACTCAGCTTGCTCCACCCTCACCCAGGCGCCGTCGCGCTTGGTGCTGGCCGGCTCCGAGACCGGTGAGTAGTCCCGAGCCGACTCGAGCGTGGTGGCCAGGGGATCGCATTCTTCATCGCTGGGCAAGCTGGTAGGCAGGGGCGGAGCGGGCGCAACCACAGAAGCGAGCTCGAACGTCGGGGCCTTGGGCCGCCAGGTCGAAAGGCGCGGCTCTGGCTTGTTCGCGGCCGGCTCCGATACGGTTTCCGGCAGTAGGCTATCGCGGAGGGGTCGGACGTCTGAGCGCTCGCGGCGGATCCGCCGTCCTCGCCTTATCGATCGCGCTGCTACTCTAGTTCGTCTTGCCATTCCGACTGTACTCCGTGATTACTCGCCCCAAGATTGGGCGGTGTGCCAGTTGTCGGTATTCATGATCCGGGCCAAAGTCGTGGCCGGCCAAATTCCAGGCACTTACAGGGCGCCCATCTGGCAACATGTGTCACGGTGAGCCACAGGTTGGCCCTCTCTGACAACAGGGATCACTACCGACGGCGGCGCAGATCGGTCAGGTAGGTCTTGCGCTGCTCGTAGAAACAGTGTGGATCACGATCGGCGAAGACGTCGCCGCCCTGACCGAACGTGACGGCCAGGCAACCGCCACAGACGTTGCGCAAGCGGCAGAAACGACACGCACGAGTGCCTCTGCGGTAGCGCTTGGAGCTCGCAGAATCATAGGCCGCTTCGAGGCCTCCTTCGAGCAGATGCCCCACCGGCGAGGGGAGCAGCGTGCGCCTGACCGTCGGGCAGAAGGGCCAGGAAGTTGAACGCCGCCCCACAGCCAAAGCCGGCGACGCATTGTAAGCGCACCAGGTCGAGATTGGGTGGCCTGCGCTAACCCGGCTCGGCTCGCGCGAGCTCCAGTGCGAGTGCCCAAGCTTGGCGTTCGGCGGCCGCACCGCTGGCCGGCACATCGGGAACGACTCGCTCGAGCTGAGCCCCTGGCTGCGTTTCGGCTGACGCTGACCGACTCGGCCGTTGCCAGTGCAGAGCGTGGAAGCGCTCGGCCAAACCCGGCACAAAGCGATACGCCCAGGTCTTGCCGTAGCTGCGCGTGCCGACGATGAGCGCGCGGCGATTGTCCTGCAAGCTCGCGGCGACGAGCTCAGCGGCAGATGCCGTATTGTCATTGGTGAGCACAACCAGCGGCAAGGTGCAGCTCGGCGCTTCTGAACAGCGCAGTGTTGTTGCCTCTTCGTCCGGCTCGCTGAGATGGGCAATGACGCTGCCTTCTGGCAAGAAGAAGCTGCACAGCTGCGTCGCAGCCTCGAGCGTTCCGCCAGGATTGTCACGCAAGTCGACAATCAGCGCAGCCGTGTTCGGCCTGCTCGAAAGCGCTGCAAACAGCTCACTCGTCACGCCTGGAGCGATACGGCCCACGCCTACTTGGAGCACGCCGCCCGGCAGCTCTTGCACCGAGTCGAGAGCGGGTCGGGTCATCTCATCGCCGATGGCGAGCAGCTCTTGTTCTGCTTTCACTCGTGATGGACCGCTGTCGTCAGAATCAGCCTCGGAGCGCAGGCAGTACATGACGTTCACCGCGCTGGGCACCGCCACGGCGTTGAGCGGGCAGTTGTTGTTGTTGCCGGTGCCAGGGCAAGCCAGATTGATCGCAGGCGACTTGTCGATATTCACCAGCGGATTGCCCATGGTGTAGCTCGCTGACCCCTTGATGGTCGCGTGGGCCACGCCGCCCTCGTCTCCCGAGGTCATCGGGATCTTGCTCATCTGGTTGAGCGCATTCACACCCGAGACCTTCACGGTCATCGAGAAGCCGAGCGCCTGGGCGTTCGACGCGATGTTCGGGTACGGAATCGGCGCGGTGGCCACGCCCACCGGCGTGTTGCAAACATCCGGAAAGCCCATGCTCTCTCCGGAACCGCGATTGGAAGCTGGTAGCATCTCGGAACCCTCCCTCAACCGAGGTGAATCGACTTGCCGTTGATGCTGACCTTTTCTTTGGTCAGTAGCGTGGCGTTTTTGGCCCGGGTGTGAGCTGAGCCCTCGACCACCGTATGCGTTGTGCCAGCCTGGAGACTCAGCAGCTCGACGACGCGCTGTCGCACGCGGTCGTACTGGGTCGTGAGCGTTCGGGCCATCATCTCGAGCTTGCCAGCGCGGACCTGCACCTGCGGACCGCTCAGCTCGACGCCCTCTTCGCCTCGCAAATGCAGCTTGCCCGTCGCGGCCACCTCGACGTCACCGACGAAGCTGAGCTGGTTTTCTTGGCGCTGCGCAACCAGCACCCCGATGACGTAGAAGCCATCATCGTCGCCGACCACCAGCACGCGGTCGCCGACGGTGGGCGTGTACTGGAAGGCCACCGCCAAACGCGCCTCCACGCGCGCGCCGGTTCGCTCACCGCCCGACAGCAGCGCCAACTCGAGCGTCAGCACTCCCGTGTCGACCACGTCGGCCTGACTGAGACCCGCACGCTGAAGCTGCGGCAAAACAGATGGTTGGGACTTGGGCTGAAGGCGAGCAATGTTCGACATGGCTTGATGACTGACGGCTAATGGCTAACGGCTAATGGCTAAGAGCTAGACGGGCTACTTACTGGGCGGCACCCATGCTTCGGATTCGAGGCGCTTCTGATCGGTACGCTTGACGGACAACATGATGGCTTGATGCCAAACCGCCTTGTCGTCGGTGATGTTGTGCAGATTGGCCGTGAACAGATTGGCCGTGGTGAAGTCTGCTTTGGTCAGGTTGGCGTGTGAGAAGTCGGCGTAGTCGAGCCGCGCTCCCACGAACGCGGCTTCGCGCGCGTCGGTAGCTTCGAAGCGCGTCTCGCGCAGATCGGCGTTGAGCAAGTTCGCTTTGACCAGCTTGGCCTTGTCGAAAGTGCTTTGGCGGAGCCGGGCTTTGGCGAAGAGCGAGCCTGACAGATCCGCCTCGCCGAAATACACGCCGCGGGCGTCGGTCTTGGACAGATCGGCACCGCGCACCTCGGCGCTGGCAAAGCTCGACTCCTTGAGCACCGCACCTTGAAGAATCGCACCGCTGAGCTTGGCGCCCTTGAAATCGGCGTGGGTGAAATTGCAGCCGCTCAGGTCCATCTTCTCGAGCATGGCGTTGACGAAAGAGCAACGCGTCAAGCTCAGGCCAGTCAGCTTCAGATGACGCACGTCGTTGTCTTCGAAGCTCACGCTCTTGAGCTCGGTCTTGTCGAGAATCAAGCCGTCGAGCTTCGCGTCCATCACCGAGGCGCCCCAGAGGAAAGCTTGGCTCAGATCTGCTTCGCGCAGATCCGCCCCATCGAGCGTCGTGAGCACCAAGCGCGCGCCGCGCAAGTTGGCCCGGCGAAGATCCGCGTCCTTGAATATCGTCAGCTGCAGATCGTGCCCGCTCAAATCGATGCCCGCGAGCTTGGCGCGGTCGAGCAAGGCGAAGCGCATATCGGCACCTTCGAAGTCGGCGCCCTCGACATCACAGCCACCCATGTTGCACATCTCGAGCTGAGTGTTGCGTAAATTGGCGCCCCGCAACGACACGCCGGTGAGATTGGTGAACTTGAGGTTGCGGCCTTCCAAGTCGACCGAACCGGCATCGGCGCCCTCGAGCTGTCCGTAACGCTCGTCGTCTTCGGGCAAATCCCGAAGCGTCATAATCGCATCGAGGAAAAAGCAGTTGGCCAGGCTCATCGGCAGCTTCGCGCAGCGCACATCGGCGCGGGCGAACACCACCTTGTCGAGCTCGGCGCCGCTGAAATCGGCCCGCACCAATCGCGCCATCGCCATGGCCGCAGCCGTGAGCTCGAGGTTGCGCAAGTTGGCCTCTTCGAGGTTGGCCTCGGTGAAGGAAGACTGCGTAACGGTCGCCCCTTCGAAGCTCGCGCCCTCGAGATCAGCCTTGTCGAAGCTGACCTGTTTCAGCTTGGCGCCTGCGAACGAGGCGCCTGCGAGATTGCATTTTGCGAGCGCTACTTTGTCCAGCTCGATGCCAGTGAAATCCAACCCCCGAAGATCGACCTCGAGGAGCTTGACTTGGTCGAGCGTAGCCCTCGCGCTACCACTGCCGAGCTGAGCCCCATTGAGGCTGGACTTCATGAACGCGGCGCCCGTCAGATCTGCTCCGCTGAGATTTGCCCCGGCGAGCTCCACGCTGATCCCCTGCACCTTCTGTAGGTTGGCGCCACGCAAGTTGGCACCGCGCAAGTCGACTTGTGACAGGCGTGCGCCTTGGAGGTTGGCGCCGGACAGATCCAGATCACGCAGGTCGACCCCGGCGATCACCTCGCCATCAAAACTGGCTCCCTTTCGAATGGCCGCCAGCAGATCGTCTACCATCCAGACCATCATCATCAGGCCTCCTCGAACACGGCGCGCTCGAGGTTGGCGCCGGTCAAATCGAAGCCCTTGCCGCGGATGGCTTGCAGCTTCGCGTCGTACAGGTTGCTCTTGGCGAAATTGGTCCCCTCGACGCGCGCCTTGTACAGCTCGCCGCTCATCAGGTTGGCTGACACGAGCTGGGCTGCTTCGAGGTTGGCGCGATCGAGCCGTGCTTCGCGCAGATTGGTTCCATAAAAGCGCGTCGCTTTCGCCGATGCTTTGATCAGTTGGGCCTCGGTCAGATCGGCGTAGCCAAAGTCGGCCCGATCGAGCCGTGCCCGCATCAGAAAGCACTTGTGCGCGATGGCCCTGATGAAGCTGGCTTCACGAACATCAGCATCGACGAAGCTCGCTCTTTCGAGCTTGGTCTCCGTCAGATCCACGCCGCGCGCCGCGCATTCGGCAAACAGACACAGCACCAGCGAGGTGGCGCGCAGCTTCGCACCGGCGAGCTTGGCGCCGCTGAAGTCGCTGTGATCTAGGTGGGCGCCCTCTGCCTGGACGCCGCTCAGATCAGCTAGCTCGAAGATCAAGTACTCACCCTTGGCGCCGTTGAGCTTCGCGCCAGGCATGAACGCCGCCTCGAAGCAGGCTTCGTTTATGTTCGCATCGGTGAAGTCAGCATCTGGCGCCCGCACCGCGATGGCATTGGCCAGCTCGAGATTGGCGCCCCGCAGGTTGGCCCCGGCGAGATCCGTCAGATGCAGCTGCGCGTGTCGCAGATTGGCGCCGGACAGATTCGCGCCGGCGAGCTTGGCGGCGGTGAAGTTGGTTCGCTCGAGGTTGGCGCCCGACAGATCCACGCCGGTCAGATCCTGCTCACTGAAATCGCGCTCGCTCAGATCGGCACCAGGGCCAGGCGGATCGTCGGACAGCGGCTCCGGCACTTCGTACTCGGGATCGAGCTCCTTCCACTTGGGATTGTGGGGCATCGCCTCGAGCTGCTCGAGCTTGTCGAGGCCTTGGATCTTTTGATCCGTCTCGGTAACGGCTTCGGCGTCGGCTGCTGCTTTGCGCATCGCCGCGACCTGTTCCATCACGACGCGCATCTTCTTCTTCAGCCCCATGTCGGGCATGCGGCCCGGCTTGAGGACGCGCATCGGGGGGGCTTCCTTCGGCGTGGCCGGCCGCTTGGCGAGGGCTTCCTCGACCTCGGCCAGCTTTTCGGGAGCGGCCTCCTTCATCTTGCCAACGGTCTCGCCAATTTGCGCGAGTGTATCGTCGTCGATCATCGCGCCCATCTTCTGCTTGAGGGCGCCGCTTATTGGATCCAAAGAAGGATCGAGCTCGCGCTCAGGAACCGGCTCGCCGCGGCGCTCCTTCTGCATGCGCTCGTATTCCTCCATCATGGGCGCCGGCACGCCCGCCAGCACGCCCGTGGGATCGGCCTCGAAGGCCTCGAGCTCGGTGATGTAATGTGCATCGGGCAGTGGATTTTGGTCCAGCTGCTCGCTGGCGATGTAGATGTGCGTCACGTCCTCGAGCTCGTCATCGACCACATCCATCAGCCCGCGCCAGGTCAACTTCACCAGGCCTTCGTCTGGCTCGCACAACAAAGTGTCGAGCGACAGCGTCATCGAACGCACTTGCCCAGTCTCGTCTTTGACGAAGGCCCGCAGCCGCATGCCCGGCAGCTTGGTGTTGAGCACGGCGCAATCGGGATGCAGGTTCTGAAGGGACAGATCCTCGTCGCCCCGCAAGTATCCCTTCAGCTGCTGATCGGCTGGCGCGGCGCTGAAGATGTGCCAGTTGTGGTCAACCGAATAGAACGGCGCGCGGTTCTTTCGGTAGTCGCGATCGTACTGCTTACCTTGGTACTTGGCGCGCTGCGGCCAGGCACTGTTGATGGGCGCGAAGCTCGCTGGCGTCGGCACTTGATCGCGGTATTGGATGACCTCTTTGACCAGCTCGATGTTGGGCACCCGCGGATCGTCTCCGTACCCTTTGCCGACTGGGTTGGGTGGGTGGTCAGGCCCGCCGAACGCCCGGCTGTAGTCGATCGGCATGCTCTCGAAAGGCTCGGCCTTGCCAGGCTTGAGCCCGCCGACGCCGCGCTCCCACTCGCGATTGCCATGAACCATCAACGATTTGGACCAGTCGCCCACCGACAAGCGCACCGGGCAACCGACGGTAGGCTTGCCTCCAGGCGGATGGCAGCTGCCGATCAGCAACACCTCGGCGTTCAGCTTGAAGTCGGCGAAGTCGCTTGCATACAAGAGAGCACCGCTGCGCTCTTCGTCTTCGTCCTCGTAAAGGTCGCCGCAGAGGAAGCCTTGCTCGATGTCTTCGATGGCTTCGATGACGCCGCCGTCGACGAGCTTGAAGGTGCCGCGCACCACCAGCATCATCTCTAGCTGGGGCGGCTTGCGCGCGGTGACGGTCGCGGCATGGAAGAACGGCGTCGTGTTGCGGATCAGCACGGGCTCAGACTCCCAATTCGGTCGACAGTGCCGTCAGCTTGTTGCTGAGGGCATTTCGCTTGTATTGGACCGTCGTCGTTTCGGAGCTGAGGATCCGGTTCTGGTAACCGAGGAAGTTCCGAATGGCCACCAGCGAGCTCTTGTCCTCGTGGGGGATGAGCTCTTTATGCTCGAACACCGAAGCTTCGATCACGCCAGCGAGATCGAACTCGAACTTCGCACCGAAGAACAAGTCGATGACGATGCCGAGCTCGAAGCCCACATGCAGAATCGAGGTGTGCGCTTCCCAATGGGTGAGACATGTCGTCGCCTCGAAGATGGCTCCGGAGATCGTGTTCGAGAACATCGTCGTAGCATTGGTCGCCTCGGCGATGGTCCCTGCGACGTTGGCATTCGAGGCAATGGCGCCCGCGACTGTGACCTTGGTGATGGCCCCTACCTGGGCGAAGGCGTGCTGATGACCTGCGTAGGTCTTCTCGGTGATGGTGGTAGCGTGGGTCTCGTCGTAGGCCTCGGCGATGGGATGGTCCGATGAGCCCGTATAGCTGTAGGTCTTGTCCGCGAAGGTCTTCTCGGTGATCTTCGGAACCGGACAGGCGCCCGAGCCGGTGTGGCTGTCGATCTGCGCCGCCCAGGTCTTTTCGATGATGTGCGGGTTGCTGCGCACCATGCCAGTGTTGTCGACGTTCCAGGGTGGCGTTGCGCGCGTGGCGCTGGTGTAAGGGAAGTCGTAGTGGCGACCAGGAAGACGCTCAGGAGGTGTGTGCCCGGCCGTGCCGTCGGCGTGCCCTAGCCCGAAGGCGCCGGAAGCAGGTGGATTCTCCGAGCCGACGTAGGCCTCGTTGACATCGCCCCACACTTCCTCGCGGAAGTTGCCGGCGTTGCGTGCATACTCGTAGACGTTCTCGGTGGTGTTGACGAGCAACCACACGCCCTTCTGAGCTGGCGTGGGGTTGGTCAGAAACAGGGCCGGGTTGTCGCCTCGCGGGATAGGGTTTCGAGTAGTGGCGTCCGTTTTGAAATCGGGCTGGTGATAGCGCGGGTCGTCGATCCACTCGAGGAACTGCGAGGCGCCCGGCATCGTCCCAGGCGCAAAGTCTTGGATGTGGCCTCCAGCTGCGTCCCAACCCATCGCCTGACCCGTGTCGGTCTGCCGGCCCATGACGATCATCTTGTAGTTGCCGCGCACGACCTCGACCTTGTCGCCGTAGGTGGTCGAGATGCGATTGCCGTCGGAGTGATCACGCCAGCCGCCGCGCGAATAGAGCCGCTTGCTCTCGGCCTCGCGGCCGCCCTTGGTCAGCTTGTGCTCGGGATCATCGGCGGTGGGGAGGGTCTTGGTATCCTGCGGCCGCGTGCGGATGTCGTCGGCGAAGATCGTGCCCTTGGGAAGCGTGTTGTCCGTGAAGATCGCCGTGGTGGCCGCCGTGCCAATCGGATCGGTGGCCGAGGTCACCTGCGGGATCAGCTTCAGAAGCTCTTGGGCGCGGATCGGCTCGCTGGAATAGTCGAACTTGCCCAGCCGCAAGAAGGAAGTGAGGCGCTCGCCGGCAACAGCAGACGCGTCCGACGGCTTCTGAAAGGTGGTGTCGCCATAGTTGGGCACCTCGAAGAGCAGGTGCTTCTCGATCACTTGCCCGCCATCGAGCTCCACGACTTCTGCGCTCACGGCGACAGTGGCTGTAACCTGCCCGGCCGCAACGTGAACCGTGCCAGTGGCTGGGCCAGCTGCAACAGGTGCGGCAAAAGTAACGGTGAACACACCAGTCGTTTGCAGCGCTGGAATACTGCTCGGTGTGATGGACAAGCCCGTACCAGTGGTCGCCACCGTGGTCACTTGGGCTATGGGCGCACTGAGCGTGATGGTGAGCTGTTTGACAGTCGAAACACTGGGATCGACGTCGCCGAAAGCCAGTGGAGAAGGAGAAAAGGTCACAGTCGTCGTCATGGCAAATCCCTAGCGCTCAGGTGCTGCGAGCCGCGTCTTCCATTTCGATGAGGATCCCGGAACGCGACTTGATACGGTTCTTGCTTCCGTCCAAGCTGGTCACGGGTGTCCGAGTGATGGTGTTGGGCACGGCGCCGACGATGAGCGGCCGATCCGGGTTGCCGTCGCGGAAAGCGATCGCGACTTCGATCCCCGGCTTGAGCGGAAAGTGGATCCCGTAGTTGGGACCAGCGCTCGGCTGGATCATACGCACCGGACACGAGCGCGCCGTGACTGCTGAGTCGAACAAGAAGTTGACGATGTAGCGGCCCTCGCTGTCGATCTGGGCGGTGTCCGCAACCGCGCCCTGTCCCGAGTGCACGATGGCCGAAATCAACCCATGAACGCGCGGCTTCGGAGTCTCGCGCGGCGGGCGGTAAGTCACCGATGCGTCGATGGCGACAAAGCGGTTGCGATAGGGCGTCTCGTCGGCGTTTCCCCAACCAGCGACGTCCTGGCTCGCCCAGTGCTCCACCTCGACGAGCACGCGCTCACCAGAGTGCGCGGGATGGCCCGTCAGATCGAAGGTGTGGCCTGGCGCAAAGCGCGGATCATCACTTTGCCCGCTGTACACCGTGCGCTGCACCACCTGTTCTCCGGAACGGACTGCAACCAGCTTGGCACACTCGTCGATCGCTTTGGTGTGGCCGCCGTAGTCGAAAATGCCGCCACCAAACCCGTCGGTGTAGCTGAGATCGGCGTGCATATCGAGCGACGGCAGATCTTCGTTGTAGTCGCGACACACGTACGTGACCGGCACCAACCGGCGCGTCGCATAAAGGCTGTACACACCGGTGTGCTCCCCGCCCCCGATGAAGGGAACATGGTCGTCGACCGCGTCGATGGGCAGATAGCTGGCCGTATCGTCGCCGAACACCTGCAGCTCGTCGCCGTGAGCGCCTTTGGTGAAGAAGTAGTAGATCCCGTAGTGCTCACACCAGCGCGAGATGAACGCGAAATCGGTTTCGCGAAACTGGACCATCATTTCACGTGCGTCGTAAACGGCCGGCACCGCCTCGAGCGCGCCGCCCAGCTGGTAGTCCTCATTCTTGGTCATGCCGAGCTCGAGCAGCATGGCGTCGAGCATTTCCTTCATCCCCTCGTTGAGGCGGACGTCAAACTTCTCGACCAAGGTCGAGACGAAAAACTGCGGCGCCAGCTTGAGGCGGTACCAGGGATTCGGATTGGCGTGCCCGTAATGGTCGCGCGCCTCGACGACGATGCCCGTAAAGGAGCGGACAGGCGTGCTGTTGCGCGTGAGCTGCACAGTCAGACGCGCCCCTTCGATCGTATCCAAATCGGGCGCGCTGCCCAGACACGCAACCTCGAGCTCGATCTCGTACAGCTGGTTGAACCGCTCACGCGCGTGCAGCTTGTGCACCTCCATGTTGCTGACGTCGACGTCCGACTCATCACAACTCAACGTCATCGCGATCACATCGACGGGCATCCCGGGCCTCCTGTTGCGAGCGGCGGGCTCGCGAACCGAAACAAAGCGTGTAGCCCCGCTCGCCGGCGGGGGAAACACGCAAATCATGCGATCGGCCTTGATTGAGTAGTCCCGGCCGCTAAGGGCGCGCGCAAAATTTTCGTGCTGAAATCACCCTTGGACAATTTGAGACGTAAAAGGCCAGCACGGACTTGCCGCGCTGGCCGTTCGGACCGATTTGAAGCGGCTACTTACATTGCAACTGAACTGCCACGGGATAGGCCGGAGCGGTCATGTTGTACTTCTTCTTGCCGACGACGATCTTGCCGGGCGCCTTGCCACATTGACCGTGGACGGACACTGGGACGGGGGGCAGCATCTTCGGACCGTTTTTCTTGCAGAGGTTTTTCGCTAGCTTGCTGACTTTCTTGGTCCAGCTCTTCCAGCCGCCCACCTTGGAAATGGTGTTGGGCACCACCGGAAACTTGAACTTGGTGAGCTTGGGCTTGCTCTTGACCGGCCCGAACTGAATGATGCGATAACCGGAGCGTTTGCACTTGGCCTCGGCGAGCACCAGCGGCAACCGCAGGGTGACTTTGCCTTTCTTGACTTTGATGGCCGCCGGCTGAATCACCTTCTTGATGAAGAGCGTGTTGGTGCCGCCGGTCAGGCCGAGACTGACAATCGCTTTGTCGACTGCTGGCCCGTACTTTTTGTACATCTTGTTGAGCTTCTTGGTGATCTTCTGAGCCTCCTCGTAGTACTTCGAAAGGCTCTTGTTGAACTTGTCCAGATCCGAGCCCATGTCGGCGTGACTTGGCGTGGCGATGACCAGTCCGAGGGTGCCCAACATGACCATCAGAAGTGCGCGTATTTGTTTTCTCATCGTTTCCTCTTGTTCCAGTGTTTCTTGAAGATCGGCGAACAGATGTCGTTTCACCGCGCACGCCTCTGCTGAGTTGGCTGAGTAGGCTGAGGCAATCGATGCGGGTGTGTGGCCCGGCCATCGATAGGGGCAGCGCGGTCGACCGCAGCCGTCACGCGACAGCCGAATCGCCTTCGTTTGCTTCGAGCCACCGTGGCTCTTACTGATGAAACGCGCCTCGCTTGGTGTGTAACCGACATTTTCGTGCGCACGACGTCCAGGCCCCCAGGCGACAACACTGGGACCGCCCACGCTTGGAGTAGAACGCCCGACGGCGTAGGCTCCAGCGATGGGCTGTCCCCAAGACGGGGTGTTCCTCGACCTGCTGCAAGGCACCATCTCGGAGCCGGAGCGGCAGCAGTTGGTCGACCACATGCAGGCCTGCGCCGATTGCCGCGCAACCGTCGAGGCCCTGGCTCATGAAGGGAACGAAGCTGACCCGACAGCAGATGGTCGCGAGCGTGTGGGCAGCGAGACCTTGGCAGCCCGTGTTTTCGCCTCTGATTGTGACGACTACTACCTGGATCGCGGGACCAAGGTAGGGCGCTACGTCATCGAGGAGCTCCTCGGTGCAGGTGGCATGGGCGCAGTGTACGCCGCCCGCGATCCCGATCTGGACCGCAGCGTCGCCCTCAAGATGGTGCTCCCCGATCGAGATCTGGCTGCAGCGGCCCAAGAACAAGCGCGCAGCCGGCTGGCACGCGAGGCGCGCAGCGCCGCCCGCATCAACCACCCCAATGTGGTCACGGTGCACGACGTCGGCAGCTGGGCCGACCAGGTCTTCATTGCCATGGAGCTGGTGGTAGGCCGCAACGTGGCCGAGTGGATGGAGCAGGAGACGCGACCGTGGCCACGTGTGCTCGAGGTTTTCGGTGACGCCGGCAAGGGCCTGAGCGCTGCGCACGAGGCGGGCCTGGTTCATCGCGATTTCAAGCCAGGCAACATCATGTTGGGCGAGGATAGGCGGGCTCGCGTCACAGATTTCGGCCTCGCACGCCAAGCCGCCGCCCAAGCTACGCCCGATGGAAATGACACCACGCCAGCTGGAAAACGCTGCGACAAAGCGCCGGGCCACACGATCACCCGGCCAGGACTCGTCATCGGCACGCCCGGGTACATGGCGCCCGAGCACCTCGAGGGCCGCCGGCTCGATGCTAGGGCTGATCAATTCAGTTTCTGCGTCGCCCTTTATCAAGCGCTCTATGGCCAGCGACCCTTCGACCGACCCGTCAGCGATTTGGTGTCCAGCGCATCGACTCAGGTGCGGATACTGCCGCCGCCGCCCGATTCCGATGTGCCGATGACCATCCATGCGGTCATCGTGCGCGGACTGCAATTCGACCCTGCTGATCGGCACGGTTCGATGCAAGAGCTGCTCGGCGCTCTCGACGAAGCTACAGCGCAGCAGGAGCGCCCTGCTGCGACGTTGCATTTGAGCCCATCGCTCAAGGTGGCGGCGGCGTTGTCGTGCGTCTTGGTCGGCGTGTATTTCTGGAATGACGCGACATCGCCATCCGTCACCAAGCCACCAACTGCGCCAAGCTCAGCGGCCACCGCAGCGCCATCGGTATCGACGGTGAGCGCCTCGAGCGCAGCCGCCACGACTGCTGCTCAGGCCAGCAGCGCCACCGCGAGCAAAACCAACACCCCTACGGCCTCGCTTGGGGCGACCAGCTCCAGCCAGACGGCTGAGCCGACGCGAAACCCTCGTCAGACGACGACCCGCTCGCGTGACCCCTTCGGACAGTGGCCCTAGCCCGCTACAACGCTCGAATGTCGGGTATCGCGACATTCAGCAGCTGTCGCTGTACGCTAGCGGTGTTTTGTTGGTGGCGTCGCAGATGATGGTGAGCTCAGCCGCTCGGCGCAGCTTGTGGACCCTGATCCTGCTGGTCGTGGTAGTGGGCCTACCGAGGCAGGCCGCAGCTTCGGACAAGGCGGCGGCTCAGTCGCTGTTTCTTGCGGGCAAGGCCCTGATGAACGACGGCCAGGTCGACGAGGCCTGCCCCAAGTTTGCCGAGAGCGTGCGACTCTTTGCCACGGTCGGCGCGACCTTGAATCTGGCGCGTTGCCACGAGATGCAAGGCAAGACCGCTTCGGCGTGGAGCGAGTACGCGCAAGCCGAAGCGCTGGCGCTTCGAGAAAAAGACAAGTGGCGCGCACGCATCGCGCGAGAGCACGCGGCCGACTTGAAGCAGAAGCTCTCGATGCTCACGATTGATGTGCCCAGCCCTGTGCCAGGACTGCAGGTGTTTCGTGATGGCTCTTTGGTAGGCGCGGCATCGTTCGGCGTTTCTGTGGCCGTCGATCCGGGCGCACATCTCATCGAAGCGCGGGCCGAGCAGTATGCCCCGTGGTCGTTCGAAGTCACTGTGGGCAAGGATGGCGACGCCAAGAAAGTGAAGGTCCCTGCCCTGGAACCGATCCCTCTGCCGCCCCCACCCCCGACCAGCATCGCGCCACTTGCAACGGTCGCGGCCCCGCCTCCTCCCCCGCTCCCACCACCGCCGGTCAGCGACGAGCGCCGGGCGGTGGGCCCTCAACGGATCCTGGCAGCAGTCGGCTGGGGCCTCGCAGCCGCTGGCGTGCTCGGTGGTGCAGCGCTCGGCGTGGCCGCCAAATCCGATTGGGACGAAGCACAATACCATTGCCGCGAAGGCCTGTTGTGTGACGCCGAGGGCGTGGCGCTGGGAGAAGATGCTGGCACGCTCGCAGATCTATCTACCGCGGCCTTTGTAATGGCGGGCGCAGGTCTGACCGTGGGCACGGTTCTGTGGTTGACCGCACCACAACCGGCGGCACCGGCGGGCACTGGCGCGCTCCAGCTTCAAATCCTCAGCTCGACTTCGCCTCGGTCGGCAACACTGACGCTCCAGGGGAGGTTCAGGTGATGTGGACGGCAAGGGCGAGCATACTTGCCGCAACGGCCTCGACTTCGCTCCTGTTGAGCGGCTGCCGAGGCGTGTTGGGAATAGAGGAGCTGACCCTCGACGACGCGGCCAGCACATGCGCGGCGCCGTCTGTCTCATGCGGCGCGCAGTGCGTGGATCTCGAGGTCGCTGAAAACCACTGCGGCAGCTGCGAACATAGCTGCCTGGGCGGCGATTGCATCGACGGCATGTGCCAACCGCTGCTGCTGGCAGTGGGTCAGGCCGAGCCCTACTCCATCGCAATCGATGCAATCAATGTGTACTGGATTAACCAGCGGGGAGCGGCGCTGAGGTTCGTGCCGATCGACGGCTCGTCGATTCCCCAACAGCTGACGAGCATCGACCCCAACCCGTTCGGAATCGCACTGGACGAGCAATTCGCTTACTGGGCAACACCGGAAATCGGCATCAGCCGGGTCGCCCTCAAGAAAGGCGCGACGACCGACCAACTCGTGACGACGACCACCACACCCCACTGGTTGGCGACCGATGGCACGGACGTGTTTTGGACTGACGGCCAGGCTGCGAAAGTGATGAAGGTGGACCGAAACGGTGCGCAGCCGCCGGTGGCGCTCGCAAGCACTCCCGATCGGCCCTTGGGGATCGCCGTGGCCGCTGGTTACGTCTATTGGGCGAACGAGATTGGCAGCGTGGCCATCCAAAGGCTAGCCACTGACGGGAGCGGCGAAGTGGAGAACCTGGCTAGCTCCGCGAGCGGCGGCGGCAAACATCTCGCCGTGGACGCTACGCACGTTTACTACACGACAACCAAAGGCCAATTGATGCGCGTGACGGTGGATGCATCTACGGATCCCGAAGTGCTCAGCTCCAGCTTGCCCCACCCGCTCGACCTGGCAATTGACGGCGAGCACGTCTATTGGACCGATCCGCTAGCCGGCACGATCAGCAGAACAACACTTGCCGGTGACGACAAACAGACGCTGGTCAGCGACCAGAGCCAGCCTTGCTACCTGGCCATCGACGACGACGCGGTTTATTGGACCAATCGCGCCATCGACACCAACGACGGCTCTGTGATGAAGCTCGCCAAGTGAGCAAACACAGCAGCGTATGGTCAGGATTGCAGGACTCGTTCGAGTGTCACATCGAAGCGCGCTTCCACTAGCTGGATCATCGATGACAGCTCGCCTTCGCTGACGCCGAGACGCTGCTGCAACAGCTCGCGGGTTCGCTTCTTGACGAGCCGCCGCGCCCTGGTCAACCAGCGTGACACGCTACCGCGATGCACGCCGTAGAGTAGTCCGATCGCTCCAACCTCCATCCCCTCTAGGAGATTGAAACGCAAGATGTCGCGGTCTCGACTGGGCAACTCTTGCAGGGCTTGCTCGAAGCATTGCTTGAGCATCGCGCTACAGTGCTCCTGGCGCTCGCGAGGCTCAGTCGCCAAAGCCGAACCAGCCACGAGGAGCAGACGGCTATCTGCTGGCTGCTCCCGTTTTCGTTTTCGCATCAGGCTGACCGCGGCACGGGTGGCCACCACACGCACCAGGCTGCCGAGCTGTCCGCCGCCAGCATAGCGACAAATGCGGGGCGGCTCGGCGTCGCTGCTGACCAAGAGCTTTTCGCGGACCTGCTGCTGAACGTCGTCGATGGTTGCAGCTGAGAGGCCCATCGACAGCAGCGCTGGACGCGCAGTCGACACGTAGCGAGCGTCAAAAACACGCAGCGCAGCCGGCAGGCCGAGCTGACAACCGCATGCCAGGTACAGCTCGGCGCCGTCGAGTCCTTGCAGGGTCTCGAGCAGCTGCTCGTCGACGTCATCCAGCCGCGCTGCGAGTAGTGAGCAAAACGCGGCGGCGGGCACCTCCAATTCAGGGTGCTCTTGGCGCCCTGTCGTCCACAACGTCTCCAGGCAGCTTTGCAGCTCCGACGGAGCGGCGGCCGCCGTCAGCTTGTCGCGAACGGGGGCTGGAAGTTGCTCGAGCAGCTCGGGTTGGCCCACGGCGGCAGCATAACCCCTCGGACAACGTTTCGTGTGCGACTTCGGCCGCAGCGCACCGTCATCCCTGAGCAAGACAGCTCTCATTGTCGTTCAAGGAGACCAGTTGCCCATGCTCGCTCGGTGTTTCTGGATTCAATTTTCACTGATTGGACTCGTCTTGATTGGTTGCAGCGCCATCACAGAGGAGGATTCGAACGACCATGACGCCAGTGGCACGAGCACGAGCACGAGCTCCGGCACCGATACGACCAGCACAGAAACGACCTCGTCGACAACCAACCAAGCAAGCGGCGGTGCGGGCGGCTCAGTAACGACCGCAACGGGATCTGCAGGTGAAGGTGGCGGCGGCGTGGTGCCGGTTCTCTACAAGGTCCAGTTCAAGGACAAGAACGGCAAGAACGTGGACGCGCTGTTGCTGCATCCCAAACCGGGCCAGACGCTGCCAGGAGTCATCTACAACCACGGGGGCTACATCGAGGAATACGGCTACGAGGCCTCCAAGAACGAGTACAACCTGGACGACTTTGCGTACGCGATAGCCGATGCGGGCTACGTCGCTTTCGTTCCCATTCGCCCCCAGGGCGCCAAGGTCAGTGACGGCATCGCGGCTGGAGCGCTGTCGTACGTTGCGGGTCTTGTGGGTGTCGATCCGCAGAACATCCACATGATCAGCTTCTCAAAAGGAGGCTCGCATGCAATCGCCGCGGCTCCACCGAAGAACGTTCGCTCGCTGATGATGATGTCGCCGTTCATGTCGCCCAACGCCTACGCCAAGGTCGACCTGTCTACCGTTGCCTTTCCAATCTTCCTGACCTTGGGCACCGAGGACCTTGCCGGTGTCATGTCGACCTGCAAGCAGAGCTTCATGCCCCAATTGCAGGCGCTCAACAAAGACCTGACCTTCAAGGAGTACCCGGGCGACCACGCCTCGTTCAGGAAAGTGCGCCTGCAGGACCAGTGGCCCGACGTCATCAACTTCATCAATCAGCACGCGCAGTGACAATGAGCACCAAACAGAAACGCAGAGCAAACACAAACGCGCAGAGCCCCCCCAGATTGGAGGGCCTCGACGCGGGCTGCGGCAGTCAATCGTCACGTTATGACGGCAACTGTCGTAGCAAAGGCAACCACGACGTCTACATGGGCTCGATGGTGACCTCGAGCAGGGTGTCGACCTCGGGCCACGCAGGATCGGTGACCTCGGCGATTACGCCATTCTCTGCGGCTGGGGTGTTGGCTCCACGCTGACGAGGTGCCTGGTCGGGTCCAGCACCCGCAAGCGACACGGAGTGACTTGTCAGGCCTGCGGAGTTACCCTGCGTGGCCGCCTCAGCTGCGGCGTGACCAGGACTTCCCGCTCTCAGGGGCCATAGGCCATGTTTCCCATCATTCGCACACGCTCCGTCCGGGGTATTTTCCTTGCTGCAACCGTACTGGCAGTTTGTACCAACTCGATCGCCTGCAACGGCAAGCCCGCCGAGGTGGGACTGACACCCACCGACAACGCAACCGAGCGCGACTCGTCCGCAGGGCAGCGCGAGAGCGTTGCTATCTCCGTCTACAACCAGAATTTCGGGCTGGTCCGCGAGGTGCGCAAGGTCGCCCTCGGCGAAGGTCGGGTCTCGCTCGAATACCAAGACGTTTCGGCTCACATCCAACCCGAGACGGTGCACATCAAGTCTCTGAGTGCCGCCGACGCCCTCGTGGTGCTCGAGCAAAACTACCGCTACGACATCCTCAGCCCCACCAAGTTGCTGCAGAAGTACGTCGGCAAGAAGGTCAAGATCTACCGCTTCAACGAGACGACGGGCAAAGACGAGCTGCACGAGGCCGAGGTGCTCGCCGCCGAGCAGGGAACCGTGCTGAAGATCGGCGACGACATCACCTACGGCTTTCCGGGGCGGCTCGCGTTCCCCAAGGTGCCGGCCAACCTGATTGCCAAGCCTACGCTGGTGTGGCTTCTCGACAGCAAGGCCGCCGAGCAACGGGTCGAGGTCAGTTATCTGTCGCGACAGCTCAATTGGAAAGCCGACTATGTGCTGGTGGTCGATCAGAGCGACAGCAAAGGTGACATCACCGGTTGGGTCACGCTGACCAACAACAGCGGCACCAGCTACGAGGGCGCCAAGCTCAAGCTGGTGGCTGGCGACGTGCAACGGGTCTCCCCACCCGACATGGCACAGCAGCCGGCTATGCCGCCCGGCTTCGCCGGAGGAGTGGTCGGCATACCCCAGTTCCGTGAGGAGAGCTTCTTCGAGTACCACCTGTACACGTTGCAGCGGCCTACCTCCCTGCTCGACAAGGAGCAGAAGCAGGTCTCTTTGCTCGAGGCCCACGACATCGGCATCAACAAGAAGCTCATTTTCTACGGCGGGCAGCATTACTACCGCAGCCGCTACGGCCGGGTTCGCTCCAACCAGAAGGTGGGCGTCTACCTCGACATCTTCAACAGTGAAAAAAACAACTTGGGCATGCCGCTGCCCAAGGGCATCGTGCGGGTCTACAAGGCCGACAGCTCCGGCGCCAAACAGTTCATCGGCGAGGACCGCATCGATCACACGCCGCGCGATGAGAAGATCCGCGTCAAAATGGGCGAGGCCTTCGACGTCGTGGGCGACCGCAAGCAGACCGACTGGGATTCGCTAGGCCGCTGCAACTCCGAGAGCGAGTGGGAAATCGAGCTGCGCAACCACAAGGACACGGCCGCCCAGGTGGAGATCTACGAGCCGATTGGTGGCGACTGGGAAGTCATCGCGTCGAGCCACAAGCACACCAAGAGAGACGCCCACACCTTCACCTTCGACGTGCAGGTGCCGGCTCGCGGCAAGACGAAAGTTACCTACACGGTGAGGGTACGGTGGTGCTGACCAAGCTGAGCGGTGAGCGGAGACGAGGAATAGACATGAGCAATACGAACAAGAGGTGGTCAAAGGCAACGCTGCTCGTTGCAGCAATCACGCTGAGCCTGATGGGCGGAGCCACCGCCGCCGACGCGCAGGTCAAGAAGGTCTCGCGTGCTGACGGGCGCAAAGAGGTGTCCATCACCGTCTACAACCAGAACTTTGGGTTGGTGCGCGAGGTGCGCGAGGTGGACGCGAGTCAGGGCCAAGTAGCGCTGGAGTTTCGCGACGTGGCGGCTTCGCTGCAGCCCGAGACGGTGCACATCAAGTCGTTGACTGATCCCAAGAGCTTGACGGTGCTCGAGCAGAACTACCGCTACGACGTGCTCACTCCCAAGAAACTGCTCGAAAAGCACGTGGGCAAGAAGGTGAAGGTCTACCGCTTCAACGAGAAGCTCGGCAAAGACGAGCTATTCAATGTGGAGATCCTCAGCGTGGCGAGCGGCCAGCCCGTGCTCAAGCTGCCGAGCGGCGAGATCACCTATGGCTTGGGCGGACGCTTCGCGTTCTCGCAGGTGCCGGCCAACTTGATCTCCAAGCCTACACTGGTGTGGCTACTCGACAGCAAGACGGCCAAGCAGAAGGTGGAGGTGACCTACCTGAGCCGCCGGCTCAACTGGAAAGCCGACTACGTGTTCGTCATCAATGACAAGGACACCGCGGGGGATCTGACTGGCTGGGTAACGCTGACCAACAACAGCGGCGCCAGTTACAAGGGAGCCAAGCTCAAGCTGGTGGCCGGCGACGTGCAGCGCGTTTCGAACTATCGAGCTTCTCGCTCCCGCTACGCTTACGCCAACAAAACGAGCCGACGCCGCGAGTCGTTCCGCGAGGAGAGCTTCTTCGAGTATCACCTCTACACCTTGCAGCGACCGGCCGACGTGCTCGACAAGGAGCAAAAGCAGGTAACACTGCTCGAGGGTCAAGGCGTCAAGGTCGACAAGAAGCTCATCTACTACGGCAAGCAGTATTGGTACCGCGGCCGGCACGGCCAAACCCAGAAGAACCAAAAGGTCGGCGTCTATCTGGACGTCAAGAACACCACGGCCAACAACCTGGGCATTCCGCTGCCCAAGGGAATCGTACGCGTCTACAAGGCAGACAAGTCGGGCGCCAAGCAGTTCATTGGCGAGGACCGCATCGATCACACCCCGCGCGATGAGAAGATCCGCATCAAAATGGGCGAAGCCTTCGACGTCGTAGGTGACCGCAAGCAAATGAAATGGCGCTCGCTGGGCACCTGCCACTCGGAGAGCGAGTGGGAGATCGAGCTGCGCAATCACAAAGACAGCGGCGTCAACGTAGAGATCTTCGAGCCGGTCGGCGGCGACTGGAAGGTGCTGAGCTCGAGCCACCCCTACACCAAAAAGGACTCGCGCACCTTCACCTTCAGCATACCGGTTGCGGCGAACGGCAAGACCAAGGTCACCTACAAAGTACGCATCCGCTGGTGCTAGCACTCCATAACAAGGTGCGCATTCGTTGGTGTTAGTGCTCCATAACGAGGTACACGTCCGCTCGTGCTGGTGCTCCATACGCCAATTGGCTAACTGCCAACCATCAATGGCCTGAGCCCTCCAAATGGTGGAGCCAGCTCGACACGCCCGTCAGGGGTTTGCGCGCACACGTGCGGCGATCTCACGCAGACGCAATGCACATGCGCGGCCCACCCACCAATTCGCTCGCATGCCGCGGCACGTCTGTTGCAATTCTGCTGGCTTCGGCTCCCGGCTCCGGCTCCCGGCTTCGGCTCCCGGCTCGCGGACCCGGGCTCCGAAGCTGCCGCACCTGTTGGAGGTGTGATTTCAAAATTCTACTTTATTAGAATCTAGAATCTAGAATCTAGAACACAACATTTTCCAACAACCCATCACCGCTGGTCCTGCGCGAGGGGAAACTGGAGACCATGCTCCAGTCGAGGGAACGCATATAATACGTCAGCCATGTCCCATTGTAGCCGCGCCCTCGCATTGCTCGTTGCCAGCGTGTTGCTCGCTGGCTGTCCGCCGTCGACGGCGCCTGTGTCTAAGGCAACCGCGACTCCGGCCAGCGGCAGCTCAACCCAAGTCGGGTCCGCGGCTGAGCCCGCCTCGCCCACGGCTGAGCCCGCCTCGCCCACGGCTGAGCCCACCTCGCCCACGGCTGAGCCCGCCTCGCCCACGGCTGAGCCTGCACTGGCGGCAGATGGGCCATCGTGTTAGCTCCGGATCGAGCGGCTGCCCGGACGCTGCGCCCGACTTCGGTGGCAAGGACACCTGCACCGAGCCCAACAAGTCGTGCAGCTACGGCACCGAGTGCTGCTGCGGCGACTGTTACGCCTCCTATCTGTGTAGCTGCCAAAGCGGCTTTTGGAGCTGCTACTACAGCGACGCTTGCTATGTCCCGCCGTGCGGCGGCAACACCACGAGCACCAGCAGCGGACAAGGTGCGGGCGGCAGCGGCGGACAGGGTAACGCCGGCGCAGGACAAGGCGGCAGCGGCGGCTGACGGGCGAGCCAGACGCCGGGCTCCATCGAAGGAGCAGCTCCCTGGAAAAAAGTGCCCAGCCCAAGCCAAGAACGAATCTCCGTGCCTCTGTGTCTCAGTGGTGAAGAAAATGCGGCGCAAGCCGCCCGCCAGCGTGCCCTATCAACGATCGTGAAAACAAGCTCACATCAAGGCACGTTTGCCAACGTGAGCTTGACGACGAACACGTCCAACTGACCGTTGGTAAAGAGCTGGTCACCTCCGAAATCGGGGGCGCCTTCGAAGGTGCTGGCCATGACGATGGTTCCCTGACCATTTGAGTCGATGCGCATCTGGCCGCCATTGTCGCTGCTGTCGCCGTAGCGCGTTTGCCACAATGGCGTTCCATTCGCGTCAAACTGGGCTAGGAACACATCTGAACCCCCAGCGCTCTGCAGCGACTCCAGCCCAATTTTGAGAACTGCCCTGTAGGCACCGGCCATCACGACGCGATCATCGCTTGTTGCGAGCGCAATATTTTGAACTTCGCTCGCGGCAGGTAAGCTCGTGTCGAGCGGCTTCTTGATGGGCGTCTTGGCGAACGAGTCGATCGCCACCAGATAGCGATCGTCCGCCGCACCTTTCTTTAGAACGCCTCCGCCGCCGAAGTCGATGTCGCCACCAAGCGCACCGGCAAGTATCGCTTCGCCCTGACTACCAACTGCCAACGAATGCGACCAGTCGTCGCCCAATGAGCCAAAGGCGCGGCCCATGATCGGCTGGCCGTTGGAGTCAGCGAGCTTCAGCATGAAGGAGTGGGCATCGCCTTTGGAGCTGACACCCTGTTCCAGCCCGAGGGTGAGCTTGCCGTCGTAGTCACCAAGCACGAGCACATCGCCGGTCACATCTAGCTGCACTGCGCGGACGCGCAAATGGCCTCCAGACGGAATGGCCGTGGCCCATTGGGTTGCGCCGCCAGGCTCGAGCTTGGCGACGAAACCAGCAGTTCCGGATGGTGCCGTCATGCCTTGATGAAGATCGGTCAACGGCCCCATGAAGAAGCCAGCGAGGAAAATGTCGCCCTCCCCGTTCAGCGTCAGATCGAGCGCACCTTGGTAGTCCTTCGGTTCTTTGGAATCGCCATAGCGCTTCGCCCACTTGAGCCCACCAGTGCCGCCGCCAAGCTTGGCCACGAACACGTGGGTGCTCGGATTGTCGGACGCTATTCCGAGCTGAGGGATCGCGCCGCTGAGCGCGCCGGCAACGACCACGTCCCCTTGAGGATTGATGCCGACGGCCGCAGCACACACCGAAGAATCCGATGCGCATTGCGCATCCCCGTCGCCGAAGGCCTTTGCCCAGTCGACTGTTCCGTCCGGTTCGAGCTTGATGACGAACATGTCCGTCTCACCAGCCGAATCCAGCTGCTTGGGGCCGACGAAAAGTGTGTTGCGAAAGTAGCCGACGACAGCAACACTTCCATCGCTGCCCAAGGCGACATCATGAACCTCGTCATCGAGGGTGCCGCCCATGGCAAGACTCCACTCGTGGACCACAGCAGCCTGCCCTCCTCCGCCGGCGGCGTTGCCACCCGTCGCACCTGAGCCGCCACTGCTCGCCCCTCCGCTACCGGTGGTGGTTGGCCCGCCAGCACCTGCACTACTGACGACATCATCGCGGGTCGCGTCAGGCGTGCAAGCGCTCCAAAGGAGTAACCCAGCGGCAACCAGAAACGCTCGCGTCAGAAACATCACCCAGCAGGATAGCAATTGTTGCGATTTCTTTCCTGCTCGAGCATCTACGGGGCGGCGCTCCGTAGAGGGCCTCCGCGAGCCGTGGGCCAGGGCAAGCAGTTGGTGGCTGAGCCGTCGACGGTGAAAACATCCATGCCGTGATCGAAAGTCTGCACGAAGATCTCCAGCTGACCGTCGCCATCCAAGTCCGCCACTGTGGGGGCCGCCGGAGCGCCGTTGCCGTTGCCGTTGCTACCAGGATCGGGCAGCGCCACGCGGTGTAGCAAGCTACCGTCGGCGGCTAGGACGACCAGGTTGCCCGAGTCGGTCACGTCAGGGTCGCCGTACGTCGTAAACACGACTTCGGGCGAGCCGTCCTGATCCAGGTCGGCGACGACTGGCTCGGAGGCGTACATCACCTGTTTGCCGAATGTGTGGTTGAAACGCCAAAGCTGATTGCCGAGGCCATCGAAGGCATAGGTCGCCCCGTCGTTGAGCGAGACGATCACTTCGAGCGCCTCGTCGCCCTGCAAGTCGACCACGGCCGCGGCGGGAACACCCATTGGTGGGTACCAGCCTTCAACCTCGATGGGCGCGGCTCCGCGCGGCAGTTGCTCGAAGCCTGCTTTGCGCATGGCTGAACGGCTGCCGTCGCCGTGCGCGCCTTCGAGCACCATGAGGGCGTAGGCCTGGGTCTCGTAGGGAACGTGAAGCTCGACGTTGGGAATACCGAGCACCTCGTTCAGCCCATCGCCGTCGAGATCAGCAATCATGGGCGGCGAGGCGGTCCACTGGAGCCATTCGGCCGACTTGGGATGGGGCCACTCGCCAGCATGCGCGTTGTAGTGCTGCTGCTCTACCTCGGGATCAGCCCAACGAATGAACTGACCCCAGGTCAAGCGCTGCCCATCGTAATCCGAAGCGCGATTCGTGAAGAAAGGTGCAGCGTCGATGGCGACACCATCCGGATCGAAGGCTTGGATGTGGTGGTTGTCGTAGGTTGCGATGATTTCGAGCTGCGCGTCGTCGTCGATGTTGCCAATCGCCACGTTCAGACCGAAACAACCGTAGCCGCTGTGCCCTTGGCCGTTGCGGTCGGCGTCGCCGCCCGGACCGCTCAGTGCGTTGTAGCGAGGCCAAGCGGGCCAGCTCAGGCCGGCAGGTTGGTACAGCGAGCCATCTGCTGAAAAGACGAACACCTGCGCGCCGCCCTCTTCAGTTGCCACCGTTTGCGTGGTCGTCGCCACCACCTCGATGCTGCCATCGCCCTCGAGATCGCCGGCGGCGAGGCCTCGCACCTCGGGAGCGTTGTCGGCGGTGGTCGTATCGGCAGGCCAACCCGTCTTGAGCACCAGTGCGCCCGCCTCCCAGCTGTAGGCAAACACTTCATGACCGTTGCCGAACACGATGTCGGTGGTGCCGTCTCCCTCCAAGTCGGTCACCACGTGGGGCGCATAGATCCGGCCGCTGCCCTCATCGGCTTCTGCCAACAGCTCGCCCTGGTCGTCGTAGACGTAGAGCGAGTAGTAGGCGGCGATGAGCTCGTTGGAGCCGTCGCCATCGAGATCTGCAACCAGCGGCGAGGCGTACCAGCTCGTCTGCCCAGCAAGCTGCATCACCAGACGAGGCGCTTGCACCTGACCAGGATTCGAACCGGTCTGGCAGGTCGGATTGCGCTTGCCGCCGGTCGTGCTCGGTGGACCCACGGGGCCGGCCTGGCCGCTCGAGTCGCCGCAGCCGAGCGCAGCGGCGGCCATCACCGCCAACACAACACTTGCCTTTGCCGTCACTCTGGCAGTGTATCTCCAAAACCTCGGATCTTGGTGATTCCGAAATCGGCGTAGGGGAGGGGTTTAGCGGCTGTCTCAAAACCCCTCCCGAACCGCGCGAAATCAACGGGCGGGTATCAACCCCGCCCCTACGGCAGAATCCGCATTGGGATAAAGCCCGCCCCTACGGCAGAATCGGCTCTAGCTTCCTAACCGGCGTCTTAGGTGCTTACTGGCCCGCAGCTGC
>CAZRGL010000058.1:0-2368 GCA_964599485.1 uncultured Polyangiaceae bacterium
GTCCGCGTCCGCGTCCGAGTCCGAGTACCTGTCCGAGTCCGCATCCGCGTCCGAATCGACGCGCGGGAAACCCCTACATTGGTTTCGGAGTCCGCGTCCGAGGCTGTTTGGGTCGCCGCTTTTCGGCGCCTAGCGCCCCAACGGGCGACGCTAGCTACGCGGTTCGGGAGGCGGCCGCGTCGTCGACGGCATCTAGCACGATGCTTCCTTGCCGATCGAGACTGACGAGCACCACCGAGCCTTCTGACAGCTCGCCACGCAGCAGCATGTCGGCCAACGGCGCCTCGATGAGCCGGACTATCGTCCGACGCATTGGGCGCGCGCCCAGCTCCGGATCATAACCACCCTGGTCCATGAGCGCGTCGATGACCGCTTCGTCGACATCCAAGATGACTTGCCGTGCTGCCAACGAGTCTTCCAGCTCCGAGAGAAGTCGGCCGGCAATCGCCGCCACAGCCTCACGCGCGAGTGGCGCAAAGAAGATGACCTCGTCGATGCGATTGTACAGTTCGGGCGGCAAGGCCGCGCGCGCCGCGTCGAGCGCTACGCGGGAAAGCTCGCTGTCTTGCACCTTGTGCTCGCTGCTCCCAAAGCCAACCCTGCGACGACTGGTCGCTTTGCGCATTTGCTCAGCACCGAGATTGGAGGTGAGCACCAGCACCGTGTTGTCGAACGATACGGTACGGCCCCGACCATCCGTCAAGCGCCCCTCATCGAAGACCTGCAAGAAGGACTCGAGCACATCGATGTGGGCTTTCTCGATCTCGTCCAGCAAGATCACTTGATAGGGCCGCTTACGCACCGCCTCCGTCAGCAGACCACCCGCTTCGTGGCCGACATAACCCGGCGGTGCGCCGATGAGCCGCGCCACGGAGTGGGCCTCAGCGTATTCCGACATGTCGAGACGCGTCATCGCGTCGGCGGAATGGAAGAGCAGCTCAGCAACTGCTTTGGCAGTCTCGGTTTTGCCCACGCCCGTGGGACCGAGGAGTAAAAAAGTCCCCACCGGTCGGCGGCCCCGCAGCCCGGCCGCGTTGCGGCGAAGCACTGCAGCAATTCGCGAGCATGCCTCGCTGTGACCGACCACACGCTCGGCCAATAGCTCATCGAGGGCGACCATACGCTGGTGGTCGGTCTGCATGAGTCGATCGATTGGTACCTCTGCAAGCTCGCTGACGACTTCTGCGATGTGCGCGGGCAGAACCGATTGCTGCTTCCCGTCGTCTGATTCCGACGCGACGCGCCGCCGCCGAACCCGCGCGCCGGCAAGGTCCAGCAACGCCACGGCCTTGTCGGGCAGCGCGCGCCCCGGCAGATACCGAATGGACCAAGACACCGCTACCGCCACCGCTTCGTCGCTGTAGTCGACGTCATGATGGCCGCCGAGCTGTTGACATACTTCGCGCAATACCAAGAAGGCGTCAGCCTCACTGGGCTCGCTGACTTCGACCACGCTGAAGCGCCTTGCCAATACCGGGTCGTTTTCGATGCAGCGACGATACTCAGGCGCAGTGGTCGTCCCCACGAGCGTGAGCTCACCGCAAGCCATCCCCGCTTTGAGCTCACTCATCAGCTCGTCTGCTCCAGCGGCAAACAGCTCATGAATCTCGTCGACGAGGAGCACGACCCGCCCCTTCTCCTCCCGTAGCTCGGCGCGAAGCGTGTTGATGCGCTCGGCGAGAGAGCCCCGCGCGCCAGTTCCCGCCAACAGCTCGCCGAGGGGTAGCTCGACCAAGACCTGCGGAGCATCCGTCTGACACTCAGCAGCCAACTGGATTGCGATTCCCCGCGCCACGCTGCTCTTGCCAACGCCAGCAGGTCCCAAGAGCAGCGCGCTGTTAGCATGACGCTTGGCGAGAACCTCCAGGGCGCGTTCGATCTCTGCTTCGCGACCGATGACCGAGTCGAGCTCGCCGCGAGCAGCAGCAAGGCTGAGGTTGCGGCCAATTTGCTGAAGGGTAGGACAGCGCTCCGCGTCGATCTCCAGAGCCGCGTGCTCACTCGCAACAGGAGGCTCCAAGCGCGCTTCACCGCGCGGTCGCAACCGACGTTTGTTCCGGCGAGAAGCAGGCGGCGACTGCGATGATTTCGACTTCGTGACAGTAGGGATGTCCTCGCGACTGGCCTCCTCAGGTCGCGACGGTGGCGGCTCGGCCGGCGCAGCGGTAGCTGGCTTGCGCAGCGGGGGCATGAACGGAACCTCGACCGCCCTACCCCGAGGGGCGCTCGGCCGGCGTCGCTCCCGCCCGTCGCGCGGGGGGCGGGTCGAACAATTGACCAGTTGACCAATCGACCGGTCAATCGGTCGACAGTCGACCTGTCGACTGGTCGACCAATCGACCAGTCGACCGGTTGACCAGTCGACCGG
>CAZRGL010000058.1:2378-30053 GCA_964599485.1 uncultured Polyangiaceae bacterium
GACTTCCGAGCGGGGGGCGACTGTCGTGATCGAGTCGTCGACCTCGCACGCCACGTCCTTGCTTTGCCCCCGAGCTGCTGACAGCACCATCGATGGACCGAGGTGGGGCCACCACACCGAGCGCGATCTGCATCGCCGCCATACGCAAACGCGAGACATCCACGCCGCAGCTTTGCAGGGCCCGGTAGGCTGCGTACCGACGGTTCGACATCAACACGACCAGCACATGGATTCCGCCGGCTGCTGGTGGGGGCGCTGGCCGGATGCCGCTACGACGTACCGAGGGGCCGACGGCGCGCGCGGGGACCGCGGCACGATGGGCTACGTCCCGAGCGGCCGCCAGGGAGTTGTTGAGCGCGTCGTCGAGCTGCTCGTCGAAGCTGCGAGCCGCTTTCAGTAAGACTGCTTCATCCAGGCGCCGTTGGGCCAGCAAGGTGCAGGCCGGGCCTGGCTGAGCGCATATCGCCGCCAGCAGGTGAACCGTGCTCGGCTTCTCCTTGCGCGATTGGGCCGTTCGTCTCGCGTTTTTGCGCAGCTTGGCCAGCTCGGCAGTGCCGCTCATCCGAGCGCATCTGAGCAGCCCTCAGCCGGCGGGGCCAACTTCGCCGCCTGCTCGAGGTCGATAGCAAGCAGCCCGGCGCCATACGCCGGTGAGAGGCCAGCGATAACGGTGCTCCTCAACCAGCTGCCAACCCTCTAGCTCTGGGGCGGGCTCGCGCGCCAGCAGCAGCCACACCTGACCCTGCGGCGCCAACTCAGCCCCGCGCGCCAGCCACTGTGGCGGCGGAAGCGTTGCGCGGGATACGGCGACATCGAAACGTAGATCGAGCCGCTCTGCCCGCTGCTGCAGAACCTGGGCTGGCAGCTCACCACCGCCCGCCAGCCGACCGAGGACCAGTCGAAGAAAGGCCGCTCGCTTTTGTTGAGGCTCGACCAGGCAAAGCCGTAGGTCGGGGCGCAGCAGCGCCAACGCCAATCCGGGCGCGCCCGCGCCGCTGCCCACATCCACTACGGCGCAGTCCTTTGGCAGGTGCCGAGCGAGCTCCGTCGCATCGGCCAGCATCAGATCGACCAGCTCGAGCTCGTCGCGGGCTGCAGTGAGGTTGACCTTGGTGTTGAACGAAGCGACTGCTTCGATCCACAGCTGCAGCGCTGACTGACAATCGACCTGTGACCCGGTCAGCTCATCGATTCGCTCGCGCAGTGACACCGCATCACTCCCACCAACGCGGATAGGATGCGATGAACGCGCCGGCCTCATCGCTATCCATGGGCTTTCCAAAAAGGTAGCCCTGGGCATATTCGCACCACATCTTGCTCAATTGGGCAGCTTGGCCCGGCGTCTCGACGCCTTCGGCGATGACCTCCATCGACAAGTTGTGCGCCAAGTTGACGATGGCTTGGACCAGCTCGCGACCACGTCCGCCCGTTGCCATTTCTTGGACCAGGGATCGGTCGATCTTCAGTCGGGAATAAGGCATTTGGTGCAGATATGCGAACGAGGATGCACCCACACCGAAATTGTCGAGGCTCGCGCTGACCCCCAATTTGCCCAATCTGCGCAGTGATTCGGCCACCGCATCGCCACATTCGACCACCGCCCGCTCACACACTTCGAGCGTGAGCTGATGACCATCGAAACCGGTCTCTTTGATGATCTCCTGGACCAGCTCGTGCAAGTCGTATTCGGCAAACTGCTTGGCGGCTACGTTTACGCTCAAGGTCAGCGGCGGGTCCATCTGGTAGCGCGCATGCCAATCGGCCATTTGGCGACAAGCTTCGCGCATGATCCACTCGCCCAAGGGAACAATGAGGCCCGTGTCCTCGGCGACGGGGATGAACAGATCCGGCGAGATGATGCCGCGATCGGGGTGCTGCCATCGCACCAGCGCTTCGAAGCCACTGACGGTTCGGGTCGCCAGTCCAATGATGGGCAGGTAGTACACCCGGAACTGCCCTCGCTGCAGGGCATTGTGCAACTCGGCGAGCAGTGACAAATGGCGGGTCTTCTCGACGTGCATCTGGGTGCGATAGACGGCGCGTCGTTGCTTGGGCCCCGCATTGCGGGCTTGGGCGGCAGCCAAGCTGGCATCACGTATCACGTCCTCGGCGCGCTCGTAGCGCCGCTCGCTGGTGGCCATACCGATGATGGCAGAGCTGAGGATGTCCTGTCCCCTTACGTGAAAACGATTGCCCACAGTCTTCTGAACCCGGGCTGCGATGCGCTCTGCCAACGGACGGTCACCGACACCGTCGAGCAGAATCGCATGTCTGGATTCTGGCAAGCGGCAGAGGCTATCACCAGGACGCAACAGCGCGGCGAGCCGCCGTCCCACTTCAGCCATCACGCCCTCAGCGACCGCTTCACCATACGCTTCTACCAGGGTGTCGCCCCGATCGAGCTCGAGGACCAAGACCGAGAATTTGTAGGCCTCACCGCTGGCCCGTTCGATCGCTTCGGCGACCCCGTGGAGGAAATCCGCTTCGTCATCGATGTTGGGCAGCGGAGGGGCGCTGGGGCGCGCAGGAGGTAACTCACTGGCGTGCACCTCGCGCGTGTGGACCACAATGGCAGCCACATAATCGTTGCGCAGTCGATTGACTGCCGTGGACTCGAGCCGAACGTAGTGGCCAGTGCGATGGCGGGCTCGATATTCGAGCGTGATCCGTCCACCTGGATGTGCCGCCACGGTGCGAAACCCGTCGAGCACCCGTCGCGTGTCGAGTGGATGGAGCAACTCGGTCGGACTCATGGCCATGATCTCGAGCGCCTCATAGCCAAGCATGTTCTGTACGGCACCGCTGACGCTCAGGTACTGCACGCTCCCGTCTTGGTCGAGCAGCGCCACCACCTCGCGTGAACCGTCGGTCAGCGCCTGCAACCAGCTGCCCGCGATGCGCAGCGGCGTGGTGTCACTGACACCCGGCTTGTCAGCCGCAGTTGACTTGTCCTCACGCTGCACCACAGCAACAGCTTAATACAGCTCTCGCCAAGAAAGGCAGTTCGTAGCCGTTGCGCGAGACGGACGGTTGGCTCGTCGCGGGGGAGCGCTCGAAGCGGTCAGCAGCGCACCATCATCCGCACCGTCTGAGGCCGCATTCGCAACTCGAGCACGCCCCCCTCCGATCGGGTGCGGTCAGCCTCGATACCATCTTCCCATTGCACATCCAGGCCTACCGTAACACGCGCAACAACGTCGGTTTCGGTGGCGTTGATGACGAACACGACGCGCACTTGCCCCTCCTCGTCCTCGTGGACAGCAGCCTGTATTTCGTCGGGATCACAGGCAAAACTCGGCAACTGGAGCGCCTGCATGGCGCGCGCTACCGAATCGTCGGCGCTCGCCGGATCGCTGCTGCGCAATAGCTCGCAGCAATCCGCAAGTGGTTGCCCCTCAGCAAGAGGACGCATTCGGTCATCGAAGCGCGGTGGCCGTGGCCCGATCGTCACACGAGTCCCCGCTTCCGCTGCAGTTACCAAATCACGTGCCAGCTCGGGGCCGAGACCTCCCGAGCTAGCGCAAATGATCCAGCTGGCTCGTTGTAGGGCGCTTGCTCGATCTTCCCCGCCCACGACCGCAAACGGAACACCCCGCGCATCGAGCGCTTGCTCGAACGAGCCCACGAACACTTCCGCCTCGATGGCCAAGGGATAACCAAGACCCAAGTCGTCCTCGACGCAACCTTCTCGCGCCCCGAGACCCATGACGTTGAGGAGGGCACCGCTGGCAGGCCCAAACGCATGCATCACGCGGGCCAAACGTCGCTCGGTCCGCGGAACGAGCACGCGCACTGGCACCCGTCGACGGAGATCACAGAACTTGGTCTCCTCGAGCACTTGACCCAGCTTGGCCCAAAACGCGGCTGTTGGCCGAGCGCGGCCACGGCAATCGACTGGCGCACCAATCCAGCGGTCGCGCTCTACCGCCATGTAGATATTGAACCCGCGCAACCCATAAGCGAGCGCGCACATCACCGTAAAGACGCTGTCACGTTCGCTCAGGGGCGGAAAATAGGGCGCATAGCCCGCGCCCATTTCACAAGCATAAGCCGGCAACGACTTGGCCTCACAGCGCACCGCGAGCTCACTGGTTCGCGCCGCGATGGAAGCGCGGGCGGAAGGCGAGCAGCGGTTGTAGTAGTCGAGGCCTACCAGATCGACCACCTCGCCGATTCGCGCCGCGTTGAGCGGGGTGGTCTGCTGAGCGAGCGGAAAGTTGTGAACGGTGGGAATGTCCGCCAAGCCGGCAGCCTGGAGCGCACTTGCGAACTTGCCGAGCGAAGAGGCCAACAGGTGCTCTTGAAAAGCCGCCCAGTCGAGATGCCAGGCCAAGTCGGCCACGCATGTCGCGGCAAAGCGCTTGGGCGGCTCGATGTTGGCGAAGCGCAACTCGACGCTGTCTCGTCGTGGCTGTGCCGTGTCGCCCTCGGGCGCGGCGGTCGGCTCACTCGTGGTTGATGATTCGCCGGCGGGCTCGCGCGCCGAGCTAGGCTCAGCTTGCTGCTGCTGTTGATAGGCTTCGCGCAGGGCGGTGATGGTGCCGTATCTGCGTCGTAGGAATCCCCGGTATTGGTTGATGGCGTCGGGGTGGTAGTCCTGGTCGTAGGCTCCGTCCCGGAAAAACAAAGCGCCTTCGTTGTCCACCTGAAGCATCACGATGGGCCCATCGGGGTAGCGCAGCGGCGCAAGCGCTTTGGCCAACAGCTGGAAGTAGCGTGTGACTTCGTCGTGATAGGCCTCCGATGCATAGCTCGGCACCGGGAACATCTTCGGCAGCACGGGAAGGATGACTGGATTGCCCTCCGGGCTACGTGCCTGGCAAGCAGAATCCCAGACCACGCGCTCTGGCAAGCCAAAATAGGTCAGCTCGGCGTTGATGTGGGGGCCAGGACGAACGATGGCGAGCAAGCCGAGCTGATGGGCCAAGCGCAAGAAACCCACCACATCACGTTGGGGATCCTTCTGACCGAGCTCGAGCTGACCGGCCGCTGTCTCGTGAACCCCCCAGGGCACGTACACGTCGACCAACCTGAGGCCGAGCTCCCGCAGCGCGACGAGACAAGCGCGCCAGTCGCCCCGCGCCAGCCTCCAGTAGTGAACGGCTCCTGCCAGTAGCGGCACCACCTCATCGCCGAGATCGATCCCACCGCGCACCAGCTTCACGCGCATGGCTCACCCTATCACGGCCCAGCCAACGCCGCGGGACTTCGAGCCCGAACCAGGACGCGAACGCGAACCAGACACGGACACAGACACGGACCCAGACGCGGACGCGGATCCAGACCCAGACGCGGACGCGGATCCGGATCCGGACCCAGACGCGGTGAATAATACGGGCTAGCTTGCTGCGGATGACTGAGACGGTCGACGGCTTCGTGCTTACGCGTCAGTGGCGCGACGCTGCCGCCGGCGTCGCGCTCAGCTTCTGGTTGGCCACACCGCGAGGACCTGTGCGCGTGCGCATGAACGGTCGCGAGGCGGTGATGTTCGTGCAGCGGCAGGTCGAAGCGCACAGCGCCCGTCGACGTGAGGTGGACCTCACGACGATGCAGGGCAAGCCTGTAGACGCGCTCTATTTCAAGAGCCGCAGAAGCCTGCAAGATGAACAGCAGCGCCTGAGCGCCTCGGCGATGACCTACGAGGCTGACGTTCGTCCATCTGAGCGCTTCCTGATGGAGCGTTTCGTCACCGGCGCGTGCCGCGTAACAGGCCCGCTGCGTAGCCGGCCGGGTCACTTGGAGATGGTCAATCCTTCGATGAAACAAAGCGACTATCGGCCGCGGCTGCGTGTGATGAGCCTCGACATCGAGACGGACGGTTTCGAAGGCCCGATTCTCTCCATTGCTGCCGTGACCGAGGAGCGTGAGCAGGTCTTGATGGCGGGGCCGGGTCCAGCGACCAGCGGGGTGCGCTACTTGCTCGAGGACCGCGCCGTGCTCGCGGCCTTCTTCGATTTGGTGCGCGACGAGGATCCGGATGTGCTCATCGGCTGGAACGTGGTGGAGTTCGATCTCGCGTGCTTACAGCGGCGCAGCGAACAGCATGGCTTGCGCTTGTTGCTCGGACGCGGAGGCGAGCACGGCAGGTTGCTCGCTCCACAACGAGAAGGCCAGCTGTCGATCGCGCGAATACCAGGCCGCGTGATCATCGACGGTATTGGCGCGCTCAAGTCGGCCACCTACTCCTTCGAGAGCTTTGGCCTCGAACGGGTGGCGCAAGAGCTGCTGGGGCGCGGCAAGGCAATCCACGATCCCGATGACCGCGGCGAGGAGATCACCCGCTTGTTTCGCGAGGACAAGCCAGGCCTGGCCGCTTACAACCTCGAGGACTGCCGCCTGGTCTCGGGGATCTTCGAGCGCGCCCAGCTGATCGACTTCTTGATCGAGCGGCAACGCATGACGGGACTGTCGATGGGTAGAGTGGGCGGCGCGGTGGCGGCCTTCGATCACCTCTACTTGCCGCGGCTCCACCGCAAAGGCCGGGTGGCGCATGACGTGGGCGCCTTGGCGACTCGCTCGGACGCGCCGGGGGGCACGGTGCTGCCAAGCCAGCCGGGTATCTACGACAACGTGCTCGTGCTCGACTTCAAGAGCCTGTATCCGAGCATCATTCGCACCTTCAAGGTCGATCCTCTCGGCCTCGCTTTTCCTGGCGACGACCCGATCGAGGGCTACGCCGGGGGGACCTTCGCACGTCACGAGCACATCCTGCCCCAGCTAATCGAGTCGTTGTGGGCGGAGCGCGACCGAGCCAAGGCCGAACGAGACGCGGCGCTGTCGCGCGCCATCAAGATCTTGATGAACTCCTTTTATGGTGTGCTCGGCACGCCTGGTTGCCGCTTCTCAAACCCCAAGTTGGTCAGCTCGATCACCATGCGCGGCCACGAGATCATCACGCGCAGCCGCGACTGGATCTGTGAACGCGGTTGGAAGGTAATCTACGGCGACACCGACTCGCTGTTCGTGCTCGTGGGCGAGGGACACGACGTCGAAGGCTGCTTGCGCATCGGCGCGCAGCTCGCCGACGAGCTCAATACGTGGTGGCGCGAGCACATCGCTAGCGAGCACAAGACCGAGAGCTATCTCGAGATGGAGCTCGAAACCCTCTACCAACGATTCTTCATGCCCACCCTACGTGGGTCCGATCGCGGTAGCGCCAAGCGTTACGCCGGGCTCGTGGGGACGGGAAGCGAGCAACGAGTCATCATCAAGGGTCTGGAGGCTGTGCGCACCGATTGGACGCCGCTGGCGCGCAACTTTCAGCGAGAGCTGTTGAGGCGTGTGTTTCTCCATGAGCCTTACGAAGCCATGGTGCGCGACACGCGCCAGCAGCTGATGCAGGGACAGCTCGACGAACAGCTCGTCTACCAAAAACGCTTACGGCGCCATATCGACGCCTATGCCAAGAACATCCCGCCGCACGTTCGAGCCGCCCGCATGCTCGATCGCCCCTCCGGCCGCGTTCGCTACCTGATGACGACCCAAGGCCCGGAGCCGCTCGCGAAGCACCGCTCGCCCATCGACTACCATCACTACCTCGAGCGGCAGCTCGCCCCCGCTGCCGATGCGCTGCTGTCGTGCCTCGGTACGGACTTCGCCACCATCGCTGGCGATCAACTGCGACTGTTCTAGTCCGCGGCTAGCCCGAGTCCGCGGCCGCGGCCGAGTCCGAGTCCGGGGCCGAGTCCGCGGCCGAATCCTCCGCTAGCGGCGGTGACCATTGCCGACAAGCGCTGTGGTGCGTGGTCCGAAGGCGCTATGAGAGCATCATGAGCTGGACCGTCGATGCCCTGCTTGCCACGCCCAATCCTCTTGCTTCTCATTACGCGCGCTTTCGTGTCAGCGAGCGGGTGTTGCTCACCGGCCATTCTCACCAAGCCTGGCCCGACCCGGCCGCAGTTGGACACGAACGCGCCTTCGAAGACGCCGCCACCTGGGTAGACGGCAAATGGGAGCGGGCCATGGCTCAGGCAGAGCGCGTGCGCCAGGGATACCGGCAACTACTCGACGATCCCTCAGGCTTGTTTGCGCTCGGCGCCAGCACCCACGAGCTGTTGGTCAGGCTTCTATCGGCGCTACCGTGGTCCGAGCGACCGAAGCTGGTCACTACTGATGCGGAGTTCTACTCGTTGCGGCGCCAGCTCGATCGGCTGCAAGAGGCAGGGATCGAGGTGGTTCGGGTCGCAGCGCATCCTGCTGAGAGCGTTGGCGAGCGTCTGGCCGACCACATCGATGGTCGCACAGCCGCGGCGGTCAGCTCGACGGTGTTTTTCTCCAGCGGTCACATCGCCGGCGAGCTGTCACCTGCCGCCAAGGCCTGTCGCCGCCATGGCGCCATCCTCATCCTCGATGCTTACCACCAGCTCAACGTGGTACCGCTGTCGCTCTCCGCCCATGAGCTCGAGGACGCCTACGTGGTTGGTGGGGGCTACAAGTATTGCCAGCTAGGCGAAGGCAACGCGTTCTTGCGTTTCCCCACAGACTGCAACTTGCGGCCCGTCGTCACCGGCTGGTTTGCAGACTTCGATTCACTCAGCGCGCCGCGTCACTCGCGATTCCACACAGATATCGCCTGCAGGGGGACAGTCCCCGCACAGTTACGAGCCGGCCAGGCCGGGCCGGTACGCTACGGGACGGGCAGCAACCGTTTTGCCGGCGCTACCTATGATCCAACGAGCCACTATCGAGCAGCGGAAGTATTCGCCTTCTTCGAAACACAGCAGCTGCGCCCGCCTTTGTTGCGCGCCCTCAACCAGCGCCACTTGCAGCAGCTGATCGAAGCGTTCGACGCCCTCGACCTCGACCCCGAAGTCATCGATCGCGATCGCTCCGTAGCGCTGTCTAGGCGCGGCGGCTTTCTTACACTCAAAGCGCCACGAGCAACCACCATCCAGCGCCAGCTCCTAGCCCGTGAGATACACACCGACGCGCGCGGAGACGTCCTTCGCCTCGGTCCTGCACCCTACCTGTCCACTCGGCAGCTCAGCGACGGCGTCGAGGCGCTGGCTGAGGTCGTCGCCGCCATGGCTTGACTTGCACTGCACCTCACTCGATTGTTAGCTCGGGCCCGGCGCGGCTATGCTCTTGCGATCGATGACGATTCGGCGAGTAGCTTGTGTGCTGGCGGCGACGGTGGCGGGTAGCTGCACGGCACGCCCGCCCGCCGCAATACCCGTCGTGCCTACCGTCACCGTCGCCAAATCGCTTCCAACCGAGCCGACGCAGACGAGCGCGCCCTCACCCGAGCCACACCACGTTCGCAAACCCACAGCCACCAAGCAGGCCGCGCTGATTGTGGTCATCACCGCTGCGGGGGACTTCATCGTGGACGGAAAGTCGCTCGATCTCGCTAGCCTCGAGGCTGCCGCAGCGGCCTACGCGACCAATCACGATGAGCCTAGGGCTGTTTTCATGGCAGACGAGAATGCCACCTATGGCTTGATCATCGACGCCATGGACGCGTTACGACGCGGAGGCGTCGACAAGGTCAGCTTCGCCGTCCAACCACCTTAGTGAGCCCGAACGAGCTCGCCTGCGACACCGCGAAGAGGTAGCGCGCCGACAGGAGGTAGGCTAATTAACCGATGTGACCGCGGGGCTCTGCTGACCTATGAAAGCACTTCACCACCCAAACCTATTCGCTTGGTCTTGCTTCAACGCCGAGCGCAACATCGATTTCAACAGCTACTTCTGGCTCAATGGTCAAGGCAACCTGCTCGTCGATCCGCTCGAGCTGTCGAGTCACGACCGCGCGCACCTCGAAGAGCTCGGCGGCGCCAAGTGGATCGTCGTCACCAATTCGGACCACATCCGATGCTCAGCCGCTCTGGCCCGACAGCTCGGGGCCGCGCTCGCGGGGCCGGCCGCCGAAAAGGACACCTTCGGGCTCACCTGTCAGCGATGGTTGAACGAAGGCGACGAGCTCGTCGACGGCCTCGAGGTCATCGAGATGCACGGCTCCAAGACAGCTGGCGAGCTAGCGCTGCTGGTTCAAGGCAATTCGCTGATCACAGGCGATCTCGTCCGCTGCCACCAAGCCGGGAGCCTCACGATACTGCCCCCAAATAAGCTCAGCGACCCAGCCCTCGCCAAAGCCTCGGTGGAGCGACTCGCCGAGCGCAGCTCGATCGAAGCCGTGTTGGTTGGCGATGGCTGGCCAATTTTCGATAGCGGCAGCAAGCGGCTGCGTGAGCTCGCCCTCTCGCTCTAGTCGCATCCTGCTAACGAACCATCGTCAGTGAGCGGGCAACGAACTCGTAGACGGGCGACCAGTAGATCCCCAGCACCAGGGTGGGCACCGCCAGAGCAATGCTGGTCGCACCGAAGAGCTTGCGGATCTGAGCAGGCTCCGCCACTTCGGCATCTTCGAGATACATCGCTCGGATGACGCGCGCGTAATAGAACAGCGAGATGATGCTGTTGACGACGCCCACTACGGCGAGCAACCAGTTCCACGAGCCACCGCTCTTGATGAGCGCGGCAAAGATGTAGAACTTGCCAACAAAGCCCGCCATGGGCGGGATCCCGGCTAATGAGACGAGGAACACGGTCATGATGGCCGCCACCACAGGCGCCCGACGCCCCAGGCCGCGGAAGGCCGTCATGGTCTCGTCGCCACCGTTGGACTCGGCCAGTGCCATCACGATGAGGAACGCGCCCAAGTTCATGAAGCAATAGGCAACGATGTAGAAGACGATCGCCGCCGTTCCAGCCTCATTGAACACGGAGAAGCCAAGCAACATGTAGCCCGCGTGGGCGATGCTCGAATAAGCGAGCATGCGTTTGACGTTGTCCTGCCCGAGGGCCGACAGGTTGCCCACGCTCATCGTCGCCATCGCGAGACAGCCGGCCACTACCGCCCAGGGCGCCGCCGCGAATGCCAGATCGGCGCTTGCCCCCTGTGCGTGAAGCGCGTCGTAGAAGAAGCGCACCAACACCGCGAACCCAGCCGCTTTCGGCCCGACCGACAGAAACGCGGTGACCGGAGTCGGTGCACCCTCGTAGACATCGGGCGTCCACATGTGGAACGGCGCAGCCGCTATCTTGTAACCGAAGCCTGCCAGCATGCAGAGCACACCGATGAACACCGCCTCGGGGACCTTGCCCTGAGCAGCCGCCATCGTCGAGATCGCCTGATAGATCTCACCCAGATTGAGCGATTGGGTCGACCCATAGATCCAGCTCATTCCGTAGAGCATCACGCCCGAAGCCACGCCGCCGAAAATGACGTACTTGAGCGCGCCTTCGCTCGACTTGCGGTCGCCGATCTTGAAACCCGCCAAGACGAAGCTGATCACGCTGACCATCTCGAGCGACAGGTAGATCATCAACAGGTGGCGGCTGGCAGCCATCAAGTTCATGCCCAGCGTCAGCACCAGCAAGAGCATGAACATCTCGGCAGCGTTTCGCTTCTCGCCGCCACTGGTCGCCGGGCTCAAAAACGAGGGCGCAGCGAACACCAAGATGAGCGCCGTCACGAAGGAAAACAAGATCCGGAAAATCTGAGTAAACTCGTCGAAGGCGATCAAACCCCCGAACAAGTTCTTGGCGCCTTCTTGGCCAACCAAGAACAGCACTGAGTTGCCAGCCGAGAAGGCCAACGCCACCATGCTGATGGCGCAAGCGCCCAAGACCTTTCTACGCTGCTCGGTAACAGCCAAATCCCAGATGATGACCAAGAGGATCGCGCCGATCAGCGCGAGCTCCGGCCCCAAAAAGGCCAGGCTGGCCAAGTTGTCTAGGGTGGGAGTGTCGACCATGACAGCGAGTCCGTGCGGTCAGTCGGGTTGACGCTGCGCGAGCCGAGCGGCTGGCTCAGCGGCGGGGCTTGCGTCGGAGATCTGGGTCAAGCCCGGGACATCGACCCAGCGATGCATCTGGTTGGCAGCCTTGTCGATGAGTGACAACAGCGGCCGGGGCCAGAAACCGAGGAGCAGAATGAGCGCCGCGAGCGGAACCAAGCTGGCCAGCTCTCGGCGATTGATCTCGGGGAACTTGCCATCAAAGGGCTTGAGGTACTTGTTTTCGCGCCAGCTCTCCTTGAACTTGCCGAGGAACATGCGTTGCATGGCCCACAGATGGTAGGCCGCAGTGACGATCACGCCCGTAGCAGCGAGGATGGTCAACAAGCGGTACCGCGGGAATGCCCCAATGAAGGTGAGCGCCTCGCCCCAGAAACCGCTCAGGCCAGGTAAGCCGAGCGAGGCCATGAAGGCAAAACCGAAGATCGCGCTGTACAGCGGCATCTCTTGGGCGAGCCCACCGAACCTGTCGATCTCGCGTGTGTGAACGCGGTCGTATACGACACCGACCAAGGTAAACAGCATCGCCGTGATCAGCCCATGGTTGAACATCTGCACGATGCACGCCTCGATGCCCTGGGGTGTCAGCGAGCCCAACGCCAACAGTGTGAAGCCCATGTGGCTGACCGAGGAGTAGGCCACCAGCTTCTTGAGGTCACTCTGCGCCATTGCGCAGAAGGCGCCATACAGAATGCCTATCACCCCGAACACGGCCATCGCCGGCGCGGCCCAGCGCGTCGCCTCCGGGAGCAATGTGAAGTTGAAGCGCAGAATGCCGTAGGTGCCCATCTTGAGCAGCACACCGGCGAGGATCACACTGATGGCTGTCGGCGCCTCCACATGGGCGTCCGGCAACCAGGTGTGGAAGGGGAACATCGGGATCTTGATCGCGAACGCAACGAACATCCACACCCACACCACCTTCATCCCAGACAGCCCGAAGATGGTCTTGGCTTGGCTCCAATCCACCATCGCCAACTCAGGAACAGCAAGCGACGCGGTGATCGGGGTGCCATCCACCAAGTAGGTCGGCACCGAGTACTTGTAGAAGTAGATGAAGCCCAGCAGCATGAACACGCTGCCTGCCAAGGTGTAGACGAAGAACTTGATGGCTGCGTATTGGCGCCGCGGTCCGCCCCAGATGCCGATGAGGAAGTACATCGGCAGCAGCATGATCTCCCAGAACATGAAGAACAGGATCAAGTCCAGCGCGACGAAGGTGCCGATCATTCCAACGACCAGCAGGTTGTACATCGCGAAGTAGCCCTTCATCTGTTTGGTCACGCTCCAACTGGCAATGACCCCGACAAATGAAATGAGCGTCGTGAGCAGCACCATCGTTACCGAGATGCCGTCAATCCCCAGGAAGTACTCGGCATTGAGCGATTTGACCCACACCGCCCGCTCGATGAACTGATAGCCATCGTTGCCGTCGCCTCGCAAGAAGCTCGGATCGAAGTTCGCGTAGAGCCAGATGGCGAGCACCAGGTTGACGCCCATCGTCCCGAGGGTGAGCCAGCGCAGGTTCTCGTCCTTCTTGTAGCCCAGCAAGTGGGCCAAGAAGATCGCGATGAGCGCCAGCAAGGGCAAAAAGGTCATGATGGACAGGATGTGCCGTCCAATGAAGCCCAAGCTGTTGGGTCGCTCGGCATGGATTCCCACCGCGCCGGGCCGCGCGGGCTTGCCGTCGATGCCGCGGGCATCGGACTCGATCAGCACGTGGCCATACAGCTCCTTGGCGCGCGAGACTTTTGCCGCCCACTTGACCTGCACATCGACAGCTTGTCCGGGCGCCAAGGTCGTCGTGCCGCGGCCCCATGCGACCGATACACCGGCAGGTACGCGCGGCTGACGTGGCGAGGTGCGGACGACGACACGAGCGATGTGCAGCGGTCCGCTGCCACTGTTCTTGATGGTGAAGCTGGCTGCGTACAGATCGTCGCCTGCAGGCGTGAGCTCTACAGCGGCCCGTGGCAACTCGAGCGCGCCGTAGCGCTTGGGCCCCGGCGACTTGCTGGCGCTGGCCGTGCTCGCGAAGAGCAGAGCCAGCAGCGATAGCAGCAGCGTCGCCAGCAGCAGCGGCCTTTTGAGGTTGTTTTGCTTGAATGTCATGAAGAACTTTCGAGCTTGCTCACCAGAGCAGGTAGGAAATGATGGCGAAGAACGCCACCCCTGCGAGGATGCCGTAGATGTAGTTCTGTATGCGTCCGGTCTGAACGGTGCGCAGCTTGTCGCCAGCCTCGAGCGTGCCGTTGGCAACCATGTTGACCGCCCCATCGACGATCTTGTTGTCCGTGACGCCAATGGCCCAGGCCACGCCGCGGGCGATGACCGAAGCACCGTTGACGATGCCATCGACGATCCAGCGGTCCATCTCACTGAGCACCAAACGCAGCCTCATGAAGGCCGCAACGATGCTCGCCTGATAGATTTCGTCGACGTAATACTTGTTGTGCAGCAGCGTGAAGGCCGGCAGCTGCGCCTCGCGCTTTTCCCAGTTCTTGGGACGGTCGGCGCCGTAGCGCATCTTCGCCAGAGCCCAAGCACCTGCCGCGCCGGCCACGCTGATCGCCATCAGCACCATCATGGGCACGTAGCCGGCATCGCCGGTGGTCTTTTGGGCGTGCGCCATCACCGGGCTCAGCCACTGTTCCAGCAGCGGCTCATGGGGCAGCACGTCCCCGGCCACGCCATGGGTGAAATGCGAGGACAGGCCGAAGAGCACACCGGCGACGGCCGACAAGAAGGCCAGCACGATCAGCACGATGGTCATCGGCGCTGGCGACTCGTGCACCTTGGTCTTGATCTTCTTTGTGGCGTGCTTGCCCTCGAAAGTCAGGTAATAGCTGCGCCACATGTAGAACGAAGTCCCCAGCGCGGCGACCAGTCCCATGATGTAGATGAGCCCGCCAGGCGGCACGAAAGTGCCCGCGCCCGGCGCGAAGTTGTAGGCCTTCCAGAGCGCCTCGTCCTTGGACCAGAAGCCGGCGAGGAACGGCGGGGCCGCAGTGATCGCCATGCAGGCGATCTTGTAGGTCAGGGCCGTTTTGGGCATCACCGCCCGCAGGCCCCCCATGTTGCGCATGTCCTGCGACGCGTCCGCGTCGTGGATCACGTGGTGCATGCCGTGGATGACCGAGCCGGAGGCGAGGAACAAGCACGCCTTGAAGAAGGCGTGGGTCATCAAGTGGAAGATGCCCACCCAATAAGCACCGACACCGACGGCGATGAACATGAAACCGAGCTGGCTGACGGTGCTGTAGGCCAGCACCCGCTTGATGTCGTATTGGAAGAAACCGATGGTGGCCGCCAGCAACGCGGTCAGCGCGCCCACCATCGCCACCACCCCGCAGGCGGTGGGCGACATCGAGAACAAAAAGTTCAACCTGGCGATCATGTAGACGCCAGCGGTCACCATGGTAGCCGCATGGATGAGCGCCGAGACGGGCGTCGGTCCAGCCATCGCATCGGGCAGCCAGACGAACAAGGGGATCTGCGCGCTCTTGCCGGTAGCACCCACGAAGAAGAGCAAACAGGCCAGAGCAATGAGCGCAAAGCCGCCCCACACCGTCTTGGAGCGCAGCGCTTTCTGGATGAAGGTCTTGCCGGTGTCGTCCTTGACCACCAACTGGTCCTGGATCTCACGGAAGGTCAAGGTCGAGCCCACCGCCAACAAGACCGTTTCTTTGCCCGGCTTGACGCGCACGCGCACGGCGCCGACCTCGTCACCGCGGCCGGTTACCACGGCGCCCTGCCCTGGATCGATCACCAACATGCTCAGCCCCGCACTGATACGCTTGCGCATGAAGGGCGAGGTGGCGTAGCAGTCAGGCGTGAGCTGTACGCCGCTGGGCTGATTCCAGGCTGGTTTCGTTCGGCAATCTACCAGCTTGCTCTGTTGCAGCTGACGCAAGCTGCCTACGCCGAAAAAGACCCGCGCCCCAGGGTGGGTCGTCATGGTCAGCTGGCCGCTCTTGCCGGCAGCCCGCAGCTTGGCAAGCGCGTCTTCTTTCTTGTCGTGACCCTTCTTGCCGTGAGCCTGCTTGGCGTGACCCTTGTTGGCAGCATCGGCGCCCGGGGCCCCGTGACCTGCTTCGGCGTGATCCGAGCCATGCTCCGCACCGTGAACCGTCAGCGGCTGTTGCTCGACCGCGAGGAAGCGTGGGCCGAAATCGGACTCGAACTGCCCAGTGCTACTGTCCCAAGCGCCGCCAAGCCCCCAGAAGAGCAGCGCCATGCCGCAGATGAAGCCGAAGTCGCCGATGCGGTTGACCACGAAGGCTTTCATACCCGCCGTGGCCTTCTTGTAATCCTTGTACCAGAAGCCGATCAGCAAGTAGCTGCACAGCCCAACGCCTTCCCAACCGAAGAACATCACGATGAAGTTGTCGCCGAGCACCAGCAACAACATCGAGAAGATGAACAGGTTGAGGTAGCAGAAGAAGCGCCAATAGGACGGCTCCTTCTCCATGTAGGAGGCAGCGTACAGGTGGATCAGCGAGCCCACCCCCGTGATGATCAAGGTCATCACCGCTGAGAGCGGATCGAAGGCGAAGGCGAAATTGACGTCGAGTGAGCCAATTCGAACCATCTGCCAAGCGTAGGAATACAAGTAGCGCTCACTCGCAGGCAGGCCGATGAGCTGCACGAGCGAAACACATGCCAGCGTGAAGGCGCCCAACATCGCGCCGAGCGCCACCGCCGTGACGGCGGGGCTGCCGATGTGGAAGCGTTTCTTGAGGCCCGCTTGCCAACGGCTGGCTTGCAGCTTGCGCCCGAACACCGCGTTGATCGTCGCCCCTAACAGGGGCAACAGCACTATGAGCCACAACGGCACGTTCGCCACTTCGACGTGCGTTAGCTCTCCTGCGTACTCCGACATGGGTAGGCCAGATAACCTTTGTAGATCTCGACAGATAGCGTTCTAGCCGAGGTCGCTATCCAAGCGGTCGGACGCTAGGTGACCCCTACCCCGAGGTCAAGTGCGGATCAGTCTCAAACTGCCGCCCACCATTGCTCGCGAGCATCCGGCGCCAGCAAAGTGCTCTCCAAGGCTGAATCAAATCCCGCAGAGCGGATCGTTGGGGTCGCATTTCGGTGGCGCTGGCCGGGCATTCAGTGGCCCTTTTTGCCCTGCGTCTCGCCCGTTAGGCAAGGCGGTGGGAAGCGGTGCGCGGAGCAGGCAAACGCGAGGCTCTGCGGTCGCAGCTAGCTTGGCCTTCAGCTCCGCGATCGTCTTCCGGCAGGCCCTGCTCTCGCTGCTCGTCGCTCACGTCGCGCCTTCACCGAGCGCTGCTTCGCGCAGCGCCTTCCACAGCTCTGGCACCCCATCACCCGTCACAGCGCTGAACGCCAACAGATTTCGTTTGCCGATTTGTGCCTGCTTGCCCATGAGCGCAGCCAATGCAGCCTTGCGCTTGCTGCGCTGGATCTTGTCGATTTTGGTGGCCACCAAGATACAGCGTGGCTTGTGAGCTCCCGGGCGACTGCTCACGAATTCGAGCAGCTGCTCTTCCTCTTGACCGACCCCACGCCGCGCGTCGACCAGCAGCACCACGGCCCGCAGGTGGTCGCGATTTCGCAGGTACTCCTCGATCAGCGCAGCCCATTCGGCCCGCTCGCTGCGCGACCGCTTGGCGTAGCCGTAGCCCGGCAGATCAACCAAATGGATCAACGCGCCGTCACGAGCTTGGGCTGCAAAGAAGTTGATCTGGCGCGTGCAGCCCGGCGTGGAGCTGGTGCGAACGAGGCGTCGGCGGTCCATCAAGGTATTGAGCAAGCTCGACTTGCCGACGTTGGACCGTCCGGCAAAAGCGAGCTCCACCCCGAGCGGGGGCGGCAGCTGATCGGGGGCGGGGGCGGCTGCAACGATGGGGGCCTTATCTTTGGACCTGGGCGCGGGGGCGCGATGGCGGGCGGGCTTCGCCGAGCGGGATTTGCTCACGCTCCCTCGCCGCCGCTGCAAAGCGCTTCGGGCTCTGAGCACAGCTCGCGCAACTGGCGAAAGGTATAGATGCCCGTATCGTGACCGTCCGCCCAAACCAGCCGCAGCGCGTAGTTGCCCACTGGCTCTACTTGACGCAGATCGCTGTTTCCGCCCTCGACCCGCTTGATGGCACCATGGTGACCCTGGCACGAAGCGCAAGGGCAGAAGCTACGCAGCAACTTGTTGGGTTAGACGCAGTGCTGCCCGTCGGCCCAAGTGATTTCGGTGTTGGCCGCCCCGTGCGGCGCCTTGAGCTTGATCGGGGTGGTTTGCTTGCTCAAGAATCACTCTTCCTGGGTGTTGATTTCGCGACCGTTTGGCCCAACGCCAGCTTTGCGCCAGCGCTGTGCTGGCGTGAGCCCGTCGCTGGGCTCAGCTTTGGTCTTGTCTCGTACTAGCAGCTCCACGCGGCTGCCCGCCACACTGGTGACCTCGACACGAATCTTCTTGCCGTCGTCTTGCTTGAGCTTGGCGCCCACAAAGACCGTCTTGGCCGGCCCCGTGTCGATGCGTTCAGCTCGTACGCGATCGCGCACATAGTTGGCGAGCGCCTCGAACGACACTCTTCCGACCGCTTGAACCGAGTCTGGAAACTGCGCCTCGACCGTCATGTCGCGCGGAATGGGCAGACCAAAAGCGCTCTTGTCGCCTTCGGCCAGCTCCTCGGAGTCGACACTGTCGACCGACGGAGCGCGCAGCCCCAGGGGAAGCAGCTCTTGTCGACGCTCTTTGCCGCGGCAGCCCAGCAGCGCTGCTGCCAGCAGCGAGCCCATCAGCAGCCGACACAGCAGGCTCGCGAACGCGACCTCTGGCCACGTTCGCGAAGCTGTTACTCGACGATGCTTGCCCACGAGTCGATCTTAATGGCCTGCTTGGGCTGGGGCAAAGCCCGGGTCGTCGCTTTGGTCTTACTACCCTTGTTGGCGCTCTTGCCGACCTGACCGGTGTGGTAGACCAGCGTGAAGTTGGGCGGCGACGAGGCGCTAATCTGCGAGTGCGAGCCCACGTAGTCGTCGGTGACTGTGGTGGTGGAATAGCAAGCTGGCTCGGCTTGGACCGACACGCCGAAGACCACGGTGCCAGCGGCCTGCTGGAGTTCATCGGTATAGCTGGGGATCTTGGCGTTCGGATCCTTGACCATACGCTTGAGCGGCTCAGTGAGCGACGAGGAGTCGGTGTAGTGCACGCCCCAGATGGAGCCATAGCCGTCAGAGCAAGCCGTATTGCTGTTCGGTGGCGTCGGCGTAAAGGTCGCGAAGTAGGCAACCTTGTCGAATATGGCGATGGGCCCGGTGACGCGCTTGCCATCTTTGAAGGGCTTGACCCAGTTGGCCTCGATGGTGAAGGGAACGGTCTTGCTCGTCGCCACGGGCAGCTCGGTGATCGACCAGATCCGCGTCTCCAGACCGCTGCTCGCCGTGAACATCTCCTGGTCGCCAGTCGAGAAGAGCAGCACGGTGTTGCCCTGTCCATCGACGGCGAATGCTGGATCGTTGTCGACGGGTTGGCCCGACTTGTACGTGTCCCCCTTCATCGAATAGGCGTCGAAAGCGAGGTGAACCGCCCACTTGCTGGGCTCCGGGTTGGACATGTCGAAACGCCACATGCCGCCATCGGCATCGCCGATGTAGATGCGGTTGGCGAGCCGGCCGGCGCCTACCGGATACGGCACCGGCGTACCCGTCAGCGGCGAGTCGATGGGCGCGTAGGTCACCAGCGAGCTGGAGATGCTCTTGGGACCATCCTGCTTGTCGCGCCGGAAGGTGCGGATGATGCTGCCGTCGGACAGCCGCACGATGGTCAGCGAGCGGCCTGGACCCTTCTTCCAGCATTGCACCTGCTTGCGGGGCTTGGCACCATTGATGTGTGAGAAGTTGGTGCTCTTGCGGTTGCTCTTGCAGTTACCCTTGACCGCCGTACTGGACCCACCAGGCAGAATCGCTACCGACACCTCTTTGACCGCCCCGCCCTCTTTGAGCGCGATGGTGGTGATGGCCGGCATGCTCGAAATCGGGCCAAACAATGGCTCGCCGCTCTGGTTGTGCGAGATCTGCCAGAGAAACTCGGGCTTCTTGGGATTGGTCACGTCGAGGGCGTAATAGAAGCCGCCCGCCGTCCGGCCACTACCCACGATCACGGTAGCGTACTTGGCCCCCTTCTTGGTGCCGGCCGCCTGTGCTTGGCTCTTGTTCCGCTCGTAGACCACGTCAGCGATCGCCAATCCGCCGTCGAGCAGGATCTGCTGCGTGTCGGGGTACTGCCCTTTGATGTTGGGCAGCACGTGGGGCGGCAGGAAAGACCACAGCTCATTGTTTTCCATGTTGTCGACCTTGAGCGGGTCTTTGGGATCGTTGGGAGCAACCTGGAACGCATGCAGCTGACCATCGGTCGTCACCGAATAGAGCATCAAGGGCCGCTTGGCCTGCTCCAGGGCGAACTGCTCGTAGGCCGGATCGCGAATGTGCGCCGCCGGAGTGCCTTTGAGCACCGGACTGGAGTGATAGATGGCGCCGAACTCGTCGCCTGAGCGGGTCGGCAAGCTGCCGTTCTTTCCGCCGAGCTCCCAGCGCATCAGCTTGTAAGCGCAGTCCCCTTCGGAGCTCGCCGCCAAGTTGGCCTCCTTGCACATCTGCGGCATGGGGTACATGTCCATCGCCGCCGCCTTGGACTTCATCTGATTGGCGATCATCGTCAGGCTGCCATCTTTGACTTTGCCCTTGTCGACGCCCATACCGTCATCGGACTTGAGGTTGGGCCGGATCGTGCCCTCGGAGTCGATGACCGGCTTGCCCTTGTTGCTCTTTTGCTTGCCAATGACGGTGATGAAGCGGCGCGGATCGAGCAGCTTGCCCTTGTTGATGTTGGTGTGGAAATGATCGCCCTTCTTTTCGTTCACCTCCTCGAGCTTCGCAACCATCCCACCTTTTTTCGACTCGCATACCCAGCGGTGCCGCTCCAGGTTGCCGCTCCATAGGGTGCCGCTACCCGGGTTGAATGAGGTGGTGAACTGGTAAGCGACGGGGCCGGTGCCGTTTAGCTGCGAAACGCCGGCGGAAGTAAACACCGGCATGGTGCGGCTGGTAGAGCCTGCAGCGATGCCTGACAGCACGTTGGACAAGGTTGTCTTGAGCGTCGCCATGTCGTTGGCAAAGTAGGCCTGATCGGTCCCGCCCTCATAAGCGATGCGCGCCAGCGTGCAGCATGCTTTCAGATCGCCAGTAGCGTTGACACAGGTGCCGCCCGGATTGAGATCCGTCGGCATCTTGAGCTGGGTGCAGTCGACCTTGTTGTTCTTGGCGTCTTTGACGTCGGTCAAGCCGAAGCCGATGGCGAAGACCTTGACCTTGAGCTTGGGATCGGAAGGCGAGGCCAGCGCCTTGGCCACCTCATAGGGCTTGTCGAAGGGGCACTTGCCTCCCACCTTTTCGCAGCTCGGCCGCAAGTCTTTGTTGGGCTCGCCATCCGACAGCAAGATGACGTAGCTCTCGCGACAACCGCCGCCGAACAGCTTGTCGCCCGCTGGTGCAAACGCGTTGGCTTTGTCGAGCGGATCTGCGGACTTGTCCTTGTGAAAGAAGGTATAGGCGTCGTCCAGCATCCCCGCCAACGGCGTGGCGCCATAAGGACGCATCGCCAGCAGCGCCTCTTGGATGTGATCGTTGGTGTCGTGGATCTCCGCCAGTGGCGCATCCGATCGCCCCATGGCAATCATGCGGCCTTCCCAGGGCGGAGCCGCCGAGTTGCGTGCGCCTACCTCGTAGAGCTTGACGTTGCATCCAGGCGGATAACCCGAAGCCGCAACACCGCTGCCCTGCCAATCGAGATAGTAGCTCCACATGCCCTTGAAGCCGCTGGGAATGTCATTGGTCGTTCCGCTCAGCCCCGTGCCCTTGTCAACCGACGGATCGAAGGTCATCAAGCCAAAACGCACGCGATCCCGGTACACGTCGAGCAGGCCATCACTGGACTGGGCAAAGACGTTGTTGCCGCTGCAGGCGTTCCCGGGCTTGTTGTAGATGTGGTACTTGATCGCGTTGCTGGGCCACGAAAATGCGTTGGACGGAAGCACGCCCGGACCAGCCACGCAGTTGTTCGAGACGATGCGGTGATGCGGCAGGTGGTAGCCCTTGTCGTAGGGCGCATAACCCTTGATCGAGTACTCGTTGACGAAGGCGCTGCTGCTACGGTTCATCGCGTAACAAGAGCGGTTCTTGACCGTACCGGTCAGCACGCTGACCAGCGTGCCCCAGCGGTTCAGATCGGAGGCCTTGCCTGGCGTGCAGACGGCGGGCAGCTTGCCATCGGGCATCTTCTCCATCGAGCCCGAGCTGTCGACGAGCAACAGCACGTTGGGCAGCGGCGGATTGATGTCCATCTGGGCGGCGGCTGGCCGCGTCAACGCGACCCCGCTCAGCGTGACGACTGAGGCGTAAAAAACCTTTTTGCTGATTGTCATTGTTTGCCTCTCCACCCTATCCACTACCGCTGTATTCACAGTGTCTGTCTATTTGCAGACGATGTTCACCGGTCCCATGATGACGTGAGCGCGCACCTGCTCTACCCCCGCCGCCGTCGCAGCACCGGTGTCCCACTTTCCTTTGACCAACTGTCGCGGCCGAACTTGCCCTTCGGCCGACACCGTCACCATGGCGTAGCCCAGCTTGCTGCCGCTGTTGCAATTGGCCGACATGCCCTCGAGCTCCGGCCAGGCCGGATGAAAATCGGTCATTTCGAGCTTCATGTCCGCTTCCAGCGCCGCCGGCCCCAAGCTGCCTGCCACAGCGCCACTCTTGGGCAGCACCACGAGGGCTTTCGATTGGTTCTCTTGGAACTTCTTCTCTAGCCAATCGTAGGAGTAGCGTGCGCAAGTCGGATCCTTCAGCTTGCTGTAGATGACGCAGCCGGTGTCCGGCTTGCCCCCCTTGCCCATCATGTTGTCGGCGTGCACCTGCGCCTCTGCCAGCATGGTCGAGATGAGCGCTTGGACGGCGTAGTCGGCGATGTAGTGCGTCTGGGTCAGCTGCCGATTGTAGCCGCTCGCCGTGCTGCTCAGGCTCGCCGAGCGAACCGCGAAGAGGCCCAGAGCGGTAAGTAGCGTGACGACCAAAACCACGACGAAGACCGCCGCGCCGCGCTGGGTGCGCTTGCGTCTTGCCGCTTGCTTCAGTCGGCTCAGTCGTTGGTGCAGCTCAGGATTACTCATGGCCAGCTCACCGATGCCTGGTTGGAGAGATGAACATCAGCAACCAGGGTGCGCACTCTGGCGAAACCTTGATCCTTACCCAGATTGAAGCGGTAGATCCCGCCGCCAGCAGGTGGCGGAATTACGACGTCGCGATCGGCCCGCGGTGCCCGCACGCTCAGGCGAACTTGCACGCCGGTCACGCGCTCTGGACGACCGTTCTTGATGTTCGTCTGGTCGTAGACTTGCTTGTTGCCGATCTTGTAGCGGTTGATCTTGGGGACGAAATTGGGCGCCGTTCCGGGGGTCTGCACCGTGATGCCAAACTTCAAGTCGACGGCGTATTCAGCCACGAGCTCGAGGGTGTCGGGCAGCTCGTCACCGTTTTGATTGAGCTCGACCCGAATCAGCTCGGTCCGCGCGGGCAGAACCGCGCCCTTGTGCCCCGGCGCGCCGGCATTGATCTTCGGAAAGAGCCCGGCGTAGTCCTTGTACACGTTCGGGTTGATCGTGCGCAGATCATAGAGCACCCGGGAGACCGGATTGACCAGCGCGCCCGTGCACCAACCTTCGCAGCCGCAGTTCTGGTTGGCCTCGCGAGTCGGTAGCGCGGGCGTACCGGCCACTGACACGACCGGCACATTGCCGCCCTCATTGAGCCCTGTAATCACGCCAAAGCCGACACGTCCTTCGCCGTCGACGATGCGCAAGAAACGGCCCACGACGAAAACGCGGTCGAGCACAGGCTGACCAGGCTGCGCGGCTGCGGCGAGGCGCTGGTAGGCCCCATCGAGCTGCAGATAAATCTGATAACCACCGCCTTGGCCTGCCACCAGCGTCTGCACGGCGAAATGCTCGGTGGTGCCGAACATGCCCCCGATGATGACGGCATCGGGAGACAGCTTGTTGGTGGTGCTGAGCTTGTGATCGCCGGGGTGGCGCGCCTTCGAGCCGCTCTTCTCGATGCTGATGCCAGCGAGCGCATTCAAACCAGCAGGCCAGTTGCCGTTCTTACCGCAAAGGAAAGGATCGGTTTCCACGTTGGCCGAGGACATCATTCCGGCGCGGCGCAAATCGGTGCGCAGCCGGGTCATGCCAATCATGCTGGCGAACTGCGCATTGCTAATGCGGACCTCGTGCTGAAAGAAAGACGAGGCGTTGCGCGCCAACAGAAAAGCCGCCATGGCCACCAAGAGGCCCGCGAGCAGCGCCACCATCATCTCGACCAAGGTGAAACCACGCTGGTCGCGGCGCGCGCGCTGCGCTGCTCGAAGGCGCCGAAGACGGACGAGTTGCTCAGGTGGTGGAGTCATTGCGATTGATGGCCGTGGTCATGTAGACGAAGTGGTAGCGGTCGTGCGCCGAGCTCACTTGCTGGATGTAGCCGGCGTCATCGTCACAGAGCGGCTTTCCGCTGATGGTCCCGGCGTACTTGCTGGTTTGGTTGGTGCCCTTGTTGCGCAGCCAAAACACGCGCACTTCGGCTCGGATTAGATTGGGCATCATCTGAGTGAGCCGCACCTGGGTGCAGTAGGCAGCATCTTTGGCCACGAAGGTGTCTTGGCCACGCACGTCCGCCATCGGCGAGACGTCGGCAGCCTTGTCAGAAGGTGCCCGCACCCAGATGCCTTCTTTGCTGCTGATCTGCGGAAAATCGTCTTCGACGACGTACAGCGCAAATGTGTTCTTGATGGTGTTCTGGCTCGTTTCGGTGAGCCGCCACTGAAGCGCGTCGTATTTGAGCCGTTCGACCCAACCTGAGGCGATGGCGGTGCCCGTGGCCAGGTTCCTCGCGCGCACGCCTCCGAGCAGGGTGACTTTCTGCATGGCGATGACCCCGCTGGCCCCGATCGAGAGCACGGCCAAGGCCATCATCACCTCAACGATGGTGTAGCCGCGCAAAACACCCTGCCGACGGCGGCGGCTGCCAATCTTGCTGCGTGAAGTCCTCTTGCCCATCAAATTCAAATCTCCGTGGCCAATCGGGCGCCGCCGTTGGGCGGCAAGACCACATAGCGAACTCTGTTCGTCTCGGTGTTGGTCACCTCGATGCGGGGCACACCGGTCAGCGCCTGCCAGGTTCCGCCCGACGAATAACGAATGAACGAGCGCCCCCGTGGCGTGAAACACATCTCTGCGTAGGGCGTCACCGTGCCCGAGTCGTTCAAGAACTTGGTCTCGCCCGGGGCGTAGCGCTTGCGGCGCTCGTCGAAGGTCATCACGAACTTGCTCGTCACCCCTGCATTGGTCCAATCAGTGCCAAAACAGCTCGTCGACGGCAGCTCTGCCGCTTGGCCGGAGGGACCGGTGATGGCCTCCCTCATCGTGACGTGGCCAGCTTGCTTGAGGGCTGAGGGCAGGGCCTCTTTGTCGTTGTATCGCACCATGATGGCGCTGCCACGGCCCATGGAGCGAGCCCGCGCCGTTCGGTAGAAGCTGGCCATCTGCACGGCGATGCTGTTGACCCGCCGGTCCTTCATCAGCCGAACGAAGCTCGGGGCCGATGCCGCCGCGATGATGCCGATGAAAACCAGGACTGTGAGGAGCTCAATGATGGTGAAGCCGGCCCTGGATTGGCGGCGAGCGCGGCGAGTCAATGCGCGGCGTAGCTGTTGCGAGGTCTGGTTGCAGATCACCACGGTCGAACTAAAAGCAAGGCCCATGCCCGCTCTGCTCCCTCTAATTTCGAATAGTTGGCCCGATGATTTGCGAGCTGGAGACCGAAGAATGGCAAAGGATTGCGGGGCCTATGAAAAAAGTACCGGGTCGGGGATTGGGCGCGGCCTTGCGTGCTAGCGTAAGGGGCCGACCTCATCGCACCGAGGTCACCCTACGACGGAGCAGATCGCATGACATACACCTACCGCTGCACTGTGAAGCTCATCGCGCTGGCGTTCGCTGCCCACCTCGCCAGTTGCAAAGAAGAGCCGCCGCCGCGACGCGAGCCGCCACCGCCAGCGGCCAAGAAGGGCAACTGCAACGCTCCGCGACGTGCCAACGACCCGCGCAACATCCGCTACTTCCCACCAAAGAGCGATGGTTTCTGCTTGGATCCAAACGGCAGCGACAAAGGCTTTGGCCAGGGTGCCAAGAGCCCCATCAACGGCATCTGCAACCTGTTTGATGGTGAGTGCGAGATATACAAGTACTTCAAGGTCAAACGCGTGGTGGAAGTTCGTTACGTCGACGGCGCGGGCAGCGGCGCCACGATCGATGTCTACCTGTCCCAATTCGAGACCGACACCCACGCCTACGGCATGTTCACCAAGCGGGTGGTGGGCGACGGCGACCCCGCCCACGCGGACACGCCCAAACCCATCTCGGGCGGAGGCGCGGCTGTGCTCGGCATCGGCAACGCCTACTTGTGGCGTGGTCGCTTTCTCGCTGAGCTGACCTACAACGACGACAAGGCTTCCGCCAAGGTCATCCGCGTAGCCGCGAGTAAGCGTTTGCCCGGCCTGGTCAAGGCCCTCGGAGACAAGCTGGACGGCAATACCGAATTGCCTCCGTCAGCCAAAGCGCTGCCAGCAACCGACCGGATCTTGAGCGGCATACGCATGCACACCAAGGACGTGCTCAGTTACGCGGGCATGCCGGCCGGCGCGCTCGGCTACTACAAGAGCGGCAAGAAGCGCTGGCGGGTACTGTCCATCGTCGCCGCCGACAAGGCCCAAGCCGAAGACGTCTTCAAGACCCTCGGGGCCAGCGGCAAAGCGCGCGAAAAGGGCATTGGCGACAGCGCCGCCCGAATCGTCAACGTCAACGATGTGCCCACTACCGAGTGGATCATCGCACGCAAAGGCAGCCGCCTGATCGGCATCGGCGACGAGCGCCTCGTGCTACGCGAAGGCATGGGGGCAGCCGAGCACCGCGCCGTATCGCTGAATCAGGACGAAAAACGCGCCAAGCTCAAAAAGCTCCTAGATTAGCTCGCGGCCCACAGGGCGCTACGGACTCGCGCGCCCCTAACGGGGCGAGGGCGCCAGAGGCCTTCGCTAGCCCTTCCTATTGGCCGACGCGTGGGTTTTCGAGTTAGAGCGTCCGCTGGATGACGTGGAAGCCGAAGGCTGTTTCCACCACGCCACTGATTTGGCCGACCTTGAGCTTCTCGACAGCGGCTTGAAACGGCGGAACCATCGAGCCTTTGCGGAAGCGTCCCAGGTCGCCTTGGCGACGCGCAGCGCCGGGCTCGTCCGAGTGCTTCTTGACCAGGGAGGCCCACTTCGACTTGTCTGCGCGCGCCTTCTTTACGACGTCGGCGGCCAGCTTCTTCGCTTCGTCCTTGCTCCGCGTCACCACCGGACGGGCGCGACGCGCGCCCTTGTAGGCCACCAGAATGTGCTTGGCACCGTAGATCTTCGCCTGCGCAGGATTGCGGTTTGGGCGGAGGTTCGGCCGCTTGGGCGTATCCGGTTTCGGATCAGCTGTGGCGGGCGCAGCGGTGCTGTCCCCATGCCCGGTATTGCTATGTCCTCCAACGAGCGGCCCCAGGTACTTGTTGAACATGCCGGTGAAGCCTAGCGCGCCGATTACCAGCAGCAGGCCGAGCACCAAATGCGGGGTCCACCAAAGTGGATCTTCAGCGCGGCGACGAGCAGCGGCAACCTCATCATCGTCGTCGTCGTACTCGTCGTCGTCGTCGTACTCGTCGTCGTCGTCGTCGTACTCGTCGTCGTCGTACTCGTCGTCGTCGTACTCGTCGTCAT
>CAZRGL010000059.1:0-1201 GCA_964599485.1 uncultured Polyangiaceae bacterium
CAGTTGGCGCACGCTGAAGGAGCGGTCCCACTTTCGTTACGCGTTGAGCCTGAAAGCGGGCAAGCCAGCGGTGCTGTCGTGTTGAGCAAACCCATGAAAGGGGTCTTTCGCACGGTCGACCGGATTGCCCGTTCTCAGATTCCGGTCCTGCTCAAGGGCGAAACGGGTTGTGGCAAAGAGGTTGTAGCCAAGGCGATCCACGAGCGCGGCCCCAGGTGCGACAAGCCGCTCATCAGTGTCAACTGCGGCGCCATTCCCTCGCAACTCGTCGAGAGCACGCTGTTTGGTCACGAAAAAGGGGCTTTTACGGGAGCGAGCCAACAACAAAAGGGCGTTTTCGAATCGGCGGATGGCGGTAGCGTCCTGCTCGACGAGGTCGGGGAGCTTCCACAATCGGCCCAAGTGGCGCTGCTGCGCGTGCTCGAAACAAAACGGCTCACGCGTGTTGGCTCGAGCAAAGAGCTGGCGGTCGATGCGCGGGTGATCGCTGCCACCCATCGCGATCTGGAGGCGATGTGTGAGCAAGGAAGCTTTCGGCGCGATCTGCTCTTTCGGCTCAACGCCATGACGGTCAACATCCCCCCGCTCCGAGAGCGTGGTGAAGAGATTGCGCCACTTACGGCACGCTTCCTTGCTGACGCAAACGAGGCCAATGGATGCGACATCGAGGGGATTGACCCGGCGGCGCTGCAGCTGCTGCACCGATATGACTGGCCCGGCAACGTCGGTCGTCGAGGCGGTGAGGTTGCTGCGCGTTCACCGGGTGACCTGTGTGTTGATCGACGAACGGCTCGGCGACGGCGGCGCGCTCGATTTTTTGAAGCAGTCGGTTTCAGATCGCACAGCTGCAGCCGTCGTCGTCGTCATCGACAAGCCCGACGATGATGAGGGCGTGCGGGCGCTCCTGGAACGAGGCGCCCAGGAAGTAGTGGGGCCCAACCTCAGCGGCGACCAGCTGCTGCAAGTGCTACGCCGTGGAGTTCATCGCCAGCTCGCGCACGTCGATCTTCGCCGCCAGAATCGCGAGTTGCAACTAGCCAACGCAGAGCTCGTGGCCATCGCGCAGCACGATCCGATGACTGGTCTGCTCAATCGTCGCGGTTTGGCCGAAGCCTTGGCGCGTGAGGCCGAGCGCGCGCGCCGCACCACCACGAGGCTGGCCGTGGTGCTTGCCGATTGCGATGACTTCAAGCGCATCAAT
>CAZRGL010000059.1:1211-6320 GCA_964599485.1 uncultured Polyangiaceae bacterium
CGTCTGCAACGGCGTCCTGGTGTGCGATCTGGACCGGTTCAAGCGCATCAATGATGATTTCGGCTACGAAGCCGGCGATCGCGTGTTGACCGAAGTTGCCCGCTCGATTGCTGAAGTGGTGCGCCCCACCGACTATGTGGTGCGGCTCGGAGGCGACGAGTTTTTGATTCTGCTGACCGAGGTGCGTGCCGAAGAGTGCCGCAAGATCGCCGAGCGTGTTCGTGTTGCTGTGGCTTGTCTCGAGCTCGAGGCAGCCGGCCGGCCCATGCCGATGACGTGCAGCGTTGGTTGGGCGTGGCTGAAGGACGACCAGCTCGAAGTCGACACGATTGTCCAGTTCGCTGAGGGCGCCCTCAAGCGCTCCAAAGCCGTCGGAAAAGACACGGTGAGCGGCTGCGACACCCAGCCACCTGGTGCTGACTCGATTCCACCGATATCGGATGATGGCATCGAGCTGCGTGAGATCCTGCAGGCACTCAGCGAGGGGGCGTGCATGTCGGTCGTCGGGCAGCCAATCGTGCGTCTCCCAGGAAAGGAGCTCGTAGCCTACGAGCTGTGCACGAGGGGACCCGCTGGTGGCTTCGAGATGCCCGATGAGTTCTTCCAGCTTTCGGTGGAAAACGACCGCGGTGCCCGGGTCGATCTCGGTTGCCTGAAAGCATCAGCGCGAGCTTGGCAGGCCACCTCCAGCCGAGGGAGCCAGAAGTGCGGCGTGCATGTCAATGTGTTCCCATCCACGTTGGCGAAGCTCGGCGTGGGGCCTGTGCTCGAGGTGCTCGCCAGGTTGCGGGAGGTTGCTGGTCGCTGCTGCGTGGAGATCAGCGAGCGCCGCATCGTGGGCTCGCCTGCGCCGCTCGTCGAGACGGTCGAGGTCTTGAGGCAACATGGTTTCGAGATCGCGCTCGACGATGTCGGGCTCAGTCGAGGGGCACTCGAGGCCTTGGTGATTCTGCGCCCGACGTTCATGAAGATCGATCGGCGTTTGGTGCGCTGTTGCGACCGTGATCTCGGACGCCAACGGACTCTGCAACGCCTGCTGGATACCGCTGACAGTCTCAGCATCGAAGCGATCGCCGTGGGCGTCGAGACTGAGGCCGAGGTGGAGCTGATCCAGAAGCTCGGATACCGCTACGGGCAAGGCTACGCCTGGGGCCGACCACAGCAGCTGGAAGCACTGGCTGTGGGCTGATTGAAACCCACCGAACCAGTTGGCCCCGGTTCGACGGCCGGGTGGCTACGTTTTTTCGCGAGCGATGGCGCCTACCGTAGCGTCCACTGCGCGCAGATACGCTTTGGGCGCCAGTATGATTTGCGTTCCTCGAATTCCGGCGGAGATCGCAATCTCATCGAAGAGCTCGATCGTTTCGTCGGCGTAGACTGCGAAGCGTTTCTTGCTGGCGAGCGCGGTGACGCCGCCGCGCTGCTGTCCCGTTAGCGGCCTGACCTCTTTGAGCGCCACCACCTCGGTTTTGCGGTCTCCGGTCAGTCGGGCGAGGCCTTTTGGATCGAGCTCGCTATCGCCCGGGACTACGGCGAGCCCCACGCCGTGACGATCGCCTCGGAACACCAAAGTCTTGAACACTTGACTGGCGTCGAGCCCCACTTTGCCAGCGACAGTCTCGGCGCTCAGGTCGTCTGGGTCCACTTCGTATGCTCGCAGCTCGTAGCTGATGCCGAGCCGGTCGAGCAAGCGCGCGGCGTTGGTCTTCGTGGCGGCCACCAGCGTTGCTCAGTGAATGGTGCGCACCACCGAAGCCGTGCCATCGTGGTCGACGCGAATGCCAAAGACCTTGCCGCCGTCCGTTTGCAGCAGCAGCAAGGCGAGACCGTTACCGCCGACCAGCCGTAGTGCGGTGGGCGTTACACCTCCATGACTCGCGTCGTCGAAGAGGAGCACATCGTTGCTACGCTCGAGCTCGCTGGGATCGCCGATCCGCATGCGCAAAGGGCCATCCGGCACGCTGTACACCATCAGGGCGCGCTCTCCGATGAAGGTGGCCACGGACAGCCCGTCGGAGAACTGCGGGAGCTTGCCAGAGCTCGCGGCCACACAACCCTCGGTCGTGCAGCGCCAGCTGCTCAATCGGCCGTCGTCGCGACGACTGAGCAGCACACCCGACTCGTCGCAGCTCAGGGCGACGTTGCCACCCAGTACTCCGGCGCTGACCGGTGGGGCGAAGCGTCCGGCTCGTCGAAACACGATGCTGTAGCGTGGCTTGTCGAGGTCAGTGGTGACGAACAAGAGCGCAGCGAGTGTGTCACTCGCGCACTCATCGACGAAGTCCGATAGCGGTGGCAGGTGGCCGATACGTTTGGGTGGGCCCAAGTGACGAGCGTGCTCGAGCATTTCTCTCGTGAACAGCTCGACCTCGTCGTGCTTCGACAACGACCACCACACCAGGCTGCCGGGCATCAGTCGCGCTTTGGAGTTTTCGTTGATGGCCAGCCGGCGATTCTTGGGTCGTTTGCCAGGTTCGAAGCGCACCAGCCGCCAGTATTCTCTCGGCTCGTCCTCGTCGCGCGCTTGTCGGGCGTAGAGGATTGCAGTGACACCGCTCTTGTGGACCAAGGCCTGTGCGCTTTGGTGTTGGGGGCGCCACAAGCGCAAACCGGACGCGGCGTCGTAGAAACCGTCCTCGTTGTGTCCGTTTCGCACATAAACCACGTCAGCCGCTCCCGGCTCGGCGCGGGCGAGCCGCAGGCTCTCGGTTCCGTGCAGTTTGAGCAGCACGTTGCGACAAACAGCGCTCTTCCAGCGCTGCTCGCGGGGACCGTCGTTGAAGTGGCACACCGATGGCGAGGTGCCGCCAAACATCAGCCTCAGCGTTCGTCCTTTGGTCGCGTCGAAGTCGACCAGGACATCGCCGAGACGAGCAGCCTCGCCGAGCAGCGCAAGCTGACTCGAACGCAAACGTGCTTTGGCGGGCTCGGGTGGGACCTCTATTGCGCGCCGGCTCTTGGACGGGGGCAAGTCAGCTTCTCGGAGCCGTTGCCAGATGGCGTCCAGCTGAGGATCCCGGGTCTTGGGGTCCGCTGCCAGCAGCATCCGAAATGAAGGCGTTGAGCCTAGCTCGGAGCGCATGGTCGGCGCAGCGAGGGCGGCGTCCAGTCCCGCTGCGAAGGGCTGACATCGCTGTGGCCATTGTTCCTGAAGTCCTTTGATGGCAAGCGCAATGCCGCGCATGCGCACACTTGGCAACACGCCCGCTGGCACTCCGTCGCCAAGGAGGCAGCGTTCGAGCTCGGCCCAGCGGTTGGCGACCCTTTGCTTGGCCTTGGAGGCGTAAAACTGCCCGGTCACATGCCACGCCGCTGCGCTCAACACCCCGGCAACGACCAGCGAAACGCAGATTCGGAGCAGCCAGCTCGACCGGCTCGTGCCCGGCGCTGCGCGCGTCCACGCGTCGCTGATTCGCGAGGTCGAAGCAGCGCGCTCGTTTGGATCTGCGGCAGCCGATTGGCCCACATATAGTTGGTAGCGAGCCGGGCACCGAACAGGCAAGAAAACACAGCTATCCGATGATGGCGCTGGGCCGCCTCGAGCGCTAACGTCAGCGGTCATGACGTTCAAAGCCGACGCAGCCCTGTCTGATCATGCCGTAGATCTTTGCCAGAGGCTGCTGCGCATCGACACGACCAATCCTCCGGGAAATGAGCTCGAAGCCGCCGAGCTGCTGGCGACGGAGCTCAGTGAGGCAGGGCTCGAGCCTCAGGTGCTGCAAAGCGCACCGGGACGAGGCAACGTGGTCGTGCGTCATGCGGGCACTGCGGCCAAGCCGCCGCTGCTGCTGACCGCACATCTGGACGTGGTCGAGGCCGACGCCAGCAAGTGGGACCATCCGCCGTTTTCAGGAGTGATCGCAGATGGTTGCCTGTGGGGCCGCGGGGCCATCGACATGAAGAACCATGCCGCCATGTCGGTTGCGCTGCTCTGCCGACTGGCGCGCGACAAGCGCAAGCTCGACCGGGATCTCATCTTCGCCGGAGTTGCGGACGAGGAAGCCGGTTGCACATACGGGTCGGGTTGGCTCTGTGATGAGCATCCGGATCTGGTTCGTGCCCAGTACGCTCTTGGTGAAGGTGGCGGCTTCAATATCTTCTTGGGAGGCAAGCGCTTCTTCACGGTGCAAGTGGCCGAAAAAGGCTTCTGTTGGGTCAAAGCTCGGGTGCGGGGCGAGCCTGGTCATGGCTCGATGCCTCGAGAGGACTCGGCCATCATCAAGCTCTCGGAGGCCTTGGCGCGGCTTGGCAAGCGAGGGTTGCCCGTGCACTCCACCAGCGTGGTCAGCGCGTTTCTCGACGCCGTGATCGCCGCGCAGCCCCCCGCGCTCAGGCCCCTGCTGGCGGCGGCGCGGGAGCCACGGCTTCTGAGCAAGCTGGTCTCATTGCTGCCGGACAAAGGGGTGGCGCGCGGAGTTGCGGCGATGTTGTCCAATACGGCATCGCCGACGCTGCTGAGCGCAGGGAGCCAAGTCAACGTCATCCCAGGGCTGGCGGAAGCCGATTTGGATTGTCGCACGCTGCCTGGGCAGAGCGACGACGACCTACTTCGCGAGCTGGGCGATGTGCTTGGCGATGGCGTGGGACTGGAAGTGCTGCGCTCAGCGCCTCCGATTGAGACGCAGGCTGCCTCCCCGCTCTACGACGCCATCTGCGCCACGCTGGCCGACCACGATCCCGAGGCGGCAGCCGTGCCCTATTTGTTGCCGGGCTTCACGGACGCCAAGTCTTTCACCCGTCTCGGAGCGCGTTGGTACGGTTTTTCACCGGTGAGAATGCCCAAGTCGATGCGTTTTGCCGAGATGTATCATGGCCACAACGAGCGCATTCCGATCGACGGCTTACGCTGGGGCACCTCCGTGCTTAGCGAAGTAGTGATGCGCTTTGCTGGCGGCTGACGTACAAAACTGACGCGTCGACTTTGTGCGTCGCGCCCATGTTGCATTACATTGCAGGAGCCCGGATTCTGACCAATCCAGGCGAGGACTGATGGAGCCTTCGTGGCTGTAGGCGACCCCAAACCAGGCGACTTGATCGACGCCCGATATCGACTTGAGAACGAGATCGGTCGGGGAGGGATGGGTTGCGTGTACGAGGCGAGGGATTCGG
>CAZRGL010000059.1:6330-24815 GCA_964599485.1 uncultured Polyangiaceae bacterium
GTTGGTTTGGTGTTTCGCGCCCATGACATCGAGAAGAGCATGTCGGTGGCGCTCAAGATCCTCAATCAATCGGTCACCGAGGACCCGCAGTACACCGTGCGGCTGTGGCGGGAGGCGCAGTCGCTAGCGGCCCTTTGGGGTACCAGCGTCGTGCAGGTGTTCGGCTTCGGTACCGACGAGACCAATGGTTTCGTCTACATGGTCATGGAGTTGCTCGAGGGCGACACCCTGTCGAAGCATCTGAACGATCTCGAATTGTTCGGCGATCGCATGAGCACTTTTAGGGTGCTCGAAGCGCTCGATCCGGTTGCGCGTGCCCTGCACACCGCCCATTCCAAGGGGATCATCCATCGCGACGTCAAGCCGTCCAACATCATCTTGCTGTATCCCGAGACTGGAGGGGGAACCCGTCTGATGGATTTCGGGTTGGCTAAGATCCATGGCTCGATGGCGTTGACTCAGGCGGGGATGGTTGCCGGTTCCCCAAGCTACATCTCCCCGGAGGTGTGGCGGGCCAAGCCCTTCGACCACCGCATTGACGTCTACTCTTTCGCTGCCGTGGTCTACCGGGCACTTGCGGGCCACCCCCCATTCACAGGCGAATCGATGGTCGATATCCTGATGGCCGCGACGATGGGCGAACGACCGCAGCTGCATCCCTTGCGTCCGGAGCTCGGTGCAGAGATCGACGCATGGGTTCGCAAAGCGCTCGCGATTGAGGCCGACGACCGCTACCCCTACGTCAGCTCGCTTTGGAACGACTTCATCCGCATCGTCATGTCTGGCACCGGGCCAAGCGCTGACAAGGCGAAAGCGACCTTCTCATTGCCGGGTTGACGCTAGCGGGCCTTCTTGAGCAGCAGTAGCAGGGCGGGCAAGACCAACATGCTCGACAGAAGACATGCGCCGATGCCGATTGTCATGCTCAGTCCCAAGGACTTCATCGCGCCGTAGTCGCCGATCATCAGGGCCGAGAAGCCTGTGGCGGTCGTCAACGAGGCGAGCAGCACGGCGGCACCAGTCCCCCGAATCAACTCGTCGAGCTTGGCCACGCCACCGTTTTCGTCGGCGCTTTGCCGCCAGCGGTGGACCATGTGGGCGCCCGCATCGATGCCAATGCCCAAGATGAGCGGCACCACCACAACGTTGGCTACGTCAAAATGGAGCCCGAGCGCTCCCATCGCGCCGAGCATCCAGGCGACGCCGATGGCCACCGGAACGAGGGCCAGCAACGCGTCGAAGAGCTTGCGAAAGCCCGCCAGCAGGACGAGCAGGACCAAGGACGCCGACAGGATGCTGGCGCGGGTAAAACCCTCCTTGATCATGCGGATGTGCTCGTAGATGTTCATTGCGATCCCCGCCATGTTGGGGGCCACCGCGCTCAGATCGCTGGCGAACTTCTTGGCCGTCGGCTCATGCCAAATGTCGCCGGCTGGATTGGCGTAGACCGCAAGCGCCTTGCCGTCCTTTGACATGAATCGCGCCTTGAAGACCGCTGGCAGATCGGTTGGCAAGTACTTGCCGCGAGTGGCTACCCTCTGCGCAGTGAGCCAGGCGCGCTCGAGTATGTTGGCGAGTCGCTGTTCCGCCTGCTCGAGTGCCTTGTTGTCGGGCAGGGCTTTGGCACGGTCGTGCAGCTGTTTTGCTGCCTTCTTCACCTCGTTGAGGGCATCGAGCTTCATGTCTGCTTGGCGCATGGCAAGCGCGACCTCATCGAGGGTGTCGACCAGCTCGAGGACCGCTTCGCTGAGCTCCTTGTTGGAGCGCTTGCGCGTTCGCAGCTTGGCGAAGCTCGGAACCGGCTTGCCCGAGAAGGAAGCGCGCAACTTGGCGAGCCGCTCTGCGTCGAGCTTCGGGAGCGCATCGGTAGCGGTTTGAACAGCACCCACCGCTGGGAGCTTCCTCAGCCTAGCAGCCAACTGGCGCGCTTCCTCCACCGACTCGGCGCCCACACCCGCTTGCACTGGGCTGAGTGACTTGTCCTTTTCGATGTGCCGCAATCCCCAAGCGCTTTCGGTCTCTTTGGGCAAGAAGTCGAAATAGCGGGGATTGAATTTGATGCGGCTCCAGGTCATCGCGCTGAGCGCCACCAGCACCGCGGCGACGGCCACGATGAATGTGCTCCCCTTACGCATCTTGGCTGGGAGCCTGCCCAGTCCCGGTAGCTCGGGGCTGCGTATCTCACGCCCACGGCCGGCGAGCCAAATGAGAGCTGGTAGCGCCACCAAGGTGATACCGAGCATCAGGGCCAGCCCAAGCGAGGTGATCACGCCGAGCTGCGAATACGCGGTGAATTCGGTGGTGGTCGTCATCATGAAGGCCATGATGGTGGTCACGGCGCCGATGATCATGCCTGGCCCAGCCTTAGCCAGCGCACCCCGGATGGCCTGCTGTGGGCTGCTTCCGGCCCGCACTTGCTCGCCGTAGCGGCTCAGCACATAGACGCCGAAATCGATTCCCAGTGCCAGGAGCACCGAGATGAACGAAGAGGTGATCAGGTTGAGCCCACCGTAGAGCTGGCGCACGACAGCAAGGGTCAGCACGACACCGAGGCCCAAAGGCAGCAGGGCCAAGATGGTGTAGCGAAATGACCGAAAGGCGACGTACAGCAGCAGCAAGATCCCTAGGGTGGTGGCCACCGATGTCTGTTTGATGCCGCGGCTGACGACCGCCAGCTCGTCTGCTACCAGCGCCGGCAAGCCGGTTACCCGTGCGTCGACGCCCGTGCCCTTGACGACCTGATCCCGTAATCGTCGAACCTTGGTGACCAGGGGCTTGACCTGAAAGCCCTCTGCGCCAGGCAGCTCTGGGAAGAGGGCGATGACGTGGTACTTGCCTTGCTCGCCGATGACGTAGCCCTTTGCGTCGATATTGAGCTCTTTGGGTGCGTCCTTGCCGCCGTCGAGGCGGGGCAATTCGCGCATCGGGTTGTCGCCAGCGAGCTGGGCATCGATGGCGCGCAGCACCTTGGCAAGCGCGAGCATGGCCTTGCGGGCTTGCTTGGCGTCGGGTGGGTTGCCCGCATCCGGGCCCTTGGTTGGATCCTCCTCGTCTTCGTCGTCGAGGCCTTTGCTCATTTCGGCGTTGACGGTGCGGATCCAGGCGGGCAGGCCACCTTCGATCAGCTCGGTCACTGCTTGCTCGCCGAGGCGATCACGCAATTGCGAGATCGCGTCAGGCTGCATCAACAAGGCGAGCTCAGCCACCTGATCGAGCCCCACGCGCCCCAGCACGCGCCCCTCGAGCTCGGGTTCTTGCTCCAGCAATTCGCTGAATCGATCCACCACCTTGCGTCGGTCTTCGGCCTCGGCGCCGGTGATGAGCACCACCATGGAATCGGGGAAGCCGAAGCGGTCGAAGAAGTTGATCATCCGCGCCTGATAGGGATGGTCAGCCGACATCAGCTTGTAGCGCGAGGTGCTGATGGGCATGTCCCAGGCGATCGCAGCACAAATCGTCAGAATGACTGCGGCGATCCCGAGGGTGATCCAGGGCCGGCGGATCCCAATGGCAGCAATTGAGCTAAGCAGGCCAGCGCCGGCATCTGAGCTAGGGACCTGCTCGTCCATGCCCGCCCTTTTACCACACAGTCTCGAACTTCGTTCACGAAGCGATTGTCATTGACGAGCTGGTCGGCTCAATCACAGTTCAACGTTTTGATTCCGCCTACTTGCTCGATTAGGTGCGCCAGCAGCCGTTGGTCGCTCGCACGAAGGCTCGAGCGCATGGCTATGCACCGACAAAGTGCTGGATAGGCCGGCTCCGGATCGTCGAGACTGATGTAGCCTTCGGCCACGCGCAGGTGGTTCTCGATGTCTTCGGGGTGCTTGTCGAGCAACCCCTCGAGTAGCTCTAGCCCCTCTTCGGAGTCGCCATGATCGAGCAACGAGGCGGGAGCGAGCACGTAGAGCGTACCCAGCATGCGTGTGGCGGCCCCCTTGCGAAAGCTGGCTTCCAATTTGATGCTGTAGCGTGCCCATCGTTCCATCTCTCTGACGAGCCCAATCGCCGACAGACCTTTGACCTGGGCCAATCGTCCGGCAAGCGATGCCCGGGCGAACGCGTAGGAGGCTGTTCGGGATGGCCATTGACGCACTGCGTTGTAGGCTGCTTCGCGGTCGTTGCTCGTATCTCGATTGCCGTCGATGAGCGTTTCGAGCCCGTCGGCGATGGCGATTGCGTCGCGGCGTGCCGCGGCTGCGCGGAACTCGGGCCGCAAGGCGATGACACCGAAACATCCTGTCGTCAGCAGTCCGATGCCGACGGCGAACACCAACGATGTCGCTAGTTTCCGTACTGCGCGATGACTCCGCGATAGTGGCTTGCACCACTGGCGTTGAGCGACACGATCCCGACTTTGTCGCAGTAGCTCTTTCCGGCGCCCGCGCATATGGCCCCAAACGTGGCCTTGAACTTCGCACGCTCTCCGCTTGAAGCGCTAGAAAAGGCCACAACGCGCATGGGCGGCAGCTTGGCTGACTTCCACACCGAGCGGACTCCTGCGGCCCCGTCGATGTGCGTCAATTCGCTCAGCTGGGCGTCGTCAATCAGTGCACAGGCGGCTTTTCCTCTGATTACCGCCTTGATGGTCTGAACCGGGCGTCGGGTCTTGACGGGCGTGAAATCACCGATCTTGAACGAGCCTGCCGCGACGACCGCATTGACGAACTTCTTGTCGCCAAAGTGGTTGCTGGCGAGCTTCGCGCCTTTGCAGCCGGCCAAGTCCGACTTGTCGCGGCTGATCAAGTGATAGCGGCGTCCGCCAGCATGTTTCGCAGCGACGTAGCCGAGCACGTCGAGGTTGTGTGCTTTGCGCATGGCCAAAAACGCACCAAGCGACAGAATCCCGAACTGGGGATTGCGTTTGGTGATGTACTTCTTGGCTTGGGAGCGCCGGGTCACGTACTTGCCGGCGGCGGCGCCCCATTGGGCCTTGCTGGCAGCTACCTGCACGAATTTGTCGACGTAAGGTTGGGCCGCAGCCGCGCTGCCGATGCCGTGCTCCCGTAAGACGAGAACGTGAATTTTGCCCGCTGCAGCTGCGTGTGTGCTGAACGAGCCGGCCAAGAGCGCTGCCAATATCAAGAGCAAGCCGTGAGTCCGCAATTGAAACACCTCCGGAACCCGTTTGACGCTCACGCACGGCAAGCCATGCAATCGAGCGCCAGGCGATTTACCATGGCGCCTAGCAGGCCGGCAGCGTTTGTGGGTCGAAGCTAGCTAAGCGTTGAGCATTATTCGGTCTTATCCCCAAATCTTCGCGAATTGAGGCGCAGCGCCAGCTGTCATAGAGCAAGATCCCGACATGAATGAGCTGCTGAAGATCTCGGCCTCCACCATGGCCGAGCGCATTCGGAAGGGCGAGCTCAGCTCGCAAGACGCAGTAGAAGCGCATATCGCGGCGATCGAGCGCGTCAATCCAGCCATCAACGCCGTGGTCGTCGAGCGCTTCAACCAGGCCCGGGATGAAGCGGTGCGAGCCGACACCCGCTTGCGCGAAGAAGGGCCGGAGGGCTTGGGGCCATTCCATGGTGTTCCCTGTACGGTCAAAGAAGCCTTTGCGCTTTCTGGGATGCCCAACACGGGCGGACTCGTGGCGCGCAAGGGCCGACTAGCGCAGCGAGACGCGACCGCTGTGCAGCGCCTTCGGCAAGCGGGCGCCATCGTGCTCGGCCTGACCAATATTTCCGAGCTGTGCATGTGGATGGAGTCGGAGAACCGAGTCTACGGCCGCGCCAACAACCCGTATGACACGGCGCGAATCCCTGGCGGCAGCTCTGGCGGCGAGGGAGCCATCGTGGGCTCGGGCGCTTCACCGATGGGTTTGGGGGCTGACATCGGCGGCTCGATTCGAATGCCTGCCTTCTTCTGTGGCGCTTTTGGCCATAAGCCCAGCGGAGGCTTGGTGCCGGGTACCGGTCAGTTTCCCATCTCCGAAAACGAGGCGTTGCGCTACCTGTGCACGGGTCCGATTACGCGTCGCGCTGAGGATTTGTTCCCCTTCTTGAAGATCATCGCTGGGCCCGACGGTCAGGACCCGGGGTGCGAAGCGCTGCAGCTTGGTGATCCGAGCACTGTTCGCATCGACGGGCTGCGGGTGATCAACGTGGCGGACAACGGCGTGACTCCAGTGAGTCGAAGCTTGCGCGAAGCCCAACAGCGCTGTGCCGATCAGCTCGCCAGCCAGGGAGCCGACGTGAGCCAGGTTCGCGTCAAAGGCTTGCGCCGATCGCTGGAGATCTGGAGCGCGATGATGAGCGCTGCGGCTGAGACCAGCTTTCGAGTCCTACTCGGCGATGGCCGCCCGATCTCGTTCGGCCGCGAGCTGCTCAAGTTGGTGCTGGGGCGCTCCGAGCACACTCTGGCGGCCTGGGCCTTGGCGCTAGTCGAGGAGTTGCCTCTGCTGCACGGCAGAGGAGCGGCACAGATGCTCGCCCGCGGTGCCGATCTCAAGCGGGAGCTCGAGCTGCTGATCGGCGATGGGGTCATGCTCTATCCACCCTATGCGTCTACGGCGCCCCGTCACGGGCTGCCGTTGCTCACCCCTCTGCGCTGGGTTTACACCGCCATCATCAATGTGATGCAGCTGCCGTCGACCCAAGTGCCGCTCGGGCTCGACGGCGCGGGGCTGCCGCTCGGGGTGCAGGTTGTCGGAAGTCGCGGCAACGATCATCGAACGATCGCGGTGGCCTGTGCGCTGGAGAAAGCCTTTGGTGGTTGGGTGCCGCCCGCACGAATCTGGGGCTGAGCAGCAGCTGCCCGAACAGCGAGCGGCGCCAGCAAAAAGCGCACAAGCATTGAAAGCAACTGCGCTGGCCAGATAGCATGAAAGATCTTCTCTTTGCATGGCGCACCTTGTTTTGGGGACCAAGGGAGATCACGACATGTCGAACGCCAGCAGATGGATCATCACCAAGAGCAAGCGACCGCTGCTCGCAATTGGCCGGCGTGTGCGGTTCAAACGGACGATGCGTTGCGGTGACGCCTGGGTCGAGCGCGGCGCCGAGGGCGTCGTCTCAGCGGTTTTCCCCCAGTTGCGCATCGACGTTTCTTCGGAACCTCGGCTCGGCAACGTGGGTTTGCACCGCAAGCTCGACGCTGAGCTCGACTTCGAGGTGTTGCAGACTCGCGTGCCGCCTGCCTCGGTTCATCCCGCTGACTTGGACGTTCAGCGCTGCCCTTCGAGCTGCCCGCCGTCGTACTGATGCCCTGCGCAACATGTGATCGTCGTTGGTGCTATGTTTGCTCCAGCAAATGGGATCCCATCGTCGTTTAATCGTAGCGCTGTGGGCCGCTGGCGCTGCCCTAGCAGCGGCAACTGTTGGCTGTGGCCCCGCGCGATTCGAGCCGAGCTCACCAGCGGCTCAGCCAAGCTACACCCAGCCCGGTAACGATTTGTCGAAGGCTGGGCCAAAGCCAAAGCCAACCAACGAGCTGCCAGACTCGAGCCGACAATTCGAGAGCGTTGAAGACGCCCGATCCGCACTGAAAGAGAACGAGCAGGCGCTCGATGAGGCAATGGGCGATGAGGCTGTAGCGTTGTCAGCCGGCTCAGCAGGTTGCGTGCGGGCATGTCGGGCGCTCGCTTCCATGCGTCGCTCAGTGGATGGTGTGTGTGAGCTCGCTGGAGAGGACGATGCGTTTTGCGAAGAGGCCCGCGCCACCTTGACCAAAAGCGAGCGGCGCGTCCAAGCGGCTGGCTGCGGCTGCTGAGCGCGAAGCTTCGGCGCGGGGCTCGTTTCCCAGTCAGAGTCCGAGCTGCTTGGAGATGATGACCTTCATGATCTCGTTGGTCCCGGCAAAGATCCGCTGCACGCGTGCATCAACGTATGCGCGGCTGATTGGGTATTCGGTCATGTAGCCGTAGCCACCAAAGAGCTGCAAGCAGGTGTCGACCAGCTGGCACAGCATGTCGGTTTGCCAGAGCTTGGCCATCGAGCACTCTTTGACCAAGTACTTGCCGGCCACGTGCTCACTGATCAAACGGTCGAGGAAGGCACGGCCAACCTCCGTTTGGGTGGCGCACTCGGCGAGCTTGAAACGGGTGTTTTGCATCGTCGAAATGGCCCGCCCGAAAGCGTGTCGATCTTTGCAGTACTCGATGGTGTCGGCGAGCACGCGCTCAGCTGCGGCCTGCGCCCCGATTGCCACCATGAGCCGTTCCTGCTGCAGTTTCTTCATCAGCATGAGAAAGCCGCTGCCTTCAGCGCCCAGCAAATTGTCGGCAGGCACACGACAATCAGCGAGGCTCTGCTCCGCGGTGTCTTGAGCCATCATGCCGATCTTCTTGAGCTTCTTTCCCTTCTCAAAACCCTCGCGGTCGGCCTCGACGACAAACAAGCTGATGCCTCCGTGCTTGTTGTCTCGGTCGCTATCGGTTTTGGCCGCGACGATACATAGGTCACACAAGATGCCATTCGAGATGAAGGTCTTGGAGCCGTTGAGCACGTAGTGATCACCGTCTTTTGTTGCGGTGGTCGTGATGGCCGCCAAATCCGAGCCGGTGCCCGGCTCGGTCATGGCGATTGCGGTGATGAGCTGTCCTGAGGCGCAGCCAGGCAGCCACCGTTGCTTCTGCTCTTCGTTGCCGAACTCGTGGATGTAGGGCACCACGATGTCGGAATGAAGCGACATGGCAAAGCCCGACTCGTAGACCTGTGAAAGCTCCTCGACCACAACGGTAGAGCACAAGAAATCACCGCCAGGGCCGCCGTATTCTGGCTCGAGCCAGGGGCACAAGAATCCGCTCTCGCCGGCCCTTTGCCAAGCGGCGCGATCGACCATGCCGACCTCCATCCATCGTTCTTGATTGGGAACGACCTCCTGCTGGACGAACCGTTTGAAAGACTGACGGAATAACTCGTGCTCTTCGCCAAAAATCGTCCGCTCCACGCTGCTCCTCCCGGGCTATCGGCTCTGGCGCCATCATGCATCAGGTCGCTGCCGGAGCGCCATCCTGCAAAACAACATGAGGAAGCCTTGTGAAACCTTCCCCGTGATGAGACATTATTTACTGGGGTTGGGTTTGGGACTTATTTGACGGCTTGCGGCCAGCGGTCTTTCTGCTGACCCCGTGGGCCGAGTTCTCGCGCGTTACTTTGTGGATGCAACGCAGCGGCAGCGAAATGGGTCAAATCATGCTCTCGAGCAAGTCCTTCTGGTCTGGAGCCCAACTACTTGGCGCCGGGATCATCATCACCGCGGCTTGTGGGGGAAAAGCGGTCTTCGACACGCCTTCGGGGTCATCACAGTCCAGCCAAGGTGGCGCGCCGGTCAGCACCACCACGACCAGCGTGGTGCCAATGACAACTCACCCACCAGCCACCACAACCACCGTCCCCGGCACTACCAGCACCAGCAGCAGCCAAGGGGGTAGCGCCGGCCAGCCCCCGGTCGGAGGCGCCCCGCCGATTCCGCCGTTGGTCGAGATCGACCTCGGAGACGTCGTCTTTGGCACGCCCGTTCCCTTCGAGCTGCCCGCAAATGCGCTCGGTTTCAGTGCCATCGCTACGTCAGCAAATGAGCTCGACGACATTGGCTTCAGCGACGTTTCGTCCCCCGCGGCCTCGAGCATCATCGAGTACTACGGAATGAGCGGCACAGCCGTGACTTGGCTCGACTTCAGCGTCATGACGACCGCCGTGCCCCTGTCGGATCATGGTAACGCCATGCCGCTGATGGCGGGCTACTGGGACTTGCTGCTCGGCAGCCAGACCACCAACGACATGGCCCATTTGTCGGTGTGGTATCGGCAAACAGTCGACGGGCTATTTCATGGCGGAGCGATCGACGTCAACGCCTTCCTGACCCCCGGGGTAGCCGGGGAAGGTTACATCAGTGAGCTCGTTCATGGGGCGTTTGACGGGTACGCGGGGCTCAACGTGGGCACCCTGACGTTCAAACCGCTGAGCTCCGAGTTCGATGTGGTCAATGAGCAAAACGCTGTCGAGCTGATGAAGCAAACAGCACAAGCGCCCGGTAAACCTGCCGTCAACGTGATGGTGGTCACTGCCATCGATACCAAGTCCCAGCCATTGGGATTCAGCTCTGGCATCCCAGGCAATCCTCTGCAGCACGGCACTTCGCGCAGCGTCGTAGTGATGGTGGTTACGGGCGATCCTGCCCTCGACCAGCTGGTGATGGCGCATGAGGTCGGCCACTACGCCGGGCTCATCCACACCAGTGAGGTCAGCGGAGGTTTCGGCGACGCGCTGACCGATACCCCGTATTGCAATGATGTGGTGGGCAAGTACGACGCCTGCCCCGATTTCGACAACCTCATGTTTCCGTACGCTCATGCGGACAGCGCGCTGATTCTCTCGGCCAAGCAGCAAGCCGTAGTGCAAGCCAGCGCCATCTACCGAGGCGCGGTCGAGCAAGGAGGCGGCTTCGCTCCGCCGCTTCCGAAAGAGCAACCTGGCAACAGCGGGGGAATTGGCGGCAAGGGTCGGCAATTGGTGTCGGGTTCGCAGCTTCTGCAGCTGCAGTCCGCAGCCCGACCCGTGGTCGCGTCTGGTTGGCGCACGAAGCTGAGTCCGGCCGCAGGTCAGCTGCTGTCTGGCCTGTGGTGTTGGCATACCTCGGCCACAGATCACTATCGCGCCTTGCGGGCGGCTGGAGCTTCGGCTGCGGGGCTGCTCGCCGTGGGGCTCGACAGTCGCGCGCCGCGACACGTGCGTAGTCGGGCCCTGGTGGCGGCGGGTGCAGCAAAGCCATCGCCCGCGATTGTCGATCAGCTAGCTTTCGTCGCACGAGATCGTGCACAGACGCGCTCGCTTCGCTTGGCAGCGCTACGCGGGGTGCAGACGGCGTCCAAGAAACGGGCTGCCCAGTTGCGCGTGAGCTTGCAAGGCGATTCGGATAAAACGCTCGTTCACGCAGCGCAACGGTAGCCTCACGGCTGTTGCTCGCATCTGCTGGGCCCTCAGTTCTCGCCCCCCGTGCGGGGTTGATGAATAATGCCCTCGAAGCATCGCATGAGAATCAGCAACATGTTCAGCGCCGGCGCGCCGGTAGTGTCGTTCGAGTTCTTTCCTCCCAAGACGGACTCGGGTCAGCAAACCTTGTTTGACTCCATCGAGGCGCTGCAGCCCTGCCGCCCATCGTTCGTCTCGGTCACCTACGGCGCTGGCGGCAGCACCCGCAGCCGCACGCTCGAGGTGGTCACACGCATCAAGCGTGAGCTCGGGATCGAAGCACTGGCACACCTGACGTGCGTGGGCGCAACCCAAAAAGAGCTACGGGCCACCCTGAAACGACTCGATGAGGCGGGAATCACCAACCTGCTCGCTCTGCGGGGCGATGCGCCAGCCGACCAGGACAGCTTTGTCCAAACGGAAGGTGGCTTCGCGCATGCTGACGAGCTGGTCGCATTCATTCGCGCCGAGGGTTTCGACTTTTGCATCGGCGCAGCCTGCTATCCCGAAGGGCATCCCGAGACGCCCAACTTGCAGGAGGACCTGGACCACCTCAAACGCAAGGTCGACAGGGGCGTAGATTTTCTCATCACGCAGCTGTTCTTCGACAACCAGGATTACCTGGCCTTTGTGCGCCGTGCACGAAGTGCAGGCATCGATGTTCCCATCGTGCCCGGCTTGATGCCTGTGACCAACGTCTCGCAGACCGAGCGGTTCACCAAGATGTGCGGTGCGCGGATCCCGCAGGAGCTCTATCGACGACTGAGGATTGTCGCGCGTGATCCCGCCGCAGTCGTTGCGGCTGGCGTGTACTGGACAACCGAGCAAGCCAAAGAGCTGTTGCAGGCCGGCGCACCAGGACTGCATTTCTATACGCTCAACAAGTCCTCAGCCACCCTCGCTGTGCATGCCGCATTGGGCTTGTAGGACCCTCTCCTCAGTCTGATCTGGCGCAGCGGAAACCCAGGTGGCGCCCCTGGGTCGAGGGATCGTTGCCGACGCGGATGGTGGTGCGCAGCGCCGGTGCGCCGAGCATGTCGTCCCAGCTTCCGCCGCGGATGGTACGCTCGCTGCCCGACTTGGGGCCGGCTGGATTACTGTTGGGCGAGCGGCTGTAGTAGCTCGCGTCGTACCAATCGCTCACCCACTCCCAGAGGTTGCCGGCCATGTCCATGGCGCCGTAGGGGCTTTGGCCGGCGGGCTTGCTGGCAACCGGCCACGTCGATGAGCGACCACAGCCTTCGGAGCCGCCTTCGACCATCACTGCGTAGTTGCATGATGCGGACTGGTTGCCCCATGGGTAGGCGCGCTCGTCGTTTCCACGCGCAGCTTTTTCCCACTCGGCTTCTGTGGGCAATCGCTTGCCTTGGACGCGGCAGTAATTGCTCGCCCGCTTCCAATTGATGCAGTTGAGCGGGTGTCGCTCACGGTCGTCAGCATCCCAATTGCAGCTGCCTGAAGAAGTACCAGGCGCCTCACATTCCTTTTTGGTGACGCAATCACGATAGTCGGCAACGGTGACCTCGGTCCTGTCGATCAGGAAACTGGCCACGCGCACTTCGTGCTTGGGTTGGGACTCTGCGTCACAGTGCTTTTGTTTCGGTGAGCAGCCCATCAAGAAGAGGCCTCCCGGAACGGCCACCATGTCTTTGGGTTGCTCGGCGATCACCGGCCCGGGAAGATCGGCAGAGGCTTGGCACTTGCCCTCGCTGCGCGTCATGCCCCTGGGACAGCTCGGCTCCACGGCAACCACCGGAACAGCAAGGGTCGGCTCGGGCATGTCCGAACAAGCCATGATGAGCACTGGGGTAAGCAGTGCGATTTGGCGCCGGATCGCCGATGCGTGGGAGGTGCTTCGCAACAGCATGCGCATCTCATGGAGCGGTTGGCCAATCAGCTGGACCAGGAGCCGATCCTCGCACGTTTGCTAGCGTGCCGCGCGACGAAACGGGCTGACCGTGGCTCTGAGCCGAGGATCTTCTGAGCACACCGCTGCGCTCCATGCTGCGAAGCGCTTCGCCATCGCGGCGGTAGGCGACATCTCCCAGTGAGGATATAAGCGCGCCATGCGAGCATCAGGACTGGGCCTAGTCACGCTGATCACCCTGGCAACGTTGGGCTGTGCCGAGGAGTCGAAGCCCACGGTCGTGCCGCCACCGGCGCCGACCACGTCCGCTGTGAGCACCTCACAGTCGAGCGCAGCCAAGCCCAAGAAAGCAGGCCCTGTCTGTAAGCGGGTCGGCGAGCCCACAGTGTGGGGCAAGTGGGCCAACACTCGCACGGGCATCACCGCGACGCATTTCGAAGATGGAACGGTTGCTTTGGGTGTAGCCATTGGAAACCACCCACATGTGCTCGCTTTCGATGGTGCAGGGGCGGGCAGACTCAGCGCCGCAAAGCTGGCCGCTCGCAATGCCCTGGCTAGACGCATCAAGTCCGAGGACGGCAAGCGGCATTTGCAACGTGTCACCGTAACAGCAGGGCGGCGCGTCTTCGCTGACCATCGCGATAAGATGCGTGACGGTAAGCGTCGCATCGCTTGCGGCCCGGTTGCCGCAAGCAAGCCTTTTGTCTCGTTCTACGGCACGCCCTTGCTCAAGACCGATGACAGCGGACGCAAGAGCAAACCGACTTCGTCCAGTCGCCCGGCGGCGAGCAGTAGCAGCGCGCCACCCGTAGCCAGCGCCGCCCCCACCGTTTCTGCGAGCGCTTCGCTCGGGCGCATTGCTCCTCCGGTAGCGTCGGCGCCGGCATCCGCGGCGAAACCGGCGCCCACGACGAGTAGCCCTGTTGTGAAACCCGCCGCAGACGGCAAGCTCAAAAAGACCGTGCGTGAGCTTCGCGACTGTCGCACCATGGCCAACGCCAAAGGCGACGACGTGTGGTCGGTGGGCTCGTACCTCGAAGGCACCCTTCAAGAAGATGGCGCGACCCGCAAATGGTCGATGCGCGCTTACGCCATCCCAAACGAGGGCAGAGGTGGTCGCATTCTGCTTCACAGCGTTTCTCTCGGCGAAGCGCCAAAGAAGCTCCACACCCTCGAGGCGCCGGTTGCGCAGCAACTCGCCGATGGCAAGTACGCGTTGATCGGTCGCTACCGGGGCGGCGCCTTGGCGTGGCTCTTGAACGCGAACAAGCGCCCGACTGGCCGGGCACGCCGTTATGCAGGCGGTTATCCTTGTATGCCTCGATTCTTGGCTGACGATGGCGGGCACCTGCTCGTGACGGCCCAACGTGGCGATCCCACTCACTGGAAAGTGCGAACACTTCGTTTCGGTCCCACTCCTTCGCTCGGCAGTAGCTTTGCTTCGCCACCGGTTGGCGGCAAAGACGACTCCTTTGGTGAGCCCACCATTGCCAAGGCAGGAGAGCAGCGCTGGCTTGCTTGCCAGAGTGGAGCGCGCAGGGCCGGCCAAGTGAGCCTGCTGCCCGTCGATGCCGCCCTGTCGCAGGCTGGCAAAGGCTACACGCTCGACGGGCTGGCCAAAGATGTTTACGAGTCCTATGCTTTTGGTCTGGCAGACGGCAAGCTCGTGGTCGTCTACATCACGCGCCCCAAGGCCGGTGTCGCCGCCCAGCTGGTCAGCGAGACCATGAGCTGCACGGTCCAACCGAAGTAGATGGTGCGATGAGCCGTCAAAGCTACTGTCGTCGCTATCGCGCGGTCATGCTGCTGGCGTTGACCGTGGCGGTGACGACGGGGTGCGAGTTGCGCCCCCTCGAGGTTCCCGCTCCCGACCGACCGGATCATTGGCACGTCAGCTCGGGAGCACTGCGTGCGGCTGATGGTCGCGCTTTGATCATGCGCGGGGCCAACATCGCCAACGCCCACAAATCGTCGCCCTACTTTGGCTTTCACGAGCAACAAGACTTCGCGCGCATGCGTTCCGATTGGGGAATGAACGCCGTGCGTCTGCTCATCCTCTGGGCCGCCATCGAGCCGCAAGACGGCGTCTATGACGACAGTTATCTCGACGAGGTGCAGGTACGGCTCGACTGGGCGTCGCAGGCCGGCCTGCACGTGGTCCTCGACATGCACCAGGATCTCTACGGCGAAGGTTTCGGCGGTGACGGCGCTCCCAAGTGGACTTGCGACAGCGCCTACTACGACGCCTACGAGCCCATCAGCCCTTGGTTTCTGAACTACCTCAACGAGAACATCACCGCCTGCGTGGACGGCTTCTGGAATAGCGAGTCGCTACAAGCTCACTACGCCGAGGCCTGGCGACGGGTGGCGGCGCGCTTTGCTGCGCATGAAGCGGTGGTGGGGTTCGACGTCATGAACGAGCCGTATTGGGGCTCGACGCAGATGGCGATTTTCGAGGACGAGAAGCTCAAACCCTTCTACGAGCGCGTCGTTGGAGCGGTGCGTTCCGAGGCGCCAACTTGGGTGGCCTTCCTCGAGCCGAGCGCGAGTCGCAACGTTGGTTTGCCGACGGGCCTGACGCCTTTTTCATTTGCGAACGTGGTCTATGCGCCTCATTCCTACGACCGCGATGCAGAGTCCGGCAACGGCTTCGACGAGGCCAAACGCAAGCTGCTCGTTGCCGAAGTGGGCGAGCTCAAAGTCGAGGCAACCGCGCTCGGCGCGGCGCTGTGGATCGGCGAATATGGTGGCAACGTCGACGCACCGGGTATCGAGGCTTACATGGGTGCCCAATACGAGGGGATCGGCGCTGCGGCCGGCAGCTCGATGTATTGGGCCTACGATCGGGATGATGGTTACGGGTTGCTCCGCCCCGATGGCAGCGAGAAGACCGAGCTACTCGACCTGTTGGTGCGCCCCTATCCCGAATGGGTTGCCGGTGATCCGATCAGTTACGCTTTTGATGAGAGCAGCGGCGCGTTCAGTTTCAGTTGGCGACCAGACGGCACCATTGTGGCGCCCACCGAGATCGTCGTGCCCACCCGCGTCTACCCCAAAGGCTATGCGGTGGTGTGCGATGACTGCTCGATCGAGCAGCAGACAGACCGGTTGATCGTCAACACCACATCGTCAGCACAGCAGCTGACGCTCCAGCTCACTGCCGTGCCCTGAGGCTCGAGCTAGAAGCTCCAACTGAGGCCGAGGCTCAGCGGTCCTGCTGCCGGAGCCGCGGCCACAGAAGGGGCCCACGACGGTACTGATCCATCTTCGTCGTCTCCCACTGACTGCGCTCCGGCAATCAGGAACGGCAAACCGACGGCTTTCGCGGTGATGCCTACGATGACGAGCGCTGTGCCGCCGATGCCGAGGCCTGACCCCATGAGGGGCACCCCCGGCAAGAGCGCCGCGTCAGATATCGGCCCGGCGAACACGATTCCAACGATCATCATGGCTGGACTGTACAGATCGCCCGGATCACCAGCGTCTCCGCCGCCACCCTTATAATCAGCGCGCCGGCACTTGCCATGGTGGCAGATCCCCTCGTTGGGGCACTCGATGTCGCTCTCGCATTGTTTGGCCCGGCACTTGCCGCCCCGGCAAACCCGCCCGAGTCGGCAATCGTCGTTGTACTTGCAAGCGGCCGCGGGAGCCGCCCATCCAAGCACTACCGCTACGACAGCAGTTGCCAACATCAACGGGAAACAGCGTAGAGCTGCTCGTGACAAAAACATGGCCCATTTTTGCCCCACAATTCGCTTACTTGCAAGGGGACTCGCTCTGTGAGCTGACACCATGAGCGTGCGCCAGGCGCGGTGGCAGCGGTCGACTCGGAACAAATAAGGCGGAAGCTAAGATGACCTAGCGAGGACGCCTCGCTACAATTTGACTCTACTTATCATGCTTACAATATATCGCCGGTGCCTTGTCGGCTTCGTGTGGCTCGTCCTCAGCGGGCTGGCCATCTCATCTTGCGGCGCGCGTTCTGAGTTGCCTTATCCGGAGCTCGACGTCTGTGTCTCGTTCGAGGCCACGGCCGAACAGACGCAGGTCGACTTGTTCATCCTGCTCGATTCGTCTGGATCCATGGAGTTCGCCATCGAGGAGGGGAAGAACATTTCAAAGTGGAGCGAGGTCGTCAGCGCTCTGTCGAGCTTCCTGGTCGACCCAGGCCTCTCGGGCAGTGGCGCGGGCATCGCGTTCTTTCCACGTGTTCGCCCCGAAGTGCCCAACTTCTGCTACTCCGACGACACCTGCGGCGATCCGGATTCTTGCGCGCCGTTTGGCCTTTGCTGGCCCTCAGGTGACGCGCCCTGTCAGACTCAACAACACTGCGTTGATGCGGACTTGCCGGACGATGTGTGCGAGCCGCTTGGGCTTTGCCAGGACAACCCGGACATGATTTGTCTCATCAACGATCCGCAGACTTGTGGGGACGCACCTTGCCTAGAAGGAGGCTATTGTACCAACACCGCTTCCTGCGATCCCACGAGCTACGCCGTTGAAGAGGTGGTCGCGTTGCCTATTGGTGCCCCAACGCTCATCACCGCGATGAGCACGCGTTCGCTCGAAGGCTCGACCCCCACCCTGCCGGCCCTCGAGGGTGTGATTGACAGTGCGGCCGACTGGTCGCAGCAAAGCGCGCACAAGACCATCGTGGTGCTCGCCACCGACGGCCTGCCTACGACATGTGACCCATCCCTCGATTCGTTTGACACAAATGGCGCCATCGGAGAGGTCCCAGAAGCAGCTGCGGATGGCCTTGTTCGGGGGGTCCAGACCTTCGTGATCGGCGTATTTGCGCAAGTCGAAGAAGATGTCGCACAGGTCAATCTCGATCTGGTTGCCGCTGCGGGCGGAAGCGGCGAAGCATTCATCGTGACCACCAACGAGTCGCTGCAAGATGAGTTTCTGGCTGCCCTCGAGTCGGTGCGCGCGAAGGCAGGCCGCTGCGTCTATACCGCCGACTGGTTTGGCAGCACGGCGCTGTCCATCGCGCAAGTGCGCGTTGGGCTGACCTTAGCGAACGGACAGCAAACCGTGGTCGATCCGCGCCCGAACCGCGACGCCTGCCATCCTGTGCTCGGTGGTTTCTATTTCGAGACGATGCCGACCGACGGTTCGAGCACTGTGCGCATCGCCCTTTGTGATACGACCTGCGCGCTGCTCGGCGATGCGCCTTCGCCGATCGACTTGCTCGTCTCTTGCGAATGAGTCTTGCTCCTCACGGCGGCGGTAGCCTCAGCTTGGCGCTATATAATCGGCCAGAGCCGGTCGTGATAGCGCCGGGCAGATCGATGCCGCCCGTGGTCGCTCCCACCCCGCTCATGTTGCCATTCGGCGTGAGCGTAACGTCTGAGAAGGCGCTTCCAACACCGAAGCTCCCGGCGCTGATCAGTCCTCCATCTGCATCGACCAGCCCAATGACGCCACGCGACGAATCTCCTGCAGCGAGCCAACCACGACCGCAATTCATCGAGCCGGTCAACCTACCGGCGAGCAATACGCGATTGTGCGCGTCGGCTGCCGCAGCGCCCCTCCAAGTGGTCTTCTGGTTCTGAGTCGAAGCGCAATACCGGCGCCATGTCACATCGCCGTTCGCTTCGATACGCGTCAACATGATCGGTGTCGTGGAGCTGGCATCCCTGCGCAGCGGGTGAGAAACGACGAAAACCACGCCCCCCGGGGTGACTGCGACATCGCTG
>CAZRGL010000059.1:24825-29992 GCA_964599485.1 uncultured Polyangiaceae bacterium
ACGCCGCCGGTCTCTATGTTGCGGATCCACTTTGGTAGACCTTTGGCATCGAGCTTCGCCACGAACACATCATGACCATTTGCGCTGCGGAGCGTTTTTGATCCCAGCGCAACCGTCCCCTCGAAGATCCCAGTGACGATCACATTGCCATTGGTATCGACCGCCATGTCGCTGGCGTGCTCCTGCGAGCGGCCGCCCAATCGAACGCTCCACAGGTGGCTGCCGTTGGGGTCGAGCTTGACCACAAACACATCGCGACCCCCGCTGTGCCCGAGCGGGCCACCGCCGAAATCGAGAGGGTCCGCGGTGAACTCACCGGCGACGACTGGGCTGCCGGATGGGTCCACCCCCGTGGCTTTGGGCTCCACCTTGCCAATGGCCCCGAAGGTCTTGGCCCACAACGGCCGACCGTCAGCATCGAGCTTGGCCACGAGCAGGTTGGCGAAAGCCAAAGCCTCGAGCTTGCCGGTGGGAAAGTCGGCGATTCGCTCGCGAAAGCTGCTTGCCACGTAGACGTTCCCCCGCGCGTCGCCCGCGGGCAAGAATGGTCCACTCCTGCCCAGCCCTCGGGTCCACAGCCGGGTGCCGTGAGCATCGAGCTTCGATACGAACCCCCCCCAGTGCCCATCCCAGTCTTCGGAGAGGGCGTCCGTTTCCAACTTGCCCTTCGTGTAGCCAGCCACCCACGAGCTACCCTCGGCATTGACCGCTACGGTGCTCGCGCCGCGGCTCTCGGCTACGCGGAACTGCTTGGCCCACGCGACCTGTAAGGGTTGCCCTTGCCAGCCACCTTCGCGCTGCCCGCAACCCCACGACAAGAGAACCATCGTCAGCGCCATCAGGGGTGCTTGTCCAGTCCTACGGGCTCTGCGCCGCAGATGGACGAGCGCCGCCAACATCGGGACGATGGCCCAGGCGAGCCCGCCGGGCTCGCGCGATGCCAATACAGCGCACGCGCAGCCGCTATCGCTGGGCTTCATGGGTAGCAACGGAGGTGCAGAAGAGGCGCTGGATTGAGTGGATGGCTGGCTCGTTGCTGTTGGTGCCGATGAGCTTGCGAAGCAACGTTTGGTCACTTCACACACTGCTGGTGACGCACAGTCGCTCGGGGCACTACAGCTGCCGGTGGCCTCGAGCAGGTGGAAACGTCCATTGCCGCGCCAGGAGAAGGCCTTCTTCATCACACAAAGTCCCGCGAGCCGGCATATGTACGGTCTCGATTTCGTGACCGGTGGGTGGCTCGTTCCAGACGCACAATCGGCGTCGGCGGCGCAGAGGCTGGGGCTGCAATAGGGACCCGAATGGGAAGAGGTCGGTGTCGAGCCAAGCGGGCAGTGCGTCGGCGGCGGGCCAACCAAGTCGGCTCGCGCTGCCGTTGGCCACAGGAAAAACCATGCGAACGCAATCGCTGCGACCAAGCGGCTGAAGTCGATCACGAGACGGATTCTAACCCGGCGACTCCGTCCGCGGGACCAAACTGAGGCCCAGCGCCCCGGAGAAGACGAGCCCGGATTGTTCACGCGTCGCCAGTCGGGTAGCTCTCGATTCTCCTTGGTGAGTCCGGCCTACGAAGGCGGCCTTGCCGACGACCCGGCTTTTAGACCATGAGGTCAGCTGAGCGGTCTTGGCGTACGTCGTAGCGTTCGAGGATGCTGGCGGTGGCGCTGCGGGCTTGGGCAGCGTCGAGCACCACGAGACAGTCATCGGAGAGGCGAATTTCGACGCCGTTGTTGGCGCCGTCGAGCAACTCCACGAAGTGCTTCATGTTCGCCGGGACTTGGCCATTGACACTGACCACGCAGGTGTTGTCCAGCTCTTCGTAACCGACATTGATTTCATCAGCGAGGACTTTGCTCAGCACCACGATTTCGTGCTGCTCCTCGGCGCGCACGGCGGAATAGTAATGGTGCAACAGCTCAGGAGGCGACTTGTCCCACCAATCGCTCCAGGTGCGCAGATAATCTAGCGAAAGCGGCTGGAATACCAGACCTGCGTAGATGATGAACGTGGGTGGAGCATCGTATTGGCTGCGCGGTACCATCCTGCGGTACGGCATGAGCTCGATCTCGATCTCACGCTCACGACCGTCACGCAGCAGTCGAAGCTCGATTCGGTCGCCAACGAAATGGTCGCCGAGCACCGCATCGCAAGCCGTGCGGAAATGGCCGCGGTATTGAATCGTTCCATTGTTGGCGATGCTGTGACCATCGATGCTCAGTAGGGCGTCGCCTTCGCGCAAGTGTCCCCAGGTCGAGGTGTCGTATTCGACTCGCGCCACGAGCAAGCCACTCTGCCCAGCGGTGAGCCCCGCACGTTTGCGCAGTCGCGGGTTTTCCAAGGTCTGCAACACCAAGCCCAAACCAGGAACGTTCGCTGGCTTATCGAGCTCGACGCCCTTGAGGAATTGTCGGATGAGATTGGTAGGAACCATCTCGCCAATGTTTTCGGCGTCTTTGAGGGTTTGAAAAGCGATGCCCACGACCTTGCCATCTTCGAGCACAGGGCCGCCGCTGTTGCCGCTGTTGATGGCCGCGTCCACCGTCACCGCGAGCAGTTGTCGTTCCGAATGGCTGTAGCGCTGGACCTCGATGCGCGACACGACCCCTTCGGTGATCGAGATCTCTTCGCCACCCACCGGATAGCCGACTACCGATACGCGGCTGCGCAGGCTCGGCAGCTCACCCAAGCTCGCGGGCTCCATTCCGTCCATCAGAAATGGGTCGGCGACCTGAAGCAACGCCAAGTCGGCGTCGTGACTGATGGCCACGACTTTGGCCACCATCTTGTCCGGCTCCGACACTTTTTGAACCTGTAAAAAGGTTGCGTTCGCGACGATGTGGGCGCCGGTCAGCACCCGACCCGGGGCGATGACCACTCCCGATCCGGTGCAGCTATCGGGCGAGTCGGATTGCCACGGACAATCGTAGGCCGGGCTCTGAGTGGTTGCGAAGATGCGGACGACGGATTGGAACATGGTGCTATTGCTGGACGGACTTGGTCTCGAGCATTTCCTCTAGGCCAAAAGAACCGAACTCACGCCCGTAGCCCGATTGCTTGTAGCCGCCGAAGGGGGCGAGCAGGTTGAACTTGCCGCCGTTGATGTCGACTTGTCCGGTGCGTAGCTGTCGGGCTACACGTGCGGCCCGCTCACTGTCGCCGGACCAGACGCCACCGCCGAGGCCATAGATGCTGTCGTTGGCGATACGCACCCCGTCTTGTTCGTCAGCGTAGGGGATGATGCAAAGCACAGGTCCGAAGATTTCCTCCTGAGCGATGCGCATGTCGTTGCGCACATTGGCGAACACCGTCGGCTTGACGAAGAAGCCCGCCTCCCGCTCTTCCGGTTGTTCTGGTCCGCCGCAAATCAAGGTGGCGCCTTCTTCGATGCCAATGCGAATGTAGTCGCGGACGCGGTCGCGTTGCGCGGCCGACACGAGCGGACCCAATTTCGCCTCGCCCAATAGTGGATCGCCCAGCGAGAACTTTTGTGCTGCGGCCTTTGCAAGCGCAGCCGCCTCATCGTGCTGTTGTGCGGGCACGAGCATGCGCGTCCATGCTGAGCAGGTCTGACCCGAGTTGAGATAACAGTTGCCAACCGAGCGCTTGACGGCTGTTGCCAGGTCGGCGTCGTCGAGGATCAAGCTGGCGCTCTTGCCGCCCAGCTCGAGCGCCACGCGTTTGATGCTCTCCGCTGCCAACGCAGCCACCCGTTTGCCTGCGCGAGATGATCCCGTGAACGACACCATGTCGATCTGCTCGTGTGTTGCGATGGCTTCGCCAACAGGAACGCCTGTGCCACTAACCATGTTGAACACGCCGGCTGGCAAGCCTGCCTCGTGGATGACTTCGGCAAGAACGAAGGCGCTCAGCGGAGCCACCTCGCTGGGCTTGACCACCAGTGTGCATCCAGCGGCGATGGCGGGCGCGAGCTTGGCAACGATCTGATGCAGCGGAAAGTTCCACGGTGTGATGCAGCCGACCACACCGACAGGCTCACGCACGATCAGGGAATTGCCGATCTGTTGTTCGAAGGCGAAGCGCTCCACCAAGTTGGCGTAGGACGCGAGCACCTTGGGAGGTAGACCCGCTTGGATTGCCTTGGAGAAAGGCAGTGGCATTCCAACCTCGGAGGCAATCAGGCTGGCGAGCTCCTGTCCGCGGGCGGCCAGACCCTCGCCAATGGCGCGAAGCCAGCGTGCCCGCTCGGCCACAGGTGTCTGGCTCCAGCCATCGAACGCGCGGCGTGCAGCCTCAGCCGCACGGTGCACATCAGCTGGCGTGCCGGCCACGACGCGGCCGATGGGCTGCTCGGTGGTCGAGTGCACGACATCGATGAGTGTGCTGCCAGTGGAAGGTGCCCATTCGCCGTCGATGTAGATTTCCTTGTGCTCACGCATGGCCAACACGTGGTCGAAAACCACTCGCTCGTCGAGAGAAAAAAGTGCGCTTGTGGGATTGACAGAGCCTGTGGCATGCGCATTTTGGCTGTGTCGCCACAAAGGAATCGCGAGAGCGAGACGAACGGCGGCCCATACCGCTTCGGCGGCGGCGTCAACCTGTTTGCATGGTGCTAGCAGCGCTCACGCCGCGCCGAGATGCGCGAAGTCTTCGAACCTGGAGGTTTGTCATGTTGAGTCTATGGAATGGATGGGAGCGCTCGTTGGCCCGCGACTTTGGACCGTGGGTCGTGCATCGCAAACCTGCACCGCGCTTCGGTGCTGGCTGGCCACGGGTCGACGTGGTCGAAACCGATGATGCGCTCGAGCTACAAGCCGACGTACCCGGTTTTTCTGCCAACGAGATCAGTGTCACTTTGCACGACGGTGTACTCACACTCGTAGGCAAGCTCGCTGAGACCGAGCAAGAGGGTGAGGAAACCCCCCGAAAGGTGCTCTTCACCGAGCGGCGGAGCCTGTCTTTCCGCCGCACCTTCAAGCTGAGCTTCGAAGTGAACCAAAAAGCGATCAGCGCCGTCGTCAAAGACGGACTGCTCACCGTGACCCTGCCCAAGGCAGAGGCCGCCAAACCACAGACGATTGAGGTGAAAACGAGCTGAGAGCATGTCAACTGAGGGCTGGGTCGGTCGAGCGCGGCTTTCCACCACCCGCGCGCCCGGCCGGTCTGCTACCTCCCCCCCCCCGCGCGTTTCCCCCACCCCTCCCCGCCC
>CAZRGL010000060.1:0-29880 GCA_964599485.1 uncultured Polyangiaceae bacterium
CGCTCGGGTCCATCGCGGGACGTGAGCCGCTGCAGGCACTCGCTGTCCTTCTCGAGCAGCTCGACGATGCGTGCGCCCCCCACGCGCGCCGCGCTGCCGCGGCTTTCGCGGCCACAGCCAATCCGCATTTCATCCCGCTTGCCCGCGCGTTGGTGAGCTCCAGCCACCACACCGCCCGCGCTGCAGGCATCGAGCTGTTGTCACATCATGGCGCCATCAGCCCGTCTGATCTCAGCGCCTGGATTGAGCGCGGCGACTCGATGACGAGATGCGTCGCCATGCGCTCGTTGCTCCGCAATCCGGAGGTCTTGCACCCGCCCGATTGCCTGCCGGCGTTACTGTCTTCTGATGACACCGAGGTGTGCTGGCATGCCGCCCACTGCCTCAGTGTGCTCGGCCGGGCCGACGCCTACGACGCGTTGCGCCGGGACGTGCTATTGGCTCAGAGCCTCGGGGTGCGCGCGTTGGAGGTCTTCGTAATGAAGGGTGAGCCCGCGGACATTGCGATCCTACAGCGCCTGGTCAACACACTGCCTGCGAGCAAGGCTTCCCTCAGCGCGATCGGACGATTCGGCCACCCGACTGTATGGTCTTATCTGTGCCATCACCTGGCCGATCCCATCCACCAAGATGACGCTGTAGAAGCTCTACTGACGCTTTTCGGCCCGTGTGTGGCCCCAGAGCAACGGACGGTGGCGGCGGCATGGGAAAAAGCGGTGGGCGAGCTTCGTCTCTTGCCACAGGTGCGTTACCGAAGGGGGCAGCCATGGTCACCCGCGTTGGTGGCCAATGAGTGCACCAGCGGCGAGCTGTCGTGTTTTGAGATCGCCGCGCGCGTCGACGAGTTGCGCGCCCGCACTGGAATCACGAGCTGTCCGAACGTGTCGCGGTGGAGCAACCGGTTGGCAGCAGAGCTCGCTAGCATGGCCGCCGAGGCCACCGAGCGGTCCCGTCATTATCAAGCGGGGGCATGGGTGTGGAGATGAACGAGTCATGAGTAAAGAGGCAATAGTCGTTGAGCTGAATAGCGCCGAGAACGTCGGAATCGAAGCAAAGGACATCAAGCCAAAGCGCGTGGTAGCGCTTGCTGCAGGGCTTCACGCGGGCCTGATCGAGCTGCGATCCGGTGACCATTTCAATGTGCGGCTGCTTAGCGGGCAGCGGATTGACGCGACGCTTTCGGGACATTGTCGTCGATCTCTGATGGACGAGTGCTTGCGTGATCGGCGGATGGTGCTGCTGAGCCAGGGCGAGGACGGACCAGAGATCATCGGTGCTGTGCAGACACAACCGTCGGCAGCCACCGTAGACAGACAGCAGCAAATCGAAATGCGAGGCGAGCGCCTGGAGCTCGACGCAGCCAAACAGATTTCCCTCCGCGTGGGCGACACCACGCTCGAGCTCCGCCGCGACGGCAGCGTACGCCTCGCTGGGAATCGCTTGACCATGGACATAGCAGCGCTCGTCAAGGTGCTGTCTGCCAAAATGGAACTGCCCTAGGAGCGGTCGGCGAATGGCCCAAACGGTCTCATGAGCACAACTGCCGGTAAGAAGAAGGTCGTGACCACAGGCAGTGGCCACAACGTGGTGGCCCCGCCCGAAGTGAGCAACAACCCGCCGCCGCCGACTGCCGGACCGGTGCCCGCGCCCTATGTGGTCAAAGGGCGCTCGGCGACTGGGAGCAAGACCCAAAAGGCGCTCACGGTCGGCGGCAAACCGGTGCTCACCGAAGACAGCCACATGGATGCCGATCCGCCGGCGAACCAACCGTCACAACCAACGGCGGGCGATGTGCAAACCCACGCGGTGAAGGGAAAGATCACAGTCAAGAGCGGCTCCTCTAAGTTGCTTGCTGGTGGCAAGAAGGTCTCGTGCACCATGGACACCTGCGCCGTGAATGTGATCACGCCGCAATCGGAGGTATCGCAACAGACTGGTCCATTGCTAGGAGGCGCTGGAAGCGGCTCAGGAGGGAGCGATGATTCGGGCGACGCTGACGGGGACGCACCAGGCGTTGCCACTGCTCCCGCGCAAAAGGCCAAGAAGACCGGCGCGCCAGGCGCAGCGAGCGGTCCGGACGCGCCCGGCTGCTCCAAAGCAGGCGAGCCGGTTGCGGTCATCATGGGCACGGTGGTGGATGACAAAGGCGACCTCACGCTACCCGGAATGATCGGGCTGGTTTGGACACGCAGCTACTCGAGCGCGCGGCGGACAGAGAGCGGCCCACTGGGACGGGGCGGCTGGGCGCTGTGGTGCGATCAACATGTTAGCGTGACCGACGAGGCGCTCGCTCTGCGCGATACCGACGGCCGCGATATCTTCTTCGACAAGGTCGCTGAGGACGCGTCGACCTTCCACCGCCGCGACCGGCTCGAGCTGCATGCCGACACCGACGGCCGTTACCGCGTCTTCAGCTTGGACACACGCCAGACGCGAAGCTTCGCCAAGGTTGAGGGCGCCAGTCCGGAGCGCGCCTATCTCCAATCAATCAGCGACGTTTGGGGCAACCGTATCCAATTCGAATACCAAGCGGGACTGCTGAGTCGCATCATCGACACCGCTGGCCGCCAGCTGCTGTTGCGCCACGACGCTGAGCACCGGATCATCCGCGTAGAGGTCTGGGCAGCTGCGCCCGGAAGCGACGACGAACCCAGCCTCCAGACCTGGTTCGATTACGCTTACGACGACGCCGGATGTCTGTGTTGCGCAACCGACGCAAGCGGCCATCACGAGATGTACGAGTACGATGCCGAGCGCCGTCGTACCGCCATTCGCTGGAAGAACGGTTGGCGATTTTATTACGCGTACGACCCCGAAACCGGCCGCTGCATCAAAACCTGGGGCGACCAGCGGCTGCATAACGTCGATCTAGAATACCGCCCCGGCATCGAGGTCCTCGCGACGGGACATCCCGAGGCACGGAGGTACGTCGGCACCGAGGACGGTTACACGTTGCTGGAAGAGGCCAGTGACGGCAGCAGCTGCATCGAACGGGAGTACGACGAGGATCGCTATCTGGTCGCCGTCGCCAACGCGCTCGGTGAGACTGTGGTGCTCGAGCACGATGAGCGCGGCAACCGGACCGCTGTGGTCGATCCGGCCGGCAATGCGCTGCAGCGCGAGTTCGAAGACGACCTGCTCGTGCTTCGACGCACGCCTGACGGTCAAGAGATTCGCTACACGCACAACCGGCACGGCGCTCTCGAGAGCGCGAGTAGCAGCAGCGGACAATCCTCCAGCTTTGAGTACGACAGCCAAGGACGTGTGGTCGCGGTCTATTCTCGAGCGGGGCTGGAGAGTCGCTTCGCCTACGATGCGCACCACAACTTGGTGGAGGGAACCGACGCCAGGGGTGCCCGCACATCGTTCACGAATGACGCATTGGGCCGTCCCACCAGTCGTACGGATGTGCAGGGCAGGGCAACTTCTGTCACCTACGATGCGCTTGGGCGGGTGACAGACGTGGTACACCCCGACCGCACCGCCACGGCCGTTGGCTATGACTCGCTCGGCAATGTGACGCGACACGTGAGCCCCACTGGCGAGACCACCGAGATGCGTTACGCGGGCACGGGTGTGCTCGTCGAGTTGCGTGAGGCCACCGGCCAGCAGTGGCGCTTCGAATACGACCGGGCCGAGCGCGTTCGTGGGGTCATCAATCCCCGCGGTGAGCGCCACGCGTTTCATTATGATCGCAGCGGCAAAGTTGTCGAGGAGCGCACCTTCGATGGTCGCCGCATCCGTTATCACTACGACCTCGCTTCGAGAGTTCGGCGCGTGGAGCTACCTGATGGACGCTGGCGTGAGTTTTCCTACGACGTATTGGGCAACCTCATAGCGGACCATTCTCCCGATGGCTCGGTGCAGTTCGAGCGGGACGTCATCGGGCGATTGGTCGAGGCTGTGGTTGACGAAGTCACCGGTAAGGTAGTGACGCGTTTCGAGCGCGACGCGATCGGCCGAATCGTGGGAGAGATCCAGAATGGTCGCCGTCTGGCCTTTCGCTTCGATGAGCAAGGGCGACGGTCCGAACGAACTTTGCCTGGTGGCCAAACCACAAGCTACGGTTATGGCCTCGGCGACGATTTGTGCGCGATTGCTCACGATGGCCATGAGCTGAGAATCGAGCGTGATCTGCTGGGGCGCACCAGCAGCCGCAGCGCGCCGGGTTTGAGCGAGACGTTTCAGTACGACGACCATGACCGGCTGCTCGAGCAGCGAATCGAAGTGCCAGCAGCTGGCGCAGCGTCTGTGCAGCTCAACCGACGAACCTACAGCTACGACGCAGCTGGTCGCGTAACCAGTGTAAGCGATGCGCTGCGGGGCGCCACGCAGTACCGCTACGATTCGCTCGGCCGGCTTCTCGAGGCGGATCGGCCTCGACATGCCGAGATCTTCGAGTACGACGTGACCGGATCTCTCCAAAGGATTACGTCCAAGCTCGCCAAGCTCGGGCAGAGCGGCCCCTGGAGGCTGGAACCCGGAAATGTGCTTCGTGAGCGAGAGGGCGTCCGTTACGACAACGATGCCTGCCTGCGACGAACCCGCAAGACCCAGCCAGGCGCGGCTGGCGAAATGGTCACCGCTTACAAGTGGGACTGCCGCGACCGTTTGCGTGAGGCGCAGCTGCCGGACGGACGGGTCGCCCGTTACACTTACGACGCTTTTGGCCGGCGCACCAAGAAGGTGGTCGTGCCTCGCGAGCTAGCCAACCCTGATCCATTGGCGCAGGAGAAAAAGGGCGCCTCGCCTCCTTTGGCCACCACGGAGTACCTCTACGACGGCCACGTGCTCTGCGCTGAGCTCATGCCTGACGACAGCGAGCGGGTGCACGTCCATGAGCTTGGCAGCTTCATTCCCGTGCTTCAGCAGGAGCTCGGAGAGGTCTTCTCGGTGCTCACCGACCACATCGGACTACCGACGGATTTGATCGACACCGACGGCCGGCGAGCTTGGAGTGCTGTTCACTCTGCATGGGGTCAAGTCGTCGAGGTGCACCGCGACGAAGGCACTGCAGAGGTCGCTTCGCCGTTCCGCCTACAGGGGCAGTACCACGATGAGGAGACAGGTCTCTGTTACACACGCCACCGCTATTTCGACCCCGAGGCGGGGCGCTGGTGCAGCCCTGATGCGCTCGGAATCAATGGCGACATCAATGGCTTCGCCTTTGGCGTGGCGCCCACGGTGGGCTTCGATCCACTTGGTCTCGTCAGTTGCGCGCGAACGGGTACGCCAATTCCCGGGCGGACTTTCCGCGGCGACAAGAGATCCCCGAAGGAGATCTTCCCCAACGGATTCAAAGCCAGAGGTGGAACCGACGACCTGAACGAGTACGTCTCGTCCAACAAGCCGAGCAACTACATCTCGACTTCAAAAGAGGCGAAGGTCGCTGCAAGCTTCGCTAAGAAAGACGGCAGCGGCGGGTGGATCTACGAGGTCGTGCCGCCGAATGGCATCGACGTCAACAAGACACTAGGGCCCCATGGCTACCAGGGTGAGAACGAGGTCGCAGTACATCACGAGATCCCCTCGTCGAACGTCGTGCGCGCTTGGCCCATCGACGAAAACGGCAACGTTGGCGCGCCGGTGAACAACAAGGACTTTACCGACGATCCGAACTCCTATTGGCAGCAGCAACCCCCAACGCCAAGTTACAACAACAACTATCCTCCCCCTCCACCGATGATCACGAAGCCAGTGGTCTATTGAACGAGCCATGGCCGACACGCGTGCGACCCGCGACATGCGAAATACGACGCCCATGCCAGAGCGACACGCACGACTGGCGGTGGGGCGCTGGTTCAAAGGCGTCGAAATGTCCTGTATCGAGCGGGGCTTGATTCCGCACGAGATGGAGGACCGCTGGTTCATGTTCTTCGAAAACAAGCGGCTCTATATGCACCGCAGCTGGAGTGGGATTTGTATCTATGAGGCGCACTTCACCGAAAGCGCCCGTTCCTTTGAGCTCACCCACGTGCTCGTCAATCGTGAGCCGGAACAGTATGGCAATGGCAATGATGAGCGGGATCTGAGGGTTCTGCACAGCCTCCTCGACGACCTGATAGGCGGAGAGGCCCAAGCACCGCCACCTCCTCGAGAGCCTGCCCGGTACATCGGCGAGGGTTTTGTGAGCTATCGGCTCAGCACCGTCGATGGCAAGACGCACACCACGCTGGCACTTGCCCCGGACTACCCTGAAGAGTGGAGCAGAGATGAGATGCGCTTCGAGGAGCTACAACAGCGAGACCTCGTGGTCGCGCTCGAGCCGGCCGCCTCCGAGGTTGGGCCCGACACACTGGTGCAAGACGTGCGCGTCCATCGCTGGGAGCGTGCTAATCGCCCAGTTGAAGGTAGTGTCGAGCTGGCTCGTATTGAGAGCCTCCCCGGCGGCATCTCCAGCGATAGGGCCATAGCCTACTTCCGAATCCTCAAGCGAGGCCCCCACTGGAACGAAGTGATCGAGAGTCGGACGCTAGCAGTTTGTGTCCCTCGGGGAACGGAGGGGCTCGTTGTGCGCCTCTACTGCTTTACGTTGGGCCCGAGCAGCATCGACCGGCCAGCATTGGTAACGGGACCGACAACACCCAATGCGTAACTCGACGCGAGCGGCAAGCGCGCTCAAGTGAGAGCTCAGCCCCTATTTGAGCTCGCGCGCCAGGCCCGGTAGGTAGCGCAGGCTTCTCGCCAAGCGGCGGCGGCAGAGGGGTTGGCAGCAATGAGGGAACGCAACGCGTGATCGAGTTGAGCGTGACTGTGGCTGTCGAGTTGGTATCGGCTGAGGATTTGAGAAGCATCTCGTGGTGCCAATTCGATCTCGACACTGATGGCGGCGAAATGCGCCAGGGTGTGTGGCAGCTCCTGCATCAGTCGCTGGTTGACGTCGAAGGCCGGCGCGGTGCTCCGGGCAGGGGTAGCGTGCGGGCTATGCTGGGTATCGGACTGCTGAATGGGTAGAGGCTCGGAGAAGTCGATCGAGCCGGTATCCAAGAAACCTGTCTCACCCAGCGCGTCGTGAGGCGCGCTGTCGTGCGCCGGCGCCGGCCGAGCTGGGCCGGGCTGGAATGGCAGCTCGTCGTCAAGCCCAAGGGAGGAAGCATCGAGGAACCCGGTTTGGTCGACCGCCTCGTGGGCAGCCGGGGCTGCGGACGACGCTGAGTCGACTGCGCCATCATCGAAGGGAAGGTCAGGTCCGAGATCGAGCACACCAGGCTCGAGGAAAGCCGTAGTGCCAATAGCATCGCGAGCCGCCTCGCCTGCTTCAGACGGGGCCTGCTGTTGGGGAACAGCGTCGGGAGCATCGGCAAAGGGAAGCTCGTCGCCGAGTCCAAGGGAGGCCGCGTCCAAAAACCCGGTCGAGTCGAGCCCAGCTTCGGAAGTGGGGGTAGGGGGCGGCGCGGAGGCCGGAATCTCGGGCGCGCCCGCGTCGACTGCGCCCGAAACATCAATCAGCACTGGGTCAGCCGCGGGCGCACCGAGGGGGGGCGGGGGGGGGGCCGGTGCTTCATCACGGGCTGCGGCGAACGGAAAATCGAACACGGCCACATCGAAGCCGAGGGCGGAGGTGCCATCGAGATCATCGCCAGGCTCAACAGGAGGCTTGGGCAGTGGCACGCTCAGAGGCGGCGCGATCTGCAGCTCGTCCTTCTTCTCACCGGCGAAGGGCAGCGTGTTGTCGTCCATAAAAGGACTGAAGAAACCGGTTCCATCGAGGCTGCCCTGGTCGTCTCGGGCCTTCAGCTTGGCCGGCGGCGGTGCCGGCACTGTGACGGGCTCGAGCGGCTCGGCGAGGATTGCCCTGGCCTGCTCGATTAGCACCGGCTCGGTGGCAAAACGCTGACCCCACAAGCGCGCCAAAGCGCCTATCTCACCAGCGGTCAGCGGAATGCTCTCGAGGTAGTCGATGGGATCGGACAACTCGGCGAGGCCGCGCTGAAAATCCAGCCAGGCCCGTAAGTCGTCATCGAGGGGAGGAATGGGACGCCACCAATGCTCTCGGGCTTTCTGGCGAAGCGTGTCGACCTGTAGCGACAGCTCCGCGCCTTCGTCGAGATCGTCGAGGATTCGCTCGACCCATATCTCATTGCCCTGATTCCAATCCCGTGGATCGACAGCGCGGTACTCGAGCAATGCGTTGAGCTCGAGGCGGTCGGCTAGCCCAGCCGTGACAAACGCATAAGTCTCCAGGCTGATCGGCGGTTCGACCGCCTCGCTCGCAGTTGAATCAGCCATGCTGCTCCACCCGTAGCTCGCGCAAGAGGCGGCCGCCTCGACCGAGCGAGAACGTGGCTCGTGCCGTAAGCTCGAGACAAGCATCGTTAGGTTCGACCAAGACTGTATCGACCGGCATTACCAGGGTGTCCGTCGCGCCATCGTCGTACCTGCCTGCCGCCTTCACGGTAAGCTGCGGCAAGTTGAATTGCAGAACCTGGTCCTCGGTCATGCCGAGGATCCGTAGCGGTTCCTCAGGCTCGAATGGCCGGTCGAGCTGCATGCTGGGGTGGGCGCAGTTGTTGTGGCGCATATCATAATCTCGAGGCATCAACGGCATTCGTTCTCGCTGCCAGGCTTCATCGAAGCTACCGGCATAGCTGCGACGGGGCTCCCAGTGGGTGCCGATGGCGCCGAAGCCAGCCGGCTCTGGGTTTACCACACCAGCGCCGCCAATGGGTTTGGCCGGGTGCTCGATCTGCGGGGCGCGTTGCCCAATCAGATCATCGACTCTGCGCGCCACACCACAGCCGACCGGATTGCGGTGCTCCACCAGGGTAAAGTCGGCGCTAGTGCCGCCGTAGGCTCGCTCGTACACGATGGGCTTTCGCTCGAATGGGGCAGCATCCCCAACGGCCAGTGCACCGCCCATGCCGCGGTAGTACACGCGTTCGCCGTGAACGCGCAGGGGTACAATTCGGTCGCGAATGGCCACGGCCACGTCCATGGCGATCACGGGCTTCGCGGCAATCGCTTCTCCGACCACAATGAGGTCACCGCCCGCTTTGGAGACAACAATGTCTGCCGGCAAACGGATGCTGCTGTCGTGGGCATCGGCATCGTACACTTCGTCGGCAACGCGCACAGGGCGCTGCACGTCCGCGAGTTGCGGGCAGCTCTTGAGCAGGTCGAAGGTGGCCTTGACCACCACGACCACGACGTCCGTGCCATCTGGCGCAACAAACGGCACATCCAGCGCCGCGTAGTTGGTCATATTGGCAAAGGACATTGTTGTGAGGGGATTCTAGGTTGAGAGGGGATCCTAGCTCGCACTTGTCGGTGGTGACACCCCCGATGCCCTTCAGGAGGCGTTCGATCCCGTTTTCAGCGCGCCGCGGCAGCAGACCCTGCGCCTGACAACTTTTCCCAGTTCCAACGGCGGTGCCAGAAATCAGGGATGGCGAGCGGCCTGCCGAGGAGTTTGAAGTCCTGCTCAATGCGCTGACGCAGGATGTGCACATCGCTTCGATGGCGCTGCGATTTGGCGGAGCGTGTCGATGAATTGACTATGGCCGCCGCGATGTTTGTCTCGATTAGCGGTAGAGGACTGTGGCCGTCGAGCCGCCCCACAAGTCCCTTGTGAAGTCGATGCTGTACGGTTTGGCGTGATGACGGACACGCAGCGAGGCCGGGCTAGCATCGCGGCTTGCCACCTGTCTCACCTCCATGCCCTGAGCAACAAGGTGCGCTACGTAGAGCAATTGCAGCGCGGCCAAGTGCCGAACCTGACGATGCTCGATGGTGATGTAGAGCTCGGAGATGTGGCAGGCGACCCCGCCGTCTGGCACGAGGGGGGCGACATGTTTTGGAGCATGCAGCGCGTTGCAGTGTCCCGCCTCGGGCTTGGGTTTGAGCCAGTAGATTAGCGGGCCTGCAAGGGCGAGGGTCACGCCCAACAAGCTCAGTTTCCTTCGTCTACTCACGTATTACAAAGCGTCATTTCGCCTCCGATCGGGTCAAATCAGCGACGAGGCAGGGCCGATTTCGAACGCTCTACATGTCCCTCGATAGCGGAAGGGAATCCAAGCGCTGTGGCGGGCGCTAGCGAGCTCAGCTCTTGGTTCGCTACCACCTGCGCACCGAACCGACATCGCAATGATGTCATGCTGCGATGGCCGCGGCAGGTCGGCTACAGTGCATCGAAGTCTGGCGCTCTGAGCAGGACCGGGTCAGGCTCAGCGTCGTGACCGCCCACTGTCCAAACTGCAAGCAGCAGGTGCCCCCCAAGGTGTCGCCATGCCCGCACTGCGGCGCCAAGATTGGCACTCCCTTCTTCAGCGCCGCCGGATGCGTCATCATGCTCGTCGTTGTGGTGGTCCTGGTCGTGATCAAGTTCGGTGTTGGCTGCTAACACCCGGTCCGAGCCCCGGCTGTGAGAAGAGCTTCGCTGTGTAGTAGAGTTCGGTCGTGGCACGCGAACGGCAGCGCCTCGTTGTCTATCACGGGGACGATACCGGTTATGGTGGAGTGTTTTATGCGGTCAGGGCGCTCGGGCCCGAGCCCGAGGTCAGCTGGTGTGAGCACACTGACGGTTGCGAGAAGCATCACCTGCTGGGTCGCCATCTGGCGATTGATGTGAGCCGCGGCACGCCGCGAGTTGGGCGAGCGGACGGAACGGTTCGCCAGGATGTGCAGGTGCGTTCGCTCTGCTATGGGTCGCTCGTCGTCAGGGACTTTGGTGACATGGCCATCTCCCAGATCGGGCTGTTGAGCGCTGCAGACGCAATCGTCCTCGTCGTGGATCGGCAGCGCCCCCACCGGTTTTATTCGCTGCAGCGCCGGGTCGAGTGGCTGAAGCGTGATTTGACTATGCTCGGGCGCGATCCGCGGCGCGTTCCAATCGTGTTCCAGCTCGAGCGCAGCGATTTGGATCCGTACCACCGGCAGGTCGACGAGCGAGCAATGCCGCGATCTGTGATCGATTGGATGCTCCAGTGGGTAGGACCGCATGCTTTTGTCGAGTCGGTCGCCTACCGGCGCGAAGGAATCCACGAAGCGCTCGACGAAGCCCTGGCGATGCTGGACGCACTGCCACAGCAGCCGCAACGTGACCCACCAGCGCATTCGCGCTGCTCTCGTGACGAGCTGCTGAGCCAATGGGGACTGGCCCAGGAAGTTTCGCAGCAGCTGCTCGACGACGTGCGCGAGTTGCTCTCGAAGCCGAGCGCAGCGGCACTGCCAGCTCTCCTCGAGCTATGGTGCGAACACCGCTACCCGAAGCTCGGTGCGATCATCGAACGGTTGACCCTCGAGCAGGGCCCTCACGAGCCCGTCGACGCGGCCACCTTCGACGACTTGGTCAAGCTTGCCGATCCAAGCGACTTGCCGCAGCTGCTTGCGTCATTGACAACTCCGCACACGCGGCGGCATGCCGAGCGCATCGCAAAGCTCGAGGCCTTCGTCCCCGATCCCCGCATCACCAATGCTTGCTTTCGTTGGCTCAGCGACTTCAACCGATTCCGGCGCGCCGCGGTGCTCGACAGCATCACTCAGCTACTGATCGCAAACTCAGATCCGCTGTCGCTGGTTGCTCTCGAGCTGTTCCTCGCCGACTGCGAAGGCAACATCCCGCCTCCGTTCGACCACCGCGACGGCAGCGCCTACCTCGCTGGGTTCATGGCGCTCAGCGAGCTGCAGGAGTCGTTCGGCGCATCGCCCGCTGTGGCGAAGCTCCCGGAGCAAGACCGCCAGCTCTGGCACGACGCCGCCAAGGGGGCCAGCCCTCGCCACGAAGTCATGGACCTGTGCGACTCGCACGCCGAGCAGCCCCTGACGATTGCCGACGGAGTGCTGCATGAGTGCGCCATCCGCGTGACGAATCTGCGCCGGCTTCGCGAGCTGACCGGGCACGAAGCCTGGGCAACCCTGAAGCGGATGCGCTGGGGAAGCGATCGGACGGTTCGCGAGCGCTTCATCGATACCGACTTCGTCCTTCATCCAGTGATGCGCACGCTCGAAACGCTCGGCGGACTGACGCTCGAAACGATCGATAGCCTGCTCGACCGCGCGCCATTGCCCTTCACTGAGATCGAAACCGAGCGCATCGTGCCTGACCAGTTCGACGATATCGAGAAATGGCCGGCGCTCACCAAGCTGTCCCTCGTCGACGAGATCCCAGAAGCGCTCTCGTGGCTGCCGACGTCACCAATCGCCGCGCGCCTCGTGGAGCTACTCGTGTGCGGTCCGCTCGAGTCGCTGAGCGGGTGGCTCGAGCTAGTCGACAGCGGCCTGCCCGCCCTGCGGCGGCTGACGCTGCGTCGCGACCACGACCGGTTGGTTGTCTGCCGCGGCCCGGACGGTTGGGCGCTGGACGAGGCCGACGAAGCTGCCCATCCAGATCTGGCCGCGCAGCTCGCTGCCGTCACAGCTCGAGCCGCCGGCTGATTCACGCAGCGCCTTTGCGAACGCGGACCTCTGCCACAAAGGTTGCTGCAACAAAACCCTCGAGGGACTCGAACACCATCTCATTGGCGGCATCTACCACACGCCCATCCTCCAATTCGAGCACCCAATAGCGACTGGCGCCCTTGCCGAGGGCGGGATCGAACGCCAAGGCGTCGCCGGACGCGGGAGATAGCTCAACATTCAATACCGAACTGCTCGCCCCGCGTCGCCCGGTATCAGCGACGCGGTTTGCGCTACGGGTTTGGCCCGAGAGCACCGCGATAGGAAAAGCTCACTCGAAAGCGGGCGCCGAGCGTGAGCGGCTCGTTGACGAATTGACCTTGCTCGGGGTGCAGGAAGAGACGTAGGCGCAGCAACACTTCGTGGTCTCCGTCCAAATCCGGCTCTACGCTGATCCAAAACCTGCTGAGGGGACGCCTGAACACGCTGTCCGCGGTAGGAATGCTGGCGTCGTGAGCGAGCAGGCACAGTTGCTTGAAAAGTCCATGCTCAGCGACGTACGCTTCGGGCCAGCTCGGCGCATTGTCGCGCAGGTGCAACCATACGATCCGCGCCACCTGGCAGGTGATCAAATGGTACGAGAGCATCGACTGCATGCGCTCAGCCGCCTCGGTCTTGTCATCGTTGCCGCCCGCGCGCAAGGTGTCTCGTGCATGAAGCACACCTGCGGCCGAGCACCCACTTGGTCGGCAGGCAACTCCACTAGCGGCGTCAGCCCTGCGCGCGCCAGCTCTGCTGCAACGTAGTCGGCAAGTTGCACGGCAACGATCTCACGACTGTCTCCCTCGCTGCTCGCGCCCTGCGCCGGCAAGCGACACTGCACCGAACGGGACGCCACTGATGTTGGCGCACCAGCCATGTCGCGCGTAGCTCTCCGCCAGGCGCGCCGCCATCGCGAACGACGCGGGCGCGTAGCACGGCGCAATCCCCCCATCGGACTGCCACGCCCCGTGGTCGCCGTCCGGCTGCGCAGGCGGCTGTTCGCTAGACGGAAGCGAAAACCGCGGCATGCAGAGTGTTGCGGAGCGCGCTACGTCCCGGGCACAAAGCGCACGAAAACTGTCATAGCGAGGTTCCTCGAGCAAGGCCGGTAGCTCAGCCGAATAGGGCAGCGCATCCCAGCCGCTCAGACCAAAAAAGGCAGGCCCCACATTGCCGATGAACTGCGCGCATAGATTGCTCGCGACATTGGCGAACCCCTCGAGCAGCTTCAGGTCGTCCTCATCGCGCTCGAGCTCAAAAGAAGCAATGAGCACTCCGATCGGCGAAGGCCCCCGGCGCCGCTCGCCATCGCACAACGCGTAGAGGCTATTGCCTACGGCCGACTCCGCCTCCGCCAAGTCCGCGCGCGCCTCTTGCTTGGAGCACTGCAGCAGCGCCACGTGGACATACACATCGTCAACGCGCTCGACCACGAACCAAACAGCCCGCCATAACTCCTCCAGTTGGCTGAATGCGGTGTGCCGCCAAATCTCGTCGAGCTGTCGCTCGAGCTTGTCGTCAATTGAAGCGACCACACGATCGATCGCCGCGATATCGATCCGTGAGCTCGGCGTGTTGCGCGCTGAAGCCATCTCGCGCAAAGCATACCCAAGTTTGCTGCGCTCCGCGGCTCAACGCCCTCGGCGGTCGGACCGAGTACATACGAGATCGTCGTGGGCGTGTTCTCGGGGTCACCGACCCGATGGGGCGCAGCTGCTCCATCGAGCGTGATGAGCAGGGCCTCGTCACGAAGATTGCCGATTCCGTCGGAGGTGTGAGGACCTTCGAGCGCGATTGGCGAGGTCTGCTTGTCCGCTCCGTCAACCAGAGCGGCGGCATCACGGCGTTCCGTTACGATGAAGTTGGCAACCTGCTCGAGTTGCACGACCCGCGTGGCGGGGTCACGCGCATGCGTTACGACGGTCACGGCAACTGTGTGGAGACCTTCGCTCCGGACAACACGATGGTGCAGCGAGCCTACGACTTCTTCGGCCGCGTCGTCCGGGAGGGCAACCCCAATGGCACCCATCGCCTCATCACGCGGAACGCTCGTGGTGAAATGGTTGCGTTGCGCTACTCGAACGGCGCATGGGTCCAGTTCGACTGGGATGGCGAAGGTCACGCCGTGGCGACCCGAACCTCCGAAGGTGCGTCGTCGCGCGCTGTGTGGGGTGGCTTTCATCTTCTGTCTGAGCGCGTCGATCCGAATGGCCGGGTCGTCCGTTTTCGCCATGGGCGTGAAGGCGAGCTACTCAGCATCATCAACGAGAAGGGCGAACAGCACACGCTGAAGCGAGATGCCATTGGCAACATCGTCGAAGCGTGCACCTTCGATGGTCGCCGGACCAATTATCGCTACGACGCGATGTGTCGCGTTACGCGGATCGACGACGGCACGGACATCACCGACTTTACATACAACGCGGGCGGTGAAATCGTCGAGCGCAGCTACAGCGACGGCACGTCGGACACCTTCGAATACGACGACCAGGGCGACATCGTTCGCGCCGTTGGCCATGGGGCCGCGTGCGTGTACGAACGAGATCCTCACGGTCGCCCGGTCGCCGAGCATCACACCATCGACGGTCGCGAGTTCACTGTTCGCTCAGAGTACAGCGTCGTCGGCCAGAGAACGTCGCGAAAGACCTCGCTGGGCCACGAATATGCAGTGGAGTTCGAAAGCACCGGTGCACCAAGGAAGACGGTCCTCGATGGAGAGGAGGTGTTTCATCAGCGTGATGAAACCGGGCGTGAGATCCTGCGGACATTGCCGCGTGGCGGCTGGATCCAGACCCAATTCGGCCCAGATGGGGGCTGGTCAGCGCGTACTGTTCACGCTGGTGAAACGTCGACGGTCGCGGAATCCTACGCCCACGAAGCGGGCGTACAGCGTGTCTTTGGCGGCCCCATCGGTGACGTCGAATATCACCACGACGCGTCCGGGCGCCTCACATCCATTCACAAAAGTGGCATAGGCGCACAGCATTTTCACTATGACGCCACCGGCAACCTCGTGGCAACCGATGCGTCGGAGGAGCCTCGGCACGTTGGGACGGGAAATCGTCTCTCACGCGCTGGCGACATCGAATTCCTCTGGGATGAGAAGGGTAGGCTCAAAGAGAAGCGCATCGCGTCAAGCGGGGGCACGAGGCGTTCCCGCTATGAATGGGCACAGGGCGGGAAGCTCGCCGCTGTCGTCGACCATTCAGGACAGCGCGTGACTTTTGCCTACGATCCTTTCGGCCGTCGCGTCAGCAAGTCTGTGTTTGCCGAAGGCAGCGACACGCCTTTCCGCACCACGGTCTTCGTCTGGGATGGTGACGTCCTGGCTCACGAGATCACAACCGACCACCGGGATGGAGCTGTCGGCGGCGAGGTTGTCCGTACCTATGCGTTCGAACGCGAATTCGAACCATTGGCGCACCGGGAACGCGAGCTGCGCAGCGACGGGTCCGTCGTTGACCGTGGCTGGCAGTTCTATTTGAACGACGCCATCGGCACGCCCGAACGTCTGCTTAGCGGCGAAGGAGATGTCGTCGCGACGGTGGCGCGTGATCCATGGACGCAAATCGGCGAGCAGCGCCCCGAGCCAGGCGAGCGCCCCTCAACTCCCGTGAGGATGCAGGGGCAGTACGAGGATCACGAGACGGGGCTGTTCTACAACCGGCACCGCTACTTCGACCCCGACGCGGGCTCGTTCATCACGCCCGATCCAGAGGGCGTGGCGGGAGGGCTCAACGTCTACACACGGGGGTGCAATCCCCGAGTCGACATCGACCCGCTTGGACTGACGCGGCAGCGTGGTACCGAACTGTACCCTTTCTTCCCTGAGAGCGACCCAATCCGCGCCGCCTATGACAAGACCCTTGAGCAAGCCAAAGCGGTCGAGACGAAGCCGGGCGATCGCGAGCTCAAGCAAGGCAATCGCAAGTGCCACGTGCTCGCAAAGATGTTCGAAGAGAACTACAAGGGCGGCGCCTCGATCACCATGGATCCCATAAACGGAGATAGCCTGGAGACGCACGCGGACGTTGGACCAAACGATGGCGGTGTGTGGGGCCGGCACGTTGCCACCGAGTTGCCGTGCGGAAAGGTGGTGGATACCGACCAAGGCAAGATCTACGCGAACCGCGACGACTGGGTCAGCGATGTTGTGAAGGATCCAAAGAGTGTCACCGTGGATCCGTCCTACAACGCCAACAACCCGCCTCCTTCGTCTACCGGATACCAGGACGACGAGGCTGATCGTCGCTACCGCGAAAAAATGGCGTCCTTGAAAGGCTGAGGACTAGCGCAGGGCTCCGCCGACGGTCAGCGTGAACCAGCTGACCACACCAAGGGATGGGTCCGGCTCGCCTCGGTAGCGAAACATGGGCGAGATGCGCAGCGACCAGCGGTCGGCCTTCGAGCCCTTTGGCGCACGAGTAATCTCGAAGTCTGCGCTCCGCAGTGGAGTCTCCGCCCGTGACTCCGCCGTCGCGAGACCTGTGTCGTGCACGTACTGATAGAGCCAGGATTGCGTCCGTGCTGCGAGCGTGCCTCTCCCGGTCGGATCGCCATCACGATGGTGAAAGAGCCTGACGGAGTGCGCGAAACGGGACGCGATGAAGCTGTAGGGCAGCAAGGTCCCTAGATGGTCCTCGAACTGTGCGCGTCGACCTGCGGGCGTGTTCTCGTAGCTCCTCGGCTGAGCTACCGACGCTGCCTCCACAAAACATGGGGTCGCTCCAGGTTTGCCCTTGAGACCAATCAGTCCCGCAAAAGCCAGGCCCCACGCCTGTTGCAGGCTGAGCGCCACCTCGGCGGATGATTGGGAACCCTGTGGGTTGTCAGACAGGCATCCACCGCCATCCATGCCCGCGATGTTTGCGGCCCAGCCGTAGTCCGCGAAGCTACCGGCGATCCTGCTCGCGAGCGCGTAGGCCGCGTTGCCCCAGCAGTGATGCTCATGGTTCGTGATGCGCTCGATGTGGCGGTAGGCGTCGCCGGCGTCATCGGCCCTGTACGGTGGGCGCAGCTGAAACCGCGGCAGCACCATGGCGAGGTAGCGGACGCTGTCCTGGCGCCGAAACATTTTGAACGCTTCGAATGGCTTAGAGCGCGTAACTGTTTCGAACAGATCGCCAATCTCCGTGAGCTCGCGATAGTCCGCCAAACGCCAGAAGGACGCCCCCGCCGCCGTAATGAACGGCGCGTGCAATTCGGCCGCCACTTCGGCACAGCGCGCAAGTAACGCCAGGTCGTCCTCGCCGGAGTCGAACTCGTAGTCGCCGACGATGGTCGCGACCGGCCTGAGGTGATCGCGATCCGTCGAAGTGACGGCGCGGTACAGCGCGCACTGATGCACGGCGCTTGTGTCAGGCTGTTGCGGCCACCGCTCGCAGGCGGAGCGAAGATCCGTCTTCGAGCAATTGAGCATCTCGACGAGCACGCCTTCATCGAAACGGGCCCGCTCGACCACGAAGAAGAGCCCTCTCCACCTGCGTTCCAGGCGCTGGAAGTCCGGGTGATGGAGGATCGCGTCGACTTGGCGCCTGACGTCGTCATCGAGCTTCGCGATGATGGCGTCTACGGCGGCAGGATCGACCCCCGGTGTCTCGGAGGTGGGCATGGTTGAAGGAGCGGCGGCGAATGGCAAACTCGTGCCACAGCGCTTCCGTCCCCGCAACTGTCGAGTCTAGCCAACTCGAATGGGTTGTTTAGGCGCCGGCCGAGGAACCGCAGCGACGGCGGCGTCACGCGCACACACCAGCCTTCGCTGTTGCAGCAGAAGCTATGCGGTGTTCGTTCCCCTCCAGATCGGCTGGCCGCCCGGCTTGCGCGGGCACCTCGCGTTGCGAAGTCGTCCGCCGCAGCGGCAGCAGCTCGCGCACACACGGTTACTTGGTGGCGCGCTCGATCTTCGTGGTGGCGATGGCAAAAATGGGGAAGGTCTTGCCCGTCGCGCCTCTGCCTTGGGCCAGGTAGAAGGTTCCCTTCAGGCGTAGCCGCTTGGGCATCTTCTCCATCGCCGACAGCTGCTCCTTCGGGACTCCGACGATCAGCGGGGCCGTGCCTTCCTTGCCTCCGTACTCTGGCCAAACGAGATGGAAGATCGCCAGCTCCTTGAAGGCCGCCGGTAGCCGCGACCGGTAGCGGGCAAGGAGGCTCTTGTCGGTGCCCAAATCTATGAACGTGTGAGTGATCTCGATTGGCTTGCCGTGCAGCTGCTTGGCTTCGGCAAAGAGCTTGGCTAGCTGCGCCAGAGGATCAACAGCCACCTTCTGGGAGTCAGTGCGCTTGCTCGACGTCGCCACCCCCTGCGGCTCGGCGGTTGTGGCGCTGGCCGCGGCAGTCGTCGCCTTGGGCTGCGCTGGTGTCGGGTCGTCACAACCCCACAACAACGTCGCACCAAGCAACACCAAAGTCGTCACGACGCACCGGCACGCCTTGTCGGCTGAGCTCACCATCTTCGACAAATACCATGGCCTCGGCCAAAGGCCCGACCACTGGCAAGCCTACGAACGAAGCGTCCCTCCGTCGGCGTGGTTACGCGCTGATTCACAGGCAGTCTTGGACAGGATCCACCGTTCCGCTTCGCCAGGTGTGGTAGTTGGGAAACCGTCGGCCCCCAAAACCAGACCAACGTGCGTCAGACCTTGCCGCCACCGGGGCCGCGCGTGCCTCCAGGGATGCACCCATCTCAAACTCGACCTGCCCACACCTACGGAAGCTCATGACGGACAGCAATCGAGGCCAGACGGTTCTTGCTCCGGTGCTCGGGGAGGCGCACGCTGCGGGCAAGAACATCGTTTGGTGCGGCACGCTTCAGTTGGTTTGGAACCGGCTTCGTCCGCAGGGCGGTGGCAAGCCAGAAGACCTCGGTGTTGAGCTCGACGAAGTGGTGGCCTTGGCTCAGGCGCTGAACTGCTCGAAGTTGACCGAGGATGACGTCGATCCGGTGGCGTGCACGATGGCTACCATCGACGGGGCCGCTGGGGCGCAACAGGTCGAGGCCCTCGCCCCAAGCGACGCGTTCCGCTCGGTCATGGAGGGACTGTCGGCCAATCAGCTGGCGCTCTTTGCCAAGCTTCACAAAGGAGTCGAATTCCCAACGGCGCTGTCGACCGAAGACACTGGCAACTATCTGCAGTTTGCCGGCAAGCAGGTTCGCTGCTTCGGGATTTGGGACAACAGTCAACGCAAAGCAAAGTCGGACTGCGTCGTGGTCCACCACTTCGCTAGTCAGGCCGACTTCATCGTGGAGCTGCTCACCAAGCAGGGAGACGATCGCCTGTTCGTGGCGCGCACCTCGCCGGGCGAGACGCTGCAGGACACCTTCGACATGGTGATGAATCGCATGCGTGACGCTTGGCGCGACGGTCCACCGCCCGCCAAAGCGATGACCGATTCGGACATGCTCATCATTCCCAAGATCGCATTCGAGCTCACTCGAGGCTTCTCCGAGGTGGTCAATCGCACTGTCAACAACGGTCCTTTTGCAGGCCGAGTCATCGACGGGCTCGAACAAATGGTCGACTTCAAGCTGAACGAGCGCGGCGCGGTCCTGCGTTCCGAGGCGCTCGCCGTCATGTCTTGGGGCGGCTCATTGGAGCGAGCCACACCGCGACACATGATCTGCAATGGCCCATTCGCCGTGCTGATGATGCGCACCACAGCACGCCGCCCCTACTTCGTCACGTGGATCGACAACGCCGCTGTTCTCGAGTCCGTGGACGGCGCTGTCTCTTCGCCGTGACCTCGGGTTTCGAGCATCAGCCAACCGTCCTTCGGCGCTCCCGCTAGCTGCACCGGCTGCCCCCAACTAGGCGTCCCGAAGCGCCTTCCAGGCTGCTCCAAGAGAGGCACACCCAATAGTGTTCCGGTGCGGCCGAACTGGGACAGCTCACCCGCCTCAATGGCCGCGGTGCCAACGTAGCGCGAATCCCAGCCCCTCGTCCGGCGCCACGTCGAACGGCGCACCAGCTTGGATTGCCGCGCATAGCTCACGCCACGAGGCGCGGGTCAGGTTCATTACGAAACCGTCCTCGACCAAATGGCCACCGTTTGCGTTTCGTTCCGGAACGAGCTGGCAGAAGCCGCCAGCCAATCTCGACAGATCGCCATGCGGGCCTGCATACGCTTGCAGTTTCGCCTGGTCGGGTCGCCACACCAAAGCGGCGCTTGCGTCTGGGGGCGGAAGCATGAGCAGCGATAGGGGAGCGGCCGGCAGCTTGGTCATCGCTGCGCCAACGCTATCGATGTCGTCGCCGGCGAGCGTGAGCTCGACCACTCCGCCAGCCGTCACGACGTGGCTACCAATGGACCGCAGGATCGGTCCACGTGCCAGCACGCTCAGCGCACTCTCGCCGTCGGTCGCCACACAACGGCGATCGCGGTCACACCAGAGCGGAAACGGGAAGCAACCGCAGCATTGGGCGAGCCTAGCTGCGATACGCATCACTCCACAGCTACGCACGACATCCAGCTCCTCCGTGGTGAGCGGCACGAGCGCAAGGTGGTCCTTGAGTCCTTCGAGCCCCTCGAGCCCCTCGAGATCGAGCAGCGATTGGGTCGGCAAGTAGGTGACAGCGCTCAGCTCGGTCCTGCCATAAAAACACCCGGCGCCGAGCTCGGTGTAATCGCCCACACCCACGGCACGCTCGCTTCGAGATGAGCATATGCGATGAGATTGCCGAGCAACGAAGTGGGCCCCTTGATGTCAAACCGCTCGGCTAGCTCTTGGCGAATCGTCTCGGCGATGCCATCGCGCTGCCAACCAGCGCGTGCATATAGGGCCTGCGGCGGGACCAGCTCATCGGCGGGTTCGGCGTCATTGAGCCGAACTGCAAGTACATTCGCGCCAGCAAGAAGGGGTGGCTCGTGAGTTACATCACGATGTAGCGCTTGCCAGGCCGCCGACAGCGACGCGCACCAAATCACATTGGCGCCAGGCTCGATGGGGTCGTCGAGCGTGACGGCCACCTGCGTCCGCTCCAGCTCGCTCACCGCACCCTCAAAGCTCTTCACCGCCATACTCTACCAGGGCTCTTCGATGTCAACGGGCCGCTTGGGCGGAGGCCGGTAGCTCAGCCGACTTGGGCGGCCGTTTCAAACCGCGCCCAACGGTGGGACGACGCCAGTGCGACCAGCTCGTCATTCACGAAGGCCGGCCGAAGCGAGCACGCCTCGAGCGTGAAGACCTCGCGCTCGTGCTCGAGGTCCCACACCCCGATTTCGGTGCCCATGGCCATGAGCAGCCAGGCGCCGTCGGGGCTGACCGCTAGCCCGTTGCACATGGATCTGGCTCGCAGACGAGTCTCGAGGGTGCCGCTCGTCAGGTTCCACACTTCGACAGCTGTGCTGCCGTGGTAGCCGCAGAGCAGTCGATCGCCGACGAACAGCGCGCAGTCGAGGCGCCCGGCGTCGCTCTTCGCATCCAACAACGTGGCGCCGTCGTCGACGGTCACCACATGCACTTGCCCGTAGGTATGCTTACGCGCGAGGCGGCGCCCCTCCCGATCGAGCCACAGATTGGCGGCGTCCAACCCAAGGCGCTGCAAGACAGAGCCGTCGCGGGTGGACTCCACGATGAGCTCGCGCGGCTCGGCACCGGCCGCGAAAGCCACCCGCTGGCCGTCGCCAGAAAGGGTTAGCGGGAACGCCAAGCTCCCGGAGTCATCCTCGGGCAGTCGCAGCGCTCGCCGTGCTTGTACGACTTCGCCTGTGCGCCCGTCGTAGGTCGCGATGTTCCCCTCATCGTCGAGGACCACCACTGCGTCGTCTCCGCGAAACGCGAGCTCGACGATGCGCGCCGGCACAGCTGCGGTGCACACGACGCCGTCGGGGCTCTCGACCGAGACCACGTTGTCCGACTCGAAGCCGCCAACGGCAAAAGCGGCGAGGACCTCGTTGGGATGAGCGGCGACCCCCGGTGCCCAGGCGCCCTTCTCTCCAACTAGCGTTAGCCGAGCAAACGCATCGGTCGGCGTCAGCCCCTCGAGTGGGACCCCGCGCGCCAATGCTGCTCGTTCCAAAGCTTCGGCGGCGTCGACCGGATCTCGCTCGACGCCCTCCACGCTCAGCGACCGCAGAGCCGAACAATCCGCATCATCGGCAAACGCCTCCTTCAAGTCGGCGCACATGCCTTCGCCCGAGCGATACGGGCTCGGGATGGCCCCTGCCCCCGCCACCGCCCGAGCGTGCAGTTCGCCGTCGCGCCGATTAATCTCGACACTGTGGCGCCCGAGGATCACGAGGTGCTCGAGCTGTGGCAGCTCGGCGGCAAGACCGAGCCATGCATCGAGGCGCGCCGGTCGATCGCGCAGCGTCAGCGTCCGCAATCTGGCGCCGACCTCGCACGTCGCCAGCCAGCGCAGCTCGTCGGGAGTGTGGCTCGCACCAATCGCGAGGGAGTCGAGCTGAGGCCAGCGGTCGTGCTCGGCCAGCTGCTCTGGCAAAACGCGAAGCACCTCGACATGACGCCAGGGCAGAACACTCACACTGTCGAGAAGCTGACCCAGGGTTTCGACATCGAGTCCTTCCAACCGCTCGAGGCGGGCGAACGCCGGGTGCAGCACGAACCCTGGATCGATCCAAGCGTGACGCACGAAGGGGTCACTGCCCCATCGCAACGCTTCGACGGTGGCCCACGCGGGGTGACCGCTGAGCTCGCGGATCCGCCGCTGGTTGTTCACCCGGCACGCGAAGGCCCGTAGCGCGCCGCGCTCGATCCGTACCGGCGTCGGGAGGTGGTGCGCCGCCATCGAGGGGCAGCGATGAGGAACCAACGCGTCGACGAGATCGGCGACGTCGCGAAGATAGCCCTGGCGGTAGGCGAGCTCGCGGCCGGCGGCGTCGAGCGTCGTCGGTAGCGACAGTTCCAGCTGGTCGGCGATGAGCTCGCCGCTTCGCTCCCCAGCCTCGAGGAGTCGTGCGGCCCCGCGTTCGAGGGCGCCGCGTTCGGCCTCCACCAACGCGACTTGCGCCGAGGCCTTTTGCGCTGCCTCCTGCACAGCCTCTTGAACCTCGGCGATTGTCTGGCGACGACGTCGTAAAGGAGCGATCGCATCGTGCCACGCCGCCTGCTGTGTTGCATCGAGCGCCCAGGCCGTGGGGCCCTCCTCGTCCCCCAACGAAGTCGCCAGCGAGTAGGCGATGGTGTCACGGGCGAGCTCGTGGACGTGATTGCAGGGCAGCACGGTCACCACCCCCGCGCCCGCGTAGGCGAGCTCGAGATCGACGAGCAGTCGCGGGTCCTTTTGGCTACTGGCCAAACCGGCAACCGACTGCCGTCCGGTCCAAAGCGCCCCCTTGCGAAACCTATCGAAGTCGACGAGCCAAGCGCGGCATGCATTGCCGATGCGCGGATCGGGACCCAGCTTGGTCAGCGCGCTGTTGAGCGCGTTCCACGTGTCGACTTGTCGGGGTCGGGGATGGGTTGCCAGAAGACGGGCCATCAGGTCGCCCGGCACATCCGGCGCCGACCCATCTTCCTCCGCCTCAGCGAAAGCGCGCACCTGCGCCTGCTCGGCCTCGTCGAGAGGAACATGAGGCCCGAGCTGCTCCGACAACAGCTCCACCGCCTCCGCAACAGCAGGCTCGCGGCGATCGCACCAAAGCGCGACGAGTCGCTCCAGCGCGACCTCGGGCTGGTGGCTGGCAAGCTGCAAGGTGTCGATGGCCGCGGCGACAAACGCCGCAGCGACCGGTCGCTCCGAGGTCCATTGCGCTTCGAGCTCATGACGGGGCATGAACGCGCGCGGCCGCTTCGGCTTCGGACGCTGCCGCTCTTCATCGGCGAACGCGAGCGCCCGGTCGAGAGGCTCGAAGACGTGCTCGCGCCGATGCGTGATGGTGCGGATGTAATCGGTGGGGCCAGGCCAGCGGAAGAGGCCCCGCACGGTGTCCATCTCGACCCTGCGGCGCCCGGGAACGAGGGCCTCAGGATCGAGGTCGTCACGGTCCACCTGAAACACCAGCGGCAGGCTGCGGGGATCACGTCCAAGCAGCTCGAGATCCCGCTCGACCCAGCGGAGCTTGCTGGCCTGCCGGGCCAGCATCTCGACGCGCCCGTCGACGACGAACACCAGCGCATCGACGCGGCTCAGCGCGTCGACCATGGCGTCCGGCCAAGTGACACGGTCGTCGCTGAGGTCGCGAATGTCTTTGCAGTAGAACGAGCCGTAGTCGAGGCGCTCGATGTCGATCGCGCGACCTTCGCGCTCGAGGACGAAGCTCCGCGCTTGGAGCAAGCCGCCGGCGATGTGAGGACCGCGGCGGCGGTGCAGGTGGCACGCGTCGCGCTCCTCGCACCAATCCAACGCCGGATCGAGCGCGCACACCGCCCACGCGTCCGATCCCCACGCTGCCCCCGTTGTGTAAAGGACTAAAGGCCGTGCGATTTGCGTACGCTCGTCTTGTCGCCCAGCCTTGTTCATCGCCAAAGTATACGCCCAGTGCTTCCGTGGCGCGCGGTGCTTCCGGTGACAGCGCCCCGTTCGATCGTTGCGCAGCGTAGCGTCGGCGCCACGCACGTGGCGCTGCCTCACCCATGCGCCGCGCCCGGCGGTCGGTTTGGCAGGGCTTTGTCGGGGATTTCGTGGGCGATTGGTCCTGGCACGATTGGTGCTTTTGTTTCGCACAACCAAACTGCTTCCCGCCTCAACGGAGAATTCGACATGAGAAAAGCTCTGCCCTGCCTGTGTCTCTTTGCCGCTATGTTGTCCTCCTCCGCTGCCGTCGCCTCGGAGCCGGTCGTCAACATCTTCTCGACTATGGTGGCTAGCAACCTGACCTGCCCGCCCGTTGATCTGGTGTGTGACCAAAACGTCGACCAGGCCCTGGCAGCCGCCACCGAGCTGCAAGCCACCGTCGCCTCTTGGGATGGCGGCGACAGCTGTGGGGAGGTCTTCGCGCTCAGCTTCGGCGCGGCGGGAGAGCGCCTGGGAGCATGCGTGCTGCTGACCGAGTGTGATGAGCCAGCGGGGGTGACTCAAGAGTCCGCGCGCGCCTTTTCCGACCTGCTCGAGGCGGCCCTGCTCGAGCACAACGAGGGCTACGCCTCCGAGCCCATGGCACAGCTGTTCATGGGCGGGGGCGAACAGTCCACGTTCACCGGTAACTTCGCCAGCGACCAGGGCGGCGGGACGAACAGCACCATTACGGACAACGTTGCCCTCGACTTCGGTGGCGGGATCTTCAGCATCAATGGCAATTGGGCTACCGACTTCGGTGGCGGCATGAACAGCAGGTTCACCAGCAATTGGACCTCCGACTCTGGCGGGGGGATAGACAGCTTCGTCAACAACTGGGCCACCGACTCTGGTGGAGGGATACTCAGCTCGATCGTCAACAACTGGGCCACCGACAATGGCGGCGGCATCTACTGATCGACATCACCAGGCTGCCGTATAAGAGCCGCGGACCGCGAATCAGCCAGCTCGGCTAGTCGTCCGCCGTGGACAGTAGCCGGCGGGAGCTCGAGCCGATGGCCTCGTCCTCCCCGCTGGTGGGCTCCATCCACAGCAACGCGCGACTGTGGACCGCGCGCTCAATCAGCACGAAATCGCCCTCCTCATAGCGGCTGGCGGCAACCGAGTCTATTCGATATTCCTCGCCTTCGATGGTGACGTCGCCGTGGGCCGACGTGTAAGTGTCGTAATCGGTGCTGCCGCCGCTAATACTCAGGGCCTCGATAGTGGCCACGAAGCGCTCCTTTTCGCCTTCCCGCAAATCGCGCCGCAATGCGGGAATGGCTCGGGCGCTCCGAATGGCTACGAAGTACATTGCCGGCGGGATGAATGCAGCCATGGCGCCCAGAAGATACGCCTTGGCCACAGCTAGGAGCCATACGGCGAGCACGGTGAGCCCGAGTGCCGAGACACCCATCAATACGACAGACTTCCACTTACTTCGGAGGACTCCCTCGACGATCCCTCGGTCTTCCTCGACAAAGGGATGAATGTGGGAGCGCCGTCGCTCTTGACGATATGGAGCCATGGTTGGTGATCCCTGTGTGCGGCTACTCGTGCGGTCCGCCCTAGCTTGCCATGTAGGGGGGCTTTCGCGTTGAGCGAGGGCAGGATAGGCAGCTGTTGTTCTTTGAGCCAGGCCCTATCCAGAAATGAGGTCTTGGGGTCTCTTTGCGACCTTCGGGAAGAGCTGAAGAAGCCTCTGGTCGAACGTGGCAAGAGGCAACGATTCTCGTTCCGCCAATTCCACGAACAGCGTGTCGTACACCGGATGACTCGCCGCCAAGGCGCGACTCAGCGCACCAGCCCACAGTTGCTGAATGTCGACATCTTCGATTCCAAGCCGTGCCGCGAGGTGCAGGCGCTGAAGAGCCTCTGCTGGTTCCAGCACGCCAGCACGTGTCACGCCCCAGACGGCGTTCGCGAGCTCCGCCGCCCACAATGAAGGCGCCAGGGGTTCCTCCAGCGCGTGCCAAAGATCGCGAGCCTCTTCGTAGTACGGTTCTGTCTTGAGCAGAAAGTAGGCGATGACGTTGGTATCTACGACGACCCTCACCGGCGGCCCTCATCGATTGCAGAGTCGATCTCCGCTGCTGTGGTAGGACGCGATTGCCGGTCAACGGCCGCTTCGATCTGTTCGAGTGCGGAGAGCCTGTCCTGGACTTGTTCAGCGAGCAGTCGACGAACCTGCTCCTCCATCGACCGCCCGTTCTTGGCGGCGAGCCGCCGTAATGCCTCAGCCACCTCATTCGGCAGGTTTCGTATGGTCAACGTAGCCATGACAGCAATTTGACAGCAAATTGACAGCAAGTCAAAGCGGAACCCCTTAGCGACAATGGCGTCCCATCGGCTTGCCGCTTCGGCAAGTGGAGCACCATCGAGCAAGTCGGTCCTCGCCCCTTCGCGTGGGCGATGGGGCGGTCGGCGCCTTGGCGCGTCGCGCTGAGGCTGGACTCGTCCGCTTCTCACCGTAGATGTTTTGGTCTGCGATGTCCGCGGCTACTTACCCAGTATCGAGGCTTCGGCGAATGGTCACAGGCGATGACCTGTGGGCTTTTGACCAAGCGTTCTAGCGCAGGCGCATCGGTCTGCTTCGGAAGAACGTTGTGTTTGCGCCACTCCTCATAGGCGACACGTTTCATTGCGTAGAAGCGCGGCCGGGCGTCGTGACGCCCGATGCGCATCCCCTGCTCGTCCGACAAGAGCACATGCATGTGGGGTGAGGAGCCCCTCCATGGATCCCACGGATAGGCAAAGACGACGAAGTCCTTGAACTCCCGCAGGTTCTCAATCCAGAAGCCATACTTGACGAACTTCGTGCCTGGTGGCGCCGGCACATCAGCAGACGCGTCCGCAGTCGATGCGAGCACGGCCAGCACCAATGCCCAACCGCCGATCTTGCTCACCCAGTTCCCCATCCGCGCACCCTATCACACGGCTACTCGTCACGCGGCCACTCGTCACGCGGCCACTTGTCACGCGGCCACTTGTCACGCGGCCACTTGGCCACCCGCTCGATCTTCGTGGTGGCAATGGCAACGATGGGGTCGTCGTCCCAGAATCCCAGAACGAGAAACGACCGATGTCGCCGAGTTAGCGGTCTTCCTGCGTTGGCGAATCTGAGAGCCGTTGAGATGGTCGTATGCGGTGCCGTTGGTCACGCCGCTTCCGTCGACCTGTTGAAGCTAGAGTTACCGTCAATGGTAGATGTTAGCGCTTCTTTCGACGCGGTCGGCAGTGCTTCGGAAGACTCGCGGTGACGCGCTTGGTGAGCTCGCGGAAGGCGCGTCCGTGGCTGTATTCGGCAACAACACCGACCACGAATCGTCCGCACGGGAACATCGCCGTACGGACCTTGCCGAAGGTGCCCACCTCGTAGGACTCGGCGCGCTCTATCGCGCGCTCGCCACGGCGCCGCGCTTTCTGGGAGCGAAACTCGAGCACCCACAGATCGAGCATCGCCCGCCGCTTGCCGCGCTTGGGCGACACGGTTGCAGACCACGAACGTCGAATCAGCGGGCACACCGGCGATCGCCACTTGGGGTCGTAGCGGGTGCATCCTCTCGGCGAGGCTTGCGACCATGGCGTCTTGCTAACCGTGAAGCCGCGCAGCTTCGACTTGCTCGCCACGTTGCGCAGCGTGGCAGGCGGCCGCGCAGTACGGCTGTTCTTTCCGCCGTGAGCAGCCGTGGTGAGCAACGACATGATGGCCAACACAGCGAGGACATGGATTCGCACTCGGTTGTTGTATGTCGCCCGCTCTCTGAAGGCCCAGTTCGTCGTCTCAGGTGGGTTTGGCCTCCAAGAGCACGGATGGCCTCAGTCGACGTTCCAACCGCAAACCGGGTTGAGCACCGCCGCTGAGGTCTTCTGGTCAGTGCAATAGTCGATGCTCGCGTACGTAGCGTAATCTCTCTCGCCCCCTGGATTGCAGATGCAGTGCGGCATTGGGTTGATGAGGCAGAAGAAGATGAACTCACCGTCGGGACAGGTGAAGGTGACCCCGCACCCGTCTCCGGAGCCACCCTTGGTCCAGCTGCATTGCGACGGGCTCGCCCCGCCAAGACTACCCTCACCAGTGGTGATGCCGCCTGCACCACCACTGCCACCAGGGAAGCTGCTCGAGGGTTCGGGCAGCACCGTGTCGCCGCAAGCGACGGCGGCAAAAGAGAGAATCAAGAGCAGCGTACGTTCGAGCATGACAAGAGGGAAAGCGTAAGAAACGACCGGATGGGCTCAAGCCTGGGACGCCCGGCGCCCTGGCTCGTGTAAGGCCTCGCTCGCGAGCACGGCGCTGACAGGCTCAACCATCGTTGAACACGAGCTCGAGCGACTCGCTTGCGGGGAGGCTGAGCGTTGCGACCGCCTCCAGTCCGGGCGGCCCGATGCTCGCGATGCTCGACACGTTGCACCACCCGTCCTCGTTGGCTTCGCACGCACAAGCGTTCTCCGCCTGGCAGTGGCTCAGCGCGGCGGCAGCGAAAGCGACGACCTGGTAGTCGCCTGGTGCGACCGCGGCTCGGCGCGCGCAAGAGAAGGGATCGACGTCGCCGGCGTGGCAGCGAGCGGGCATCTGCTCGCGCACGAAGTGGACCGGCTGCCATTGCCAGCTGTAACGGCCGCCGGGCTCGATGCGCACCAGTGGCGGGCAGGTCCAGCCGTCAAAGCATACCGGGTTGATCAGATCTTCATAGTCTTCGCACAGGTAGCAGCCGCCGTAGACGAGCTCGAGCGGGTCGCCCGTCTGCTTGCTCACCTCGAGGGCATCGCCACACAGGCCGAACGGATTGATGAAAATCGGTGTGCTCCGATCGTTTCGCAACGTGATGCTGACCGCCGAGGTGGGAGGGTCGTTGCGGAAGTGCTCGCAGTCGATCCTCGACGAGCAAGCCGGCGCCATCACCAGCGCAAATAGGAGCAACGCGGCGAATCCGGACCGAGCGTGCTTTTCAAGATGAGGCTCCGTCATCATGTCAACTAGAGCGCAAACTCGTTTCAAGAAGGGCCACGTCCGACGACGACAGGGAGTGACCCTGCTAGGGGAGTGACCCTG
>CAZRGL010000061.1:0-5698 GCA_964599485.1 uncultured Polyangiaceae bacterium
CCCCTGTGTGACCAAGGTGTGCGCCGCCGACGATAACTGCTGCAAGAGCCGCTGGGATACCGGTAGCGTCAACAAGGCCAAGAACGTTTGCAAGCTCAGCTGTGGTCCGGGTGGGGCGGCGGCGGCGTGCACACACGATAAGTGCACCAAGGGCAAGGCGCTCGTCTCGGGCTGCGACCCCTGCGTGACCAAGGTTTGCGCAAAGGACAAATACTGTTGCAAGAGCAGCTGGGACGTTACCTGTCTGAAGAAGGTCAAATCGGAATGTGGTGTGACCTGCCCGGGTTTGCCACCGCCGAAGCCGAAGTACCCACCGGCGAGCTGCAATCACGACAAGTGCACCAAGGGCGGACCGCTCAAGGCCTCTTGTGACAGCTGCACGGCCAAGATTTGCGCGGCGGACAAGTACTGCTGCAGCAAGAAGTGGGACACGGGCTGTGTGAACAAGGTCAAGTCAAAGTGCAAGTTCATCTGCCCGTGCGAGAAGTACGGCAAGAAGGGCAAGTGCGAAGGCCACACCTTGAAGTACTGCAGCTTCGGTACGGTCAAGACCTACGACTGCAAGAAGAGGAACAAGCGCTGCGGCTATCATCCCCAGAAGAAGCTCTTCATGTGCTTGCCGCGGCGAAAAATCGTCAAGCCGCCGCCGGGCAGCAGCGGTCAACCGGGCTGACGTATTCGCCGGTACGAATCGCCTCGGTGCAATCTGTTCGCGTTGCCAATCGACCGCCCCATACCTGGCGGCACTCTGCACATGGGCCTGACTCCAAGCGAGGCTGGGCGGCTTATTCGGGCGCGCCGGGTGCAGACTTGGATTCCGCCTCCCAATGGTGTGAGGCGGGCAGCTGACGATTTCAGTTCTCGTCCACTTTGGTGTGTCTGCGAGCCTGTTGCGCGATATCGAGTAGGGTGGTTATGGCCGCAGCAACGTGAGCAAGTGGATTGGCATCTGTACCGAGCTGCGTGATTCTCACCTCGCCGACGCCCTCGCCAATCACACGCGCTAGCTCGGGCAGTTGGCGCGCGAGCTCGGTCTTCGCGTCCGCTTCGCTTCGGATGCGATGGATGTCGGCGTTGCGCATGGCGACCTCGCTGAGCAGAAGTCCTTCGTCACGGACGAGCTCGGCGCGCCCACGTTTCAGCTCTGCTTCGAGCGAGGCAAGCAAGCGATCGAGCTGGGCTCGTTGCTGGGCCAGCTCTTGCCGCGCGGGGAGGCTGTCCCGCTCGGCTGTGGCCTCGAGCGCCCGCAGCTCCGCATCGCGCATGCGCTGTCTTCCTTCGGCCTCCGCTTGGTCACGGGCAATGGTATGGCGTAGTGTCTCGATGGCGGCCGCGTGCTCGGCCTTGCGCTGATCGGTGGCGCGCTCCTCGTCGAGCTGCAGGCGGGCGGCCGCGGCTTGCTGCTCTGTTGCTTTGCGCTGCGCGGCGGCCCGCTCGAGAGCAAGCTCGGCTTCGGCTTGCATTCGTGCGAGCTCGGCATTGCGGTGGCAGCTGGCGTCGCGCTCGGCGATGGCTTGCTCCGCCAGGGCTCTGGCCTCACGTGCGCGTTGGTCGACTTGTGCGCGAAATGGCGCTTGCATTGCGGCAAAGACAGAGGCGGACAGCACGCGAACCTCTTGGATCTCGATGGTGTCGATGACGACTCCCCAACCACGAGTCGTCGCGTAATCCGGGTGTCCCTCGCCTGCGACAATCGGAGAGATCTCACGCAACAGCTCTTGGGCGAGGGCGGCTTTTCGTTTGCGCAAGCAGTCTTCGACGCCGAGCGTGGCGACGAGCCGCCGGGTGGCACCGATGAACATCGCTGTGAGCGTGCTCTCGAGCTTCTCCTGCGCGCGCTCGGGGTAGCTGAAGTTCAACACGCGGTAGGCCAAGCGGGGCTCGGCGATTCGATAAACGGCGAGGCCGACGACTTCGACACCAACCTTCTCCGCGGTGACTTGATCTGCTCTGAAGCAGAGGCGCTGCAGCGAAGTGGGGACGATGGCCACCGAATCCCAAGGCCACTTGAAACAGGACGCGCCTTGGCCTGAGCGGGCGGTGATGCGTCCACGTCGAACGTGAATGAGGTGCTCCGAGGGCTTAGCGGTGACGAACCCCCAGCGCTTCATCTTCTCCGGATCTTCGTGTGGCTTGCCCGCACGCCAGCCCACGAGCTGTTGTGTTGTCGCTTCGGTGCTCATGAACCCCAATGGTGCGAGGATCATGCCTGGGTGTAAGTATCGGAGTGCTGGTGCGCAAACGCGTTGGGTGATCCAGCTTGGTGCAGCGGTCGCACCAAACTGGGGCGACGAGGCCGGGGGAGCAGCACCAATCTGGGCTGCCCCGCAACCGTGTGGGGGTTACTGTTCCGGAACGCACTTCGCTGCCGACAGACCATGGACAGCCCGCCGCCTGAAGCATGCACTCGGCCTCTGTGCTTGAGCCAGGGGCAAGCAGATTGGAGTCACGCTCGTTGACCCAGATCGACGTGCTTCTACCTTCTGGGGCCCGTTGCGTAGGGCCACGCACCAAGAAAGATGATAGATATTCTCAATGTCCCGTCTCCCTTACTTACTCCTCGTTGGTATTGCTGCGCTGAGCATCGCCTGCTCGGCGACCAAAGACAGCCGGCTCGACGATGATCCAAACAGCACCTCCACTTCGGGGCAGGGCGGCGGCATCGGTTTTGACGGGGGCCCCGCCGACGGTGGCGGGCTCGAGGGTGGTGATCCGAAGACCTGCGAAGAAGCGCTGCAGGCCAAGACGTACATCGGCTGCGACTTCTACCCCACTGTGACCCCAAACGCGGTTTGGTCGGTCTTCGACTTCGCCGTCGTCGTTGCCAACACAGGGGAAAACACGGTCGATGCAACCGTTACCCGAGGCAACACCCAAATCGCCACGGCACAGATCGCGCCCAACTCCCTGGCAACCATGTACCTGCCATGGGTCAAGGAGCTCAAGGGACCGGACGCCGACGGGCAGGGCAGCACTGTAGCGCTCAGCGGGAGCGTCAAAGCAATCGGCGGGGCCTACCATCTGACCACGACCTTCCCGGTGACGGTCTATCAGTTCAGCGCTCTCGAGTACGCGCCTCAGGGTGGTCCGCCGAACAAGAACTGGGCGGTGTGTCCGGCGTTCCTGATCGAGTGCTTCTCCTACTCCAACGACGCCTCGCTGTTGCTACCGAGCACCGCGATGACGAGCAACTACCGCATCTTCAACGCGCCGGCGTCGTCCATTCCGCAGTTCGCCCAGTTCTTCGCCATCACCGGCGTCCATGATGGAACCTCGGTCAACGTCGGCCTGTCGGCGAGTGGCTCCATCGTTGCCGGCGGCGGTGTGCAAGCCACGCCGGCCGGAGGCTCGACGAAGGTCGACCTCAATCGGGGCGACGTGATGATGTTGCTAGCGGCAACCGGCTCCGATCTGAGCGGCAGTCTGGTGAGCGCGAACAACCCGATCCAGATCATCAGCGGTATGCCGTGCACCAACGTGCCCGAGGGAGCGTCCGCTTGCGACCACGTCGAAGAGACTGTGTTCCCTGCCGAGACCCTCGGACAGCACTACATCGTCAACCGACCTACTGGGCCCAACGGCGATGTGCCCGGTCACGTCGTACGCATGTACGGCAACTTCGATGGCACCACGCTCGAGTATCTGGGCGGCGCACCGCCGAACGCCCCGACGTCGCTTCACGCGGGTCAGGTCGTTGATCTCGGCGTCGTGACCGTGGACTTCGAGGTGCAGGCCGACAAGGCCTTCGCCGTGATGTCGCTGGAGATGGGCGGTAGCGTCGTCGATCCCAATGGCATGATCGGCCTGCAGAAGGGCGACCCCGCGCAGAGCCTGCCGACCGCGGTCGAGCAATACCGCGACAAGTACGTCTTCCTCGCGCCCACCGACTACGACGTGAACTATGTCGATATCGTCATGCCCGTCAACGCCACGGTAACGCTCGACGGCATCATCATCGCGGCGCAAGCCATGCCGGTGGGTACCTCTGGTTACGGCGTGACGCGCGTGCAACTCGGTCCGGGTCAAGGCGGCGCCCACGTGCTCGATGCGAGCGCGCCAGTCGGCATCCAGGTCACTGGCTACGGCGCATACACCAGCTACTACTACCCGGGCGGGCTGAACCTGAAAGTCATCTCACCGCCGCCGATCAACTGATGGCTCCTCATCAGAAGACCCCGGCGGCGTTTGCTCTCGCGGCGTGTGTGGTTTTGCTCGCTTGCCCGCCACCTCAGCCGGAACCAGGGCCGGGGAGGGTGGCGGATCTGCCCTTGACCACCGCCACGTCGATGTCTCCCCCCCAAACTGCAGCCGCGACTCAAACTGCAGACAAGACGCAAACTAGCAAGACGGTTGCGTCCGCTTGTACGGCTGATGCTGATTGCGTTGTTCCGCCCAAGCGACATTGCTGCGGTGACTGCCCGGCTTTGCCGCCCTTCAGGGCGATTCTGCGGAGCGTCGATCAAGCCGCTGAGCGCCGGCACGACCAAGCCTGCGATGAGGAGGATCACGATTGCCAAGCGCACCAATGCGCCCCGCCGCCGCGTGGTTGCTTCGCTCGCGCCGTCTGCATCGATGGTCGTTGCAAGGTCATGGCCGCGGCAGGCTGTACTCGCTAGGAAGGGATATTCCAGAATGTGTGCCCATGGCACACGTGACAAAACGCCCAGTCACCCGAGTGACCAAGCACCTGTAAACCAAGATCTGCACCAAGCTTTCACTTGCACACCGGATTCGACGTACCAGTAGCTGGCGCGAGATCAGTTTGGTGCTGGCTGCGTTGGCGCGTTGTGGCACTGGTGGGAGCTCGGCGGGGCGGCGGCTTTGACGCGGCCTTCCGACCACACGACGGGCACCGCTTTCCAGACACGGCGCAGCAGCTCACAGCGGTCGCGGACCAAGTCGCCCAGATCCCAAACGATGTACTGGCCGAGATCCGTGGCGGCGTAGAGCTTGCTCTCGATCAACTTCATGTGAATCAGAGCGCCATGGAGCTTCGTGTACGCAAGGCGCTCTCCAGTCCGGATGCTCCACAAGCCCAGCGCTCCGCTGGCGAAGCCGACCACGACCGTACCAGCCGGAGCCGCCAACGCGCGAAGTGGAACGCCGCTGGCGGTCTGCCGTAATGTCAGTGGCGCAGTGTTGGGTGCGTTTGAATCGACGACCTCGATGCTGCTGTTATTGTAGCCGATCACGAGCCGCCCCCGCTCGCTCTCCGGCAGCTGGGCGATCATACTGACGTCGGGGCCAATTGGATGCCGGCTTAGCATTGCGCCATCGCGTGAGAGGCGCTGCAGCTCACGGTCGACGACAGCGAGAACCTGGTCGCCGTGGGCGGCAAAAGCTGTGACATGACGCGCCACCAGAGTCTTGTCGTCGCCGCTGGGGCGCACCAATCGTAACGCTCCGCCACTTCTGGCGAGGCAGCCGTCGGGATGAGCAGCGATCCACGCTGCGGCAAGCGGGCGAACGACTATGGGTCGGCTTCCTTTGGGTCGCCACAGTTCGACGCGACCATCGAATCGAAGCAAGCAAACGAGCGCACTTGACTCCATCGCAACGAGAGCATGGCTGTCGAGGGCCTGGCGAAGCGCGCTTCCCAGCTCGCCGGGAGGCTTCTTGTTCCCCGAGGCCAGACCGCGCCAGCCGCTGTGGCTGAGCAAATGTGGTGGCGTTCCGACCAGTGCCGGCGCGTGCCACT
>CAZRGL010000061.1:5708-29838 GCA_964599485.1 uncultured Polyangiaceae bacterium
GTCGCGCAGTATCGGTGTGCCACAGCCGAACGGTCCAGTCCTCGCTCACGCTCGCTAACAATGATCCGTCTGGCGAGAATGCTACGCCTTGCACGGCCTCGCGGTGTCGCGCAACGCTTCCCCAGCTACCGGTTGCCATGTCCCAAACACGCCCGTGACCGTCGCTGCCTGCGGTCGCAATGCGCTTGCCATCGGGGTGAAACGCAACACCGAAGTTGCGAGCGGGCGTCGTTATCGCGCGCGTGCTCATGGGCTTGGCCGACAAATCGACGATGTGCACTTGGCTTGGGCCTCCAGTCACCGCTGCCGTCGTGCCGTCGCGGGAAACAGCGATGTCGAAGAGCACATCGGAGCTCGTCTTCAGCTGACCACTGGGCTCGAGCGACGGGACATCGAAGAACGAAATCGTGGAGCTTCGGCCTACTACCATCAAGCGTTTGCCTGCTGGTGTGAATGCCAGGTCGCCTACGAAGTACGGCACGGTCGTGCGTCCGGCGAGGTTGCCCGCGTTGCGATCGTAGAGGCGCAGCGACTGGTCGCTGCCGCTGGTGGCGATCAAAGAGCCACCTGGCTGGAACGCAACCGTCGTGATCAACGATTCGTGACCAGAGAGCCCGAGCCGCCGGGTGCCAGCGGGGAGCTTCCAGATGCGGGCGACCCGATCCTCTCCGCCACTGAGCAATGCTCGTCCGTCGGCGCTGAATGCGATTGCTTCGATGCGACCGACGTGACCGGGGATGTGGAGCGTCGCTTGACCGCTAGCCGCGTCCCACAAGAAGATGTGCCCGTTCTCACCGCCGCTCGCGACGCTGCGGCCGTCGGGGCTGAAGGTAACGCGCTTGGCGGCGGCGGCATGTCCCACGAGGCGTTTGGCCACTTGGGGTGCGCGCAGCGACCATATGCGCAAGCTGTTGTCGTAGCTGGCGCTTGCGAGCTTGTCGCCGTCGGGGCTGAAGCTCACTCGAGGCACGGTGCTGCCAACAGGACCGAAGGTGCGCAAAAGCTCGCCCGACTCGAGCTGCCACACGCGGATGGTTCGATCCCAACTGCCGGTGGCGAGTTGTTTGCCGTCGGCGCTGAACGTCACCCCACTGACTGCATCGCTGTGCCCGCGAAGGACGCGCTGCTCGCGGCCCGTGTGCCGGTTCCAGAGCTTGACGAGACCGTCGGCTCCGCCGGTGGCGATGGTCCTGCTATCTGGACTGACCACCACGCGATAGGCTGGGCCCTGATGAGCGGTAGTGCGTCGCAGCAGGGCGTCTTTCACCAAGTCCCAGACGACGAGCTGGCCATTCATCTCGGTCCAGGCCAGCACTCCTGAGTCGGGTGCACCGAACACCGAGGGTATGGGCGTTCGGCCCTCGAGCTTGCGCAGCATTTTGCCCGAGCCCACGTCCCAAATGCGAACCGATCGATCGATGCTGCTAGAGACGAGCTGCGCGCCCCCTTTGAGGAACTGAACATCGAGAACGCCTTGCTCATGCCCCTCGAGCTTCTTCTTTTCCGATGCGCTCTGCACGTCCCACAAGATGATGGTGCCTCGGAAACTGGAGCTGGCTAGCAGCTTGCCGTCCGGCGAGAACGCCAGTCCTAGAATCTCCTCGCGGTGTCCACGCAGAACCCGCATCTCTGCTGTGACAGCATCGAAAAGGTAGACCGAGCCATCGTCGCAGCTGGCGGCCACTTTGCGGCCGTCGGGTGAGTACTGCGCCTCTGTCACTCCGGCGCCGAGCGAAACACTCCAGAGCAGCGGATCGGGTGACAGCTGCCACCACAATGCGCGCGATGCAGGTGAGTCATCGAGCTCGAGCGCCACGCGCAGCTTGGCGCGTGCTTCGAGCAGTCGGCCCCGTCCGAAGTCGGCTCCGGCGCTCGCTTGCAATGCGTCGGCACGCTTGATTTGTGCCTGACGTTGTTGCTCCTCGGCGTAGTTGGCTTGCTCTCGGGCGACGCGCTCCTTGTCTGCGACGTACAGCGCAATGGTCACCGCCAGCGCTGCCACCAACACCGAAGCGCTGCTGATGGCGAGGCGCGCCCGGCGACGGCGCTGCGTGTGACGCTGCTCGGCTGCGATGCTGGCTTGCAGAAAGTCCTCGGCTAGCACTGGCAAGCTCAGGGCCAGCCTCATGCGCGTGCGGCGGGCTTCCGCAAGCGCGTCGCCTCGCCACAGCTCGTCCGTTCGGCGATCTCGCTTGTCCCACAGCTCAGCCGCTTGCGTCAGCTCGTCGACGAACAGCCGTTCCTCGCGGCTCTCGTCGAGCCACCGCGCCAGCGTTGCCCAGGTGTGGATGAGTGATTCGTGGGCCAGCTCCAGCTGGGTGGCGTCAGCTCTGCCGCGGCGTGCCCGAATCAGGGTGATGAGGCGGCCGTCGGTCAGCCGGCTCAACACCTGCTCTGCATCGCGCAGGGCACCACCGCCTTCTCCGAGGCTGTCGAGCGCCCGTTCGCGGGCTAGGAGTCGGCGGGTCAGCTCTGGCGTGACCAGGCGCAGCACGATGGCTCGTGCGATGCTCAGCTCCACCGGGCTCATGCTGTCCAGAAGACCATCTGCGTGCTGGGCGAGCGCGCCCGCCACGCCGCCCATCTGCTCGTAGGCGGCACGGGTCAGCAGACGACGCCCGGTGTCGCGACGGTCCCACAGCTGTTGGGCTGCGAACTGCAATAGAGGCAAGCAAGCCCGCTCGCCCACGACCGAGCGCACCATCTCGCGTGGCAGCTCATCATCCTCGTAACTGAGCCCCACGGCCTGGGCCGGCTTGACCAGCACCTCTTCGAGCTCTCGCTCGCCCAACGTCTTGATCACCGTGACCTGCGATAGCGCCTCGCGGGCCTCCGGGCCGGTGGCCAACCGGCCGATGAAGTCGTCGCGAAGCGTGAAGACGACACGAACTGGGTCGAGCGGGTCATCGGCTGCCAAGCAGATTGCCGCCAAGAAGCGGTCGCGTGTCTCTTCGTCGTCGACGAGGGTGCACAGCTCTTCGGTCTGATCGATGAACAACAGCACGTGGCTGCCGCTGCTCGCGGCGAGCGCCCGTAGCTCCAACGAAAGCCGGCCCGGCGAGGAGGCGAGGGCTTCTGCGAGCTCCTCCTCCTTGTCACGCCGCTGCGCTTCGGCGTCGTCCTCACCAGGGGGGCGCATCGAAGGAGGAATGCTGGCAGGAGGGTAGAACGAGGAACTGACCGTTGGAAGCAGCAGCCGGGCGGCGAGGGTCCGGAAAGGCCTGGGGCCGGGGCGCATCTCCAGCACCGTCCAACGCATCTGCTCTTGAAGTCGCGGCAGCACCCCAGCCATCACGAAGGAGCTCTTTCCTGCGCCCGAAGGGCCCACTACGGGCAGCACGGGTTGCCAGCGCATTCGCTCGGTAAAAGCATCGGTGTCGCGTTCTCGACCGAAGAACAAATGGGCGTGGCGCTCGTGAAAAGAAAGCAGCCCCCGAAAAGGGCACTCGTTTTCGCGCAGATCTCGGCGCGGCGCTACCAACATGCCAACGAGCGTGTCAGCCACTTCCGACACGCTCGGGCGCTCGCTGGGGTCTTTGTCGAGGCAGGTGGCCACCAGCTCGGAGAGGGCGGGGGGGACGTTGGTGTGAGCATCGATCCGTGGCGCCAGCTCCGGGCCGCAGATGTCGTGGACCAATCCTCTCATTTCGCTGTCTACGAATGGGAGCCGTCCGGCAATCAACTCGAAGAGCATGACGCCAATGGCCCAAACGTCGACGGCGGCAGAGGGCTCGAGCCCGAACCACAGCTCTGGCGCCATGTACGCGGGCGTCCCCATCAACGAGCTGGCGCGCTCATCGTCCTGTCCTGCCTCGTCGTCGGCCTCCAGCTCGAGGTCCATGGGGCGTTCCGCGGCCATGTGCTGGGCGATACCGAAGTCGAGCACTCGGGAGGAACAAGTCGAAGCCGTGCGTCACCGTGTCGGTACCCAACGAATGGCAAAAACCGTCCTCGCAGGGTTGGTGGTCAATGCCGATGATGAAGGTGTTCTTGCGCCGAGATTGGTAATAGGGGCTCGGGAACAGATCGCGGGTGAAGACTTTGTCCAGCCTGACCAAGGCGTTGATGTCGCAAGCGTGCAGCCCGATGATCGCCCGTGGTTGCAAGCGGTAGTTGATCTCTTGCGACCAGTCGTCTTCCTCGAAGCGGTAGGTGCTCAGGGTCTCCCGATATGGCAAGAAGTAGGTTTTCGCCGAGAACTCCGCCACCTCGTAGGACAGATCGACCTCGCTGAAGCTCGTCACTGGTAGGAACTGGTGGATGGCCTTGCCATCGCTGTCGACGTCGATCTTCTTCGGTCCGATGACCTCGTAGTCCTCGAGGATCCTGTCGACGATTCGTGCGAGCTCGCCCGTCTTCATGGTGCGAAACAACATCTTGGCCTACCAGGGTAGAACGACCAGCTCAGCGCGTCTTCGCAAAAGGATGCCAGGGGCGCACCGCAAGATTCGCGCTTTCTACGGGCCGTACTGTGCGCGCGCGTGCTTGAGCCAACTCCACAGTTTGCGGACATTCGCGTCACTCGGCGGCCCAGTCGCTGGCTCCACCACTCGCCTCGCGACCCTGGGCCATTTGGCTAACGGCGCCGAACAGTCCTTGGGCGCCAGCGCGACCCAGTTTGCGATTGCGCTGATCTTGAACGCGGCGAGCAGCTTCTCGTTTTGATCGAACTCACCGACGTTGATCCGGAGGATCGTCCAGTGCGATAGCTCGCGCTGCATTTCCGAGTGCTTCTTGAGCCTGTTGAGGCGATTGCAGTCACGACACCATGGCGCCGAGAACTCGACCAAAAAGGCGCGGTTGGACGCCAGCCCTGGCCGGCACAGATCGCTCGCGAGCTGTTGGATTTGTGCATCGGTGCGCTGTGGAGGGAACGCCGAGGCCGGGCGCTTCGAGGTGCTGGCGCTCTTGATGGCCGATGCGCTCGGGACGCTCGACGGCGATGCGGAGGCAGCCGTGGGGACGCTCGTGGCTGGGGCTGTTCGCTCACTGGTTTCGCAGCCGCCCAGCACCGACGACAGCGAAGCCAGCAAGAGCGCCAGGGCTGCCCAGCATTTCGTGTTTTTCGTCATGTCTTGCTCGTTGCCCGCCGGCAATGGTTGTCAGTGGCCGTGTGGCAGGCCGTTGCGACTGAAGGCGTGGCGCACATCGAAGCGGTTGCCGGGTAGCGGATGAAATAGCGGAACGTTGTTGCGACGCTTGTCGAGGCGCTCGCTTGGGTGGCTCAGCCGCTTGACCCGACGTGCTCTTTGGGCTGCTACTCCCGAACCGAAGATCAGCTTGGAATCGTTCTTGGGGTCGTTGAGCTCTTCGATGGGAACGAGCCCGGGCGCGCGGAATTCGCTGGACGAGGTCGTGACCCAGACCGGATTGGTGATGGCGTAGGGCGTGACCCGGAAGGTCTCGGCCGGTCGTAGTGCGCCAAAGTCGTCCTGCGCGAGCCCCAGCGGTCCGGATAGATTGCCCACCGCGTCTAGTAACAACAGCGGCGGGATCTCGGCCGGGCGCACCACTGGGAACATCGAGTCGTAGCCGATCGCTTCGAGCACGATCCAGCTGTCCTCGTCGACGTCGACCGTGACCGTGTCCTTCAGTGGGTTGGCGGCCAGATCCCGCGCCGGATCCACCTCGACGAAGTCCGCAATCACACCGTTGTTGTAGATGTTGATCCGCGAGATGCCCATCCACGGCGCAGAAGTGAGCGACAGGTGCACCTCGACGGTGGAGCCGGTCACCTTGATGGTGCTACCCATCACGCCCGCTTTTGGATCGTCGACGTAGAAGTCGAGCAGCGGCCCGTTCGTTGCCAGTACGCGTCGTGATTGCAGTCCTACGACCAGCTGCTCGTCACCGACTGCCTCGGGCCGATCGTCCCCAACGTAGACCATCGTGCGGAAGTAGCCGACTTCGTCGTAGGCGTTGTGGCTGTCGCTGCTGCCAACGCCGACGAAGCGATAACCGAGGTTGAGCAAGTTGAACCAATCGTCGACCACCCCCGGGAAGGCTACGTCGCCGTCTGATTCGAGCAGGATCGAACCAGCGGGCGGGATCTCGTCGGGCAGCTCGCCGTCGGGCAGCTCTTCAGGGACGCGGTAGTGATGGATCTCCCAGAAGAGCTTGCCGTTGACGAGCTCGACGGCGTCGTACTCGAAAGAGAAGGTGGTTCCGCCCGAGGCATTCTTGAACGCGGGTCCCGGCGGCCGCAGGAACTGATCGGTGAGCTCGGCCGGTTCGACCTCATCATGGGTGATCCCATGGCGGTTGTACTGTCCGTAGTAGCCGAGCAGCTGGTCGCGTGGATGGTTGACCTGCACGATGGTGTCGGCCGGGCTCAGCGAGCCGAGTGAGCGCAGGCGGTTGAAGATGTCGTCGGGCGCAAGCTTCGCCCATTCGAATGAGCCGTGGGTCGACAGACCGGGGTTGTAGCTCAGGGGGTAACCATTGAAATGTCCCGATTCGAGCGTCGTGAGCTCGAGGCCAATGACGGGGCGGAGCCAGCGCGTCAGATCGTTGCGCGCTACGTACGGCTCATAATCGGTAATCACGTTGTGATCGGTGGCCACGGGCGTTTCGACACCTTCGGCGGCAAGCGAGCGGACGCGCTCGTCGATCGTCATCGGCGAGTCGGTGCTGGCGCGGCTGTGCACGTGGGGATCGACAGCCACCCAACCGCTGGTGTCGACGACGCGCGTGAGCTGGTGGTTGACCGTTTCACTGCGGCCGGCTTGGACGGTGACCACGCTGCGCGCCAGATCGTACTCGGGGCCGCGGCTGCTCACGACCTCGTAGGTCCCAGGGCGTACGACGAGCTCAGCCACACCCTGGTTGGCGAAAGCGATGCTCTCGATGTAGCGGCGTGTTTCTGGTGCAGAGGTGTCGGCGACGAGATCGCTGGTGCGAAACGACTCTCCGGCGGCCAAGTCGAACAGGAAGCTCATCGGCTCCTGTCCACTGTGGGCCTCCTCGTAGCTGCCGACGGCGGTGGCCTTGGCAGGCAGGAGCTGTCCCTTCGCATTTCGGGCGTGGACGAAGATGCGCGCGGGGCGCTGGGTTTCGACACGCAGTGCGGTGGTCTTGCCTGACGTGATGTCAAAGTCGACCAGCTCGCTGGCCGTGCGGCCATGGCCGACGATCTTGAGACTGTAAGCGCCCGGCGGGAGGGTGCCGGAAAAAGCGCCACCGGCTTTGGCGTCGTACTGCGAGTAGATGCGCAGCTCGCCATTCGAGCGACGCTGGTAGACGATCACACTGGCTCCCTCGGCAGGCGCTCCAGTGTCGCCCTCGACCACGTTGCCGCCGAGTCGTCCCGTCTGAAAACCGCGGATCTCGTGCACGACATCGGCAATCGAGCCGACGTCCCCCGAGCCGACGATGAAGTATTTGACGACCTCGAAGGATTCCTGCGGCGGCAGCTCGTCGGGGGCGTACTCGTAGAAGGCGCCGAGGGCGCTCGAAGCCGTGAAGGGGATTAGGATGGAGCTGTTGCTGATCGGCGTGTCGCCGTCGCCATACAGGTTACGATTGGCGTCGACGAAGTTGCGCGACGAGGAGCGGGCAGCGATGCCGTAGCTGGTCTTGTGGCCCCGCGAGGCGATGAAATCGGTGACCACCCCGGGAAAGCCCGGCCACGGGGTGCCTTTCTTGTAGGCCCGCTGCAGTCCGAAATGGAGATCGAAGCCGACACCGGGCGCGAAGGCTTGGGCCGTCGCGCCGAACAGGGCGACATCGCCGATTGGCACTTTGAAGTCATCGAGGGGCAGGCCGGCTTCTTCGAGCACGCCCTTGTCGCGTCCTGGGAAGGTGAGGGTGTCCTCGGTGAGATTGGTGACGCGAAAGCGGATGGTTAGATAGGAGCTGTCTGGCTCGAGCTCGTAGATGGTGGCGTAGTGGATCCGGGGCGTGCTCTGCGGCAACAAGAAGGTGCCGTGCGATCCCGTGACGATGCGGTTGAAGATGCCGAGCATCTCCATGAAGTCGCCGCCGCTTCCCGAAGCTTCGATGCGCGCAGCGCCACCGTCGCTGCCGTCGTTGACAATGGTGACCTTGTCGACCGCCACGGCCTGTAAGAACATCGCCGGGAACATCTCGGAGAAGTTGTCGAAGCCGTGTCCGTCGCCCGCGCCGGCCTGCTCGTGTGGTCGTCTCAGATCAGCGTCGATGAGACTTCCGCCGTAGACGCCGAAGCCGCGGGAGAGGCCTGCCTTGTGGATGATGAAACGGACCTTCTCGTTCTGCAGCAAATAGTCGCCGATTTCGCCGGCTGCGCGGTCGCCGCCGATGAGCTGGCCGCGCCCGGTGATGATCTCGGCGGATGCGCCTGCGTGATCACCTTCGCAGCCGAACGGGGCGATGGCCATCAGGGCGATCCAGCCGATGAGGGTGGCGCGCACGACGACGCGCAAGATGTGATTCGAGGCTTCGTGCTTCACAGTTGCCGCCAGTGTACAGCAACCGTCGCTCATCGGCGGGCCGTGATTCAGTCCTGCGCGGGGTGGTGGCCTCTTCACAGCTTTGTCACGTTGTCCGCGCAGCTCGGCCGAGCTAGCGTCGCCTCCGTGAAAACGGTTGCCGGTATCGCTGCGATCACCCTGTTGACCCCTCTGTTGACCCTAGCGGCAACGAGCCATGCGCAGCCCGCTGCTGAGCCGGCCGAGCCGCCAGAGCCCGCGGTCGTGGCGGCTGCGGAGCCATCTGCGCCGCCGTCTGCTGCTGTGACAACGGTCGAGCCATCTGCGCCGCCTGCTGCTCCAGCCGACGCGTCCGCGGGTGCGCCTTCCGACTCAGCGCCCGCCTCGGCGATCGAGGCGCCGCCGGAAGAAGACCCGCTGAAGATCGAGCTGGGATCTTGGTGGCTGCGACCGAGCGGTTTCATTCGTATCGGCTTTGAGAGCGTCCAGAAGGACGACCGCTACGACTTCATCGGCGCGACCGATGGCTTCATTCTCGACTCGGTGCGGCTCGGTCTCGGTGTTGGCTACGACGAGCAGCTCAGTGCGCACATCGCCCTCGAGGGCGCGTCCGACGTCGCCGCGGGCATCAACACCCCGCAGGGCACCCTCGATGTGCGTCTCAAAGATGCCTACTTCCGCTACGATCCGCTTCGTTACATCGGGGTCCAAATAGGCCAGTTCAGCGCACCGTTCGCTGCGGAGGAGATCGTCAGCCGGCGCAGTTTGTTGTTCGCATCGCGCGCGCTAGGTCAGGAGGGCGTGCTACCCGGGCGCGGCTTCGAAGAGGCTCCCATCGCGCTCGATCGGCAGGTGGGCGTCATGCTCTCGCCGGCCAAGCCCATCATGTTCGGCTCCTTTGGGTTCTCGACCTATCTGATGTTGGCCAACGGCAACGGCGCCAACAAGCTGCTGCCCGATAGCAGCCGTCCAGCGTTCATCGCCCGCTTGGAGCTGATGTTCAAAGACTGGATCCGACTCGGCGCTGGCTACGTGCGCAACGATCGGCGTGAGGGCGAGCTGCCCGATCTGTTCGACGAACGCGACAACGGTGTTGCCGCCGATCTCACCGTGCAGCTCAAGGGCGCCCAGGCGTTGGTGCAGTTCGTTCAGATGATGACGAGCTTCCCCACCGTCGGATCCGAAGATCGCACGCGGCGCGCCATCTCGGCCCAAGCTGGCTACACCTTCTGCGTGCCTTATCTGCACATCACCCCGGCCTACCGCTTCGCCTATTACCACCCGTGGGCGTCCGGCGGCGACGACGCTCTCGACGCCTACGAGCTGCAGTATCACACCGCCGGGTTGAAGCTCGATCACGCCGATCTGCCGCTGTCGCTCATCGCCAACTACACCATCACGATGGAAAAAGCGCCCCGCGAGCTCGACAACAACCGCCTGCAGATCCTTGCCGTCGCAGGTTTCTAAAAAAGGACCGATCAGTAGGGCTGATCCTTGCCATCTCAGGAGGCGGTTATGCCCGAGCTGGTCACCTCTAGTTGCTCCGCTTCCAGCTCGGCCATGGCCTCGGCGAGGGCCTCGGCCTCGGAGTCCTCGCACACCGATTCGAGGGCGATGCGCAAGCGCGGAGAGGCCACCGCCGCCGCCGTCTCTTCCAGCCTGATGCGCTCTTTGGGCCCGAGCTTGGGGCCGAGAACGACAGCGGACGCCGCTCGCTCGACGGGATCACGCGACGGATCCTCGAGCACGCTCCACAGCCTTTCGGGCAGGATGGCCGCCGCCCGATGGCGCCCTTTGTCGAGCGCCGCGCGCAGCACCGCGATCCACTCGAGATGGTCGCGCCCTTCGCGGGCGAGCGAGGCGACATCTGCGCCGGTGTCGCCGCGCAGGTAGGCGGCCCGCGCTTGATCGATACGCGCCTTCAGGGCATCAGTGCGACCTGCCTCCCAGCGGGGCGAACCTACGGCGACGACAACCTCTTCATTGGATTCGAGCTGGATCGTCAGCGTGCGACGGCGCGAGTTGCCAAAGCCAACCACACCCGCGCTCGCCGAAGCGATTTCCGAATGTGGGATGAAGCGGCTCTGCCATAACCAGCGGACGTGCACACCGTCCGTGCCGACAGTCACCCGCCCCGGCCAGAACATCGCGCCCATCATTGCGGCCATGCCTGCTAATGCCGCCACGGGCAACAACGCCTGGTGGATGGCAACCGCCAAGAACACGAGGCCCACCACGCCCAGCATGCCCACGATGCTCACAGCAAACTGTCGCAGCATGCTCGCGTTCGCAGGCGACATCGTGCGAAAGGTCGCCGCCGACTGTGATGCCGACAGGCCGAGCTCGGTTACTAGTTTTTGGGCGGTCTGAGCATCGGAGCGCAGATCGACATTGCGCCTCGTCCAGCCGCGATCGAGCACGATGTGCGATCCTCCCTCGCCGGGATACACATAAGCGGCGCCGATCTCCTCCCTCGGGATGGCTTGGTCACCAATGACGGCCTGTTGCTCGTCGATCCGAGCCTCGACCTCCTCGTACCGCGGCCACGGGTTCCAGCGCCATGCCAGACTCGATAGAGCTACACCCAAGATGGCGCCGTAGAGAGATGCCAGGATGAGCGGCGCTACGAAAAAGGCGCCAATGATACCGGCCGGCACGCCCAAAAGCGGCAGCATTGCCGCCCCGAGCACCCATGGATTGCGCTGCACCTGCTGGACCTTCACGGCTCAACGCTAGCAGGCAGAGCGCCCAGGCGTCGTGCATGTTGGCTCAGCAGCCTTGAAGGCAGCTCAAGTAGGCTCCGCAGTTGGGCTGCTTGCTGCAATTGCTCGAAATGATCGAAAAGCAGCCCTTGTTGGAGGTGAGCCCGTCCGCCATGCAGAGCTGGCAGGCCTCGGTGTAGTCATCGAGCGTGGGCGTAGCGGCGGCGCAGAGCTTGGCGCATGGGTCCGGGCAGCCGACTGGTGAGCAGACGCACATCTTAGCGGTCTTCGCCACGGTGAATGCCGGAGTCTCAAAGGCGGAGACACAACAGCCGACGCAGGCGTCCTTGCCGAGCTGGGCGCAGCCGCCTCCGCCAGCCGAGCCGCCCTGACCTCCGAAGCCACCGCTCCCAGCCGAGCCGCCCTGACCTCCTCCGCCGCCTCCGGTGGAGCTCCCAGCTGAGCCGCCCTGGCCACCAACGCCCCCAGCCGAGCCGCCCTGACCTCCGGCGCCGCCTTGCCCGCCTCCACCGGTCGTTTGGGTCGTGGTGGGGGGTTTCGTGGTCTGCTCGCAATCACACTCGCAGCCCTGAGCGTGGCCCGCCGCCAGTCCAGCCATCAACGCCAGGACGACGGGTATCGATTGTTGCGAGTAGTTCGAGGTCATCGGCTCTGTGTGTGAACGATCAGTGAGGCTGCGCCATCAGCCGCTTCGTCCACATGTCGCTGCAGCCGACGCGATACCGCCAACTGCCGCCGCCAGTATGAAGCGCTCACGCCGCCGCAGCACACATGCTCGAATCGCGGCTTTCCGTTCGCTTGAAGTCTGTTTCGGCTTGTCAGGGCTGCTGGTCATGGCTGGCGCCGAGTATATCCTGCTTGGCGCTGTCAGCAGCGCTGCAAACAGGTCATGTAGGCGCAGCACAAGGGTTGCTGTTTGCAGGTCGACGCAATTACGAAGCAGCCGTTCTTGCCGCTGAGCTTTTCGGCAGCGCATTGCTGGCATGGCTGGACGCGAGCCCGGTGAGCGCTGCGGCGACGATAGACTCGGTTTGAGCGTCCGGCTCGGTGCCAGGAGCGTCCATTTCGCGCTTCTGGTTGCGCCTTGGGCCCACTACAACACCAACATCTGGAGCAAGGAGCGAGCGATGGTCGATTTCAGCTATCAAGAGCCTTTCCCGTTGGCAGACGATCCCACTGAGTACCGCCTGCTGACCAAGGAGCATGTCAGCGTCGAGCGTTTCGGCGATGCTGAGGTGTTGCGCGTCGAGCCGGCAGCCTTGAGCGTTCTTGCTCGAACAGCGATGCGCGAAGTGTCGTTCTTCTTGCGGCCGAAGCACCAAGAGCAAGTTGGCAAGATCCTGCACGACGAGGGCGCTTCGAAGAACGACAAGTTCGTCGCCTTGACCATGTTGCAGAACGCGGTCGTCTCGGCGGAGGGGCAGCTGCCCTTCTGTCAGGACACCGGCACGGCGACCGTCGTGGCCAAGAAAGGCCAGCGTGTCTTTACTGGCGGCAATGACGCCGAGGCGTTGTCGCAGGGGATCTTCGATACCTATGCCAACGAGAATCTGCGCTACTCGCAGGTCGTGCCGCTGAGCATGTACGAAGAGAAGAACTCAGGCTGCAATTTGCCGGCACAAATCGACATCTACGCTACCGAGGGCGAGCAATACAAGTTTCTCTTCGTGGCCAAGGGTGGCGGCTCGGGCAACAAGACCTACTTGTTTCAGCAGACCAAAGCGCTACTGAATCCCGACAGCTTGCCAGCCTTCTTGATCGAGAAGATGCGCACGCTGGGCACCGCTGCATGTCCGCCCTACCACGTGGCCTTCGTGGTCGGTGGCACCAGCGCGGAGAGCTGTCTCAAAACGGTCAAGCTCGCCTCAGCAGGCGCCCTCGACGAGCTGCCCACCAGTGGCAACGAAGGCGGGCGCGCCTTTCGGGATACGGAGCTCGAAGCGACCCTGCTCGAGGCCGCCCAGGGCTTTGGCCTCGGCGCCCAGTTCGGCGGCAAGCACTTCGCCCACGACATCAAGGTCGTCCGTTTGCCGCGCCATGGCGCCTCCTGTCCGGTGGGAATGGGCGTGTCCTGCTCTGCCGATCGCAACATCAAAGCGAAGATCAACCGCGACGGTATCTGGCTCGAGCAGATGGAGCACAACCCGGCCCGACTGCTCGAAGGTGTCGAGCTCGACGCTTCGGCTGACCCGCCCGTGCAGATCGATCTGAATCGGCCCATGAAGGAAATCCTCGCCGACTTGAGCAAGTACCCCGTCAAGACGCGGCTGTCGCTGAGCGGCAAGATGATCGTGGGGCGTGACATCGCGCACGCGAAGCTGAAAGCCCGTCTCGATAGTGGCGAGGGCTTGCCCGACTACCTCAAGGAAAACCCCATCTATTACGCCGGCCCGGCCAAGAAGCCAGACGGGGCGCCGTCGGGATCGTTTGGGCCGACCACCGCTGGCCGGATGGACCCGTATGTCGATCCATTCCAAGCAGCCGGCGGCTCGATGGTGATGATCGCCAAGGGCAATCGCTCACAGCAAGTCACCGACGCTTGCAAGAAGCACGGCGGCTTCTACCTCGGCAGCATCGGCGGTCCAGCGGCCATCCTCGCCAAGCGGAGCATCACCAGCGTCGAGGTGCTCGACTACCCGGAGCTGGGCATGGAAGCCATCTGGGAAATCGAGGTGAGAGACTTCCCAGCGGTCATCCTGGTCGACGACAAGGGCAACGACTTCTTCCAGATGCTGTGAGCCCGCTGCGTCGACTTGCGATCACATTTGTCGAATGATTATCGATTGATGCGGCCAACTTGGGTGTCGCCAATTTGGAAAGGACCGCTCTCGACGGGCCACGAGGTGAGCTACTTGGCTTTGGCCATCGCGCAGCGAAAGCCGCTGTCGGCAGTGCGGCGCTCTTGCTTCTTGGGGAAGCGGCGGGCGGAGCGGACGAACTCGGCAGTGTAGCTGAAGAAGGAGCCGCCCCGCATCACGATGCGCGGGTTGTCGTCGGGCTTGAGGGGCGCCTCTGGATTGGTGCGCGCTGCGCTCTTGTAGGGAACAAACCAATCACGCACCCACTCGCGCACGTTGCCTGCCATGTTGAGCACGCCGAAGGGACTTGCGCCGGCCGGCAAGCTGCCTACCGGTGCGGTCGTGGCCCACTCGTCGCGCGTCTTGTAGAGGATCTTCCAACCAGCCGCGCCCTTGCCCAGCTGTTCGCGACACTCGAGTCCGCAGGCATTGACGAGGTCGGCATCAGGCTCCCCGTGCCCCCACGGGAACTTGCGCTCATCGGATCCGCGTGCGGCGTACTCCCACTCGGCTTCGCTAGGCAATCGCTTACCGGCCCAGCGGCAATAAGCGGTGGCGTGGTCCCAATCGGTGCAGTTGATGGGGTGGTCGGCCCGGTCGCTCAGCTCGCTGTTGCAGAGCACGTCGTAGCGCTGCTTGTCGGCCTTCTTGATCCCTTTCCAGGAGACCGACTTGGCGGCCCGGCAGCGACCTGCCTCGACGCACTTCCGGTAGGCCCCAACGCTTACCTCGGTCTTGTCGATGCAGAACGCATCGAGCGCGACTTTGTGCTGCGGCCGCTCTTCTGGTTTGCCCTCACCCCCCGCAGAGCCCATCTGCAGCTCGCCTTTGGGGATCAGCACCATCTCAGCAGGGCAGCTCTTGGGCGGCAGAACTTGTAACATGCTCGTGGGCACGAGCCCTGACATGAGGATCGGCGCCGCTTTCTTGCCAGATAGGCCGCTCGCCAGGCTCACGCCGATCGCGACCAGGATCACGGCAGCCACACCGATGAACAAAGTTGGCTTCTTGCGGCGGCGGGTGCTGGCGGGGCGCGCATCAGCGACCGAGGCAGCTGTCGTGCTGCCCACTTGCTTGCGGCTTTCTGCCTGCACAGGCGCCACCTCCGTGGCAGGTGCTACCTTCGGCTCTGCCCGCTTGGTGGGTGGTATTGGCGCGCTGCCCTCGGGTGGCGTGGGCGCTTGCAGGCCGGTCGGGGCGCTGGCGATGTCGTCCCTCACTGGCCCCGAGCGCTGGCCGCTGCGCAGCGGGGTCGACTGCGTCAGCGTGATGTCGAAGGCGTCGGCGAGCGCAAACACGAAATCGCTGGCGCTCGTGAATCGCTCGGTTGGTGTGAGCGCCGTGGCCACCACGAACCAAGAGTCGAAGGCTTGCGGGAGCGTGATCTCACGGCGTCGTTCCGCCCGAACGCTGGCGCTCTCGTCGACGCCTTCGGCCACGCTCATCATGAGCTGGAAGGGGTTGTCCACCGCGTCGGATTCGTCGGCGAAATAGGCCTCGCCTACCAGCATGGTGTAGGCGACCTGGGCCAGCGAGTAGAGATCAGCGGCAGGACCAATCGTGTGCGTAGTCCGGATCTGCTCGGGCGCCATGTACAGCGGCGTTCCGATCATGGCCGTGTCCTGCTTGCCCCGCGCGCTTTCGGCCACCACTTTGGAGATGCCGAAATCGAGGATCTTCAGATGGGGCGTGCCGTCATCCCGCTCGCAAATGAACAGGTTCTCAGGCTTGAGGTCGCGATGGATGATGTTGGCGGAATGGGTCTTGTCGAGGGCCAGCGCGGCTTGTCGCAATAGCACGATGACCTCTTCCGGCGTCATCGGGCCGTTGTCCTTGATCAGCTCCTCGAGCTCGTTGCCGCGCAGCAACTCCATGACCAAGAAGGGAGCACCGGTCGATTCGTCCACGCCTGCATCGATGACCTCGACGATGTGCTGGCTTTCGACTTGAGCCGCCACGGTGGCCTCTTGCTTGAAGCGGGCCCGCATCTGCTCGTTGGCTACGAGCTGCGGCAACATCACTTTCAGAGCGCGGTGGCGCTGCGTTTCTAGGTGGACGACCTCGTAGACCGCACCCATGCCGCCGGCCTTGATGCAGCGCACCACGCTGTAGCGATCTTGAAAGAGCGTCCCATCGGGAAGCATCGATGGATATGAATCCGACATCTTTGGGTGCGGCTGGCGGCCGACTGTCCTGTTCGAGCAGTGTAGCGATTCGGGTTGCCCAAGCAAACCTGCGAACAGTTCGTTCGCCACAGACTCTCCGCGTCAGGCGTGTTGGCTGTCTCAGACCAATAGATAACAGGCGGTTGCGGTCGTTCTTGTGGCCTTGGCGGTGGTACGGGCCTTGCTCAGTTTTGTGCCATGACCGCCAGGGCGATGCTGTCTGCGCTCGACCCGCCCGCTGGAGATCGGGGCGAGATGAGCTCGACAGCCACAGTTGCGCGCTCAGGCCCCTCGCCGTAGCCAGGCTGCATCGGTTGCAGGGTGCGGCAGGCAACCTGTGAGGGTCCGGCCCCCCCTCCAAACCAACCTAAGTTGTCGAAATTGGGTGCCAGCACCGCAGGCACGGGCGTTGCGTTGCTAGATGGTGATGAAAAACGCCAATCCCGTAGTCAAACGAGGGTCTGCCGCGCCTCTGCCACTGTTGATGTTGATGTTGAGCAGCGGACTTTTCGCATGCTCTTCCGATCAGCAGCAGTCCCCCCAGCCCAATCCCGCCGCCAGCGAGGTTAGCGGCGCCCCTCAGGTCGTGCTCGCTGACCAGCCCGCCCCGGTCAAGCCGGTCGACGTTTCCCTGCAGTTGTTCAACGACGTCGACAGCGCGTACCTCGGCGAGCTGCCTCATACGCACACCTGGGACGGTCGTGTGTTGATCGTCAAGGAAGACCACGAGCCCATCGGCAAGCCGACTTGGGTCGTCAAGGTGTTACGGCCCGAAGCATTGACCCGCGACGAGCGCGGCGCGCCCAAGTTCGTGCGTGGAGTGACCGCATCGTATCCCGGCACGCCACTGTGGAATCCGCCCGACGAGCTGGTCGAGCAGCTCGGGCAGATGTCCCTTGCCGCCGTGCCTGCCCCGGGCGTGTCGCCCAATCCATTTCGCTCAGGCCCAGACGGGATCGCTGATCCCAAAGGTGCCTTCGAAACCTATGAGCTTTGGATGGCGCACGACGGGGTAGCCGACAGCCTAGGCATGCAAGGAAATCGCGCCCGCATCGTGATCTCCAACCCGCGCACGCCCCAAGCGGACGTCCACTCCGCCAAGCTACTAGACGAGCGAAAAGCTCTGCGCACCCTGTCGGGAGGTTATCTCGAGGGAATCGAGCCCGGAATCACCTTCGACGGTCGGCTCATCGTCTGGCAAGGGCCGAGTGTTGGCGATATCGAGGGCGCCGAGCCTACACCTGTCACCTTCAACGCCCAGCTGACTTACTCCTACAACCCCAAGCCTGGCGCCATCGAAGGCTGGAGCGAGCCCAAGAACATCGCCCGCATGTACTACGACGACCGCGACGTCATGGTCGACGGGGTCGTATTCCACGAACGTTTCCCCATTGCCAAGCAGCCCCTGCGCGGTCCCGAGGGAGAGGTGTTCGCTCCTGACGACATCTACCGCGGAGCCTATCCCTGGATGAGCTGGGATGGCTCGGAGATCACCCACACGGGTAACACCCGCTTTGCCCTCACGGTCATCGGACGGCTCACCGGTTACGCGCCGCACCGCATCGATGGCGCCGCCAATCCCGACCGACAGACAACGCCGCGGCTGTTCTTCTCTTCGCCCGGCATGGCGCCTGGCTTCTGGACGCCTTTCCGTGACGCCCGCTCAGTGCCGATCCCATACACAGCCTGGCGGCCCGTCATGCCGATAATCGGTTCGGATATCTACACCGAGGTCTCGTTTCATGTGGTGCGTCTCGGCTGGGGGCAGAGCTGGGGCGTCTACCTCAGCAGCCCGCGGCCGTTTCGAGCCGTTCGTCGTCACTTTCGCTCGTTCTTGGTCGTCAGCAACGAGTCCGGCAAGAAGCTCTACTTTCGTTATTACGACCCGCGAGTGATGCGCGACTTCTTGCCGCTGTGTACCCGCCGGCAAGCCAGCGTTCTGTTCCGCCACGTCGACAGCTTCTTGTTCGAGGATGAGCAGCCGAGCACCTTGCTCGAGCTCAGCCTTGGAGATGAGGGGGTCGCACGGCGCGCCATCGCTCTTGGGGGGCGGTGACCTAGATGCCTGTCGACATTCAGCCTGACCAAGAAGCCCAGCTCGACACCACCAAACACCACGAGCTCCGGGTTCGACTGCAGCCTTTCAAAGTGGTTGTGCACCGCGATCCTGACGACGAGGATGTGCAGGATGACGAGCTGCGCTTGACGAACGTCGACAATTCCAAGTTGCAGAAGAGCATCCGCCTGACCGACGAGAAACACGCCAAGGAGATCCAAGAGGGACAGGTCGAAGTCACTTTTCCTCACGTACCCGACGGCACCTACACCTTGTTCCTGGACATGGGGTTGGACCGCTATGGCCAAGCCGAAGGCGGCTACACCATCTTCGAAAACACACCCATCCCGCTCGTGGCTCCACCACCGAAGCCTGCCAAGAAGGCCGTGACGGCCGGCTTGCCTCCTGGTTGGGCCGAGGACGACAGTCTGCTCGAGCTTGGCGACGAGGACGTCGACATCGATGACGAGGACGAGCTTGCTCTCTTGTTGGAGGGCGGAGGATGACCGGGCGAAAGACCGAGGTCGCTCACGACCTGCGCTTCTTGGACAATGACGCCAAGCCCCTCGATGGGATCGTCGTGCAAGTCTGCAAGTCCTTCGACGATGAGGACGACGACAAGAAAAACGAGCTCGAGACTTTTTACGGCTACTTCGATCAGGGTCGGCTACTGGCCTGCGATCTCGACGTCATCAAGTCCTACGTAGAATCCGAGCGCCGCAACTTCCAGAGTCGCGTCCGCGGCGCGCGCGGTAAGGGTTGGCAGAAGCGCTTCACGGCCCTGGCCAAGTACGCATGCATTGCCTATCCCGACACGACCAAGCGCAAAGGCACCAAGAGGACCGACAAGCATCCCCATAGCTTCAAGCGTTACCTCGCGGCCCAAGAGAAATCGCGCGGCAAAAAACTCACCCGCCGCGCGCCGCTGCATGTCGGATATGCTTACGAGTTCTGGCTCGACGCGCCGCTGGCCTACATCCTCATCGATCCCGACGACAAGGCAGCGACTGCCGACTACTACCCCTTCAACGGCGACAGCAAGTCGTTTGGAGCCCACGTGGCGGACTGGCATCTGCACTTGGGGGAAGTCGCTACGATTGAAAAGAATGGCATGACGCTGGTGCTCTCGCCGTGCGCCGACGCGCTGTTGCCCAAGCTCATCGACGATGTGGCTGAGCTCGATCATCGTCGCCGGCTCTATCGCAACAAGGTTGCCGGATTCGTACGCGGGCAGGCGTATATCAAAGAGGCGCTGCGGGTCTTCGAGCTCAACGAGAAACCGCACCAGCCGGCGCAGACCAAAGCCATTGCCGCGGCCCGCGCAGCGCTCAAACAGCAGAACAGCTCAGTCAAGACCATCAGTGACGGTTGCATCGAACGCGTCCAACTGCTCAAGGCATCCAAGAAGGCTTTCTCTTGGCTCAAGAGCGGCACCTATCAAAAATGGGACACTGACCATTGGCGCAAGCACGAAGGCAGCTTCGGCCCCACCTTCGTCATCGGGATGATGCTGCGCCTGTTGCGCGACGGGCCCATCTCGGAAGACGTCGGCAACTTCCTCAAGCCCGGCTTGTTCGAGCCCAGCGAAGCAGACTGCAAGAAACCGCAACCCAAAGTGGTGACCGATCCCAACACGCCGTTTTTGCTGCTCGACGAAAAGCGCGACCGGGACAACTACGTCGATTGGTTCGACGGCAACACCTGGAGCTGGTTGCACAAGTCGCTCACCGTCGCTACGGACGCTTACGCTGGCTACACCTACTACCACATGCTGAAGACCACCACGGCCACCCTGAAGAAGCTCAAGGGTGGCAACTGGTACGGCTCGTCGGTCATCATGAGCCGGATCCTCGGTACCGATGGGATCAAAGATCTGTTCGCTACCACCAAAAGGACTTTTTCGAAGCTCGACTGTTTGGCTGAGTTCAAAGCCGCGCAACGGTTTCAGACGACACCGATGCGCAAGATGTTCAGCACCAGCCACCAGACCTTGCCCGACAAGATCGACGATCTGTACGCTTTCTTTCAAGACCTAGGCAATGAGCTGCAGCAGGATCTGCACAAGTTCTCTCCGGGCGCTCGTGCTCAAGTCGATGACGCCATTCGCACCGTCAATCGGGAGTTTCAAGAAGCCAGCGCCAAGAGCGCCAAGAAGGGCATGCGCGGCACCGAAATCGCCGGCGCTTTCCGGCTCCTCGCTTCGGGGATATTCCTTTTTTGCCTGGGTGCTGGGGCTCACGAAGAAGCAGAGAAGAATGGCTTGAGCGAGGCCTTCTACCGCGCCTCGGTCGATGCGTTGGGGCAGCTGTTTGGTTTTGTCGCGGATGTCGCTTCGACCTTCCCCAAGATGCCCCAGTGGATCCGCGGCGAGGCGACTTGGAGGCAAGCATTCCGCCTCGCCGGGACGACGGATGCAACCTCCACTTCGCGCATGGTCGGCGCCTCTCGTGTGTTCGGGGTGCTCGCCTCGCTCATTTGTTTGGGCATTGCTTCCTACGACTTGGGCAAGGCGATCGGTAAGGGCGATTGGGAGCGGGTGGCCGCCAACACCCTGGTGACCATCGGTGCTTCGATCTGCTTGACTGGTTTTTACCTCGACGGCTGCGGAGCGGTGCCAGTCGGGATTTGGCTGAACGTCACCGGCACGGTGATGATGGTCATTGGCTCGATGTGGGACGCGGGCGTCTTCGATCGGACCAAGAGCGAAGGGATGCGCTACTTGATAGCCATCCAGGCCAAGAGCAAGGACTTCTACAAGCTGCCCGTGCACCAGTACCGGCAGGGTCTGATTGACGCCATCAACACCCACGGCTCCTACGCGCGCATTCCTCGAGCGGCTTTCATCCACCAGCCCAAGGCGCGGGCGGTATGGCTGGACGAAGGTCGCAAGGACATCGTTTACGGCGAGCACCTCAAGTACCGCATCGAGACCTTGCGCCTCGAAAACCAGTCAATCGAGGTCGAGGTGTTGAGCCACGAGATCTGGGAGGCTGGACACGAGGAGCAATCGCTCCACCGCAACTACCACAAAGAGCGCTTCACCGTTGGCAAGACGGAGATGCACACGGGCATGGTCGACACCGGCGCGATGCTCCGCAAGTTCCCCAAGATGCTCAACGCGGCGGTTCGCACCAAGGGTCCCAAAGGCACGGCCTCGAACGACTCGAGCTATCTCTTTTCGTCGCCGCGACTGATCAAACCAGAACAGCTGATCAAGATCGTCGAGCTGCGTTGGGCGTCGTATCCGACGGTCCATTACAGCAACCGCATCGCGCCCAACAAGAAGGCTGGTCACAGCTACCGTTGGCTCGGCAACAAGAAGGCCGAGCTGAATGGGGACGCCTACTTGCTCGCACTGCTCGAGGGGCCCTTCGAGGACGTGATCAAACGCGCCTTGTTGAAGGCCAAAGTCCACTGCACATTCTGGGAGAGTGACTATTGGACCGACGAGAAGTTCGCGGTTGACGAGACGGTTGGTAGCACCATGCTCGTCAAGAAAGACGGCAATGATTGCTTTCTGTGTATCCCGTTGACCTCGAAGGCGCTCGGCTCACTCGCCGTCGAGCCGGAGGCCTTGCTCCAGATCTACGCCACGCTGAAGATCGACTTTTTCATCGGTCATGAGGGCCCCAACATAGGGACTATCAAGCCGATCAAGGACATGACCAAGTACTTGCTGATTGAGAAGAAGGCTTGAGGCTCGTCGATACGTGTCGAGCCGATTGGCTTGAAGTAAACCGCCCTGCTGTCAGCCGCTGTGGCTCAGGCGCTGGCGTCGCTCTTCGTCTCGAGCAAGCTCCCGATGGTGAGCTCGAACTGGCTGGCGATCACGCGGTACATGCTGTTGAGCTCGCTGGGGCTCATGTTGAGCTCTCGGCGCATTTGCTGTCTCATGTCCATGAGCAGCTTGCTGCGCGCCGCGGCCAGCCAGCGTGTGACGGTGGTGCCGTGCGTCGAGTAGATCTTACCCATCTCGCGGGTGCTCAGCCCGTCCAGATAGTGGCAGCGCAGTAGCGTTCGCTCGCGCGCGCCGAGTCGACCGAGGGCGTCGCGAAAAGCGCTCTTGAAATGGGCACGGCAGCGCTCCTTGAGTATGGCCAGCTCTGGATCATCGTCGCCCGAAGCTGCGTCGAGCATGTCGATGTCGCGCTGATGCTCTCGCTGTTTTCCCTTCTTGTCGGCGCGGATCCCTTCGCGCAGCGCCGAGATGTACAGAAACGATCGCAGCGGTCCTTGGCCCGCATAGAGCGCGAGCGGGGCGGGGCGGTCAGGGCGCGGCAGCAGCAAGTATTCGAGCACCCGCTGTTTGACCTCTTGTCGCTCGTCAACGCGGGAGACCGAGCGAACCAAGGCGGCATCAATGGCGCCGCCGTGTTTTTCTTGCAGCGCGGCGACGGCCGCGTCGCTGCCGCTCACACAGCCGAAGGCGATGTACAAGTCTGCGGTGCTGAGGCTCTCCAAGGTTGCGCAGACGTCATCTGACTCCACGGCCCGGGCGGCTAGGAACGCGACATACTCGTCCGTCGGTAGCGCGACAGTAGGCCAAGCCTTCGTTGCCTTCGAGATGGTGGCCGTCAGTAGTGTCTCGAGCGCGCCGCAATCACTCGGCGCGGCGCCCGAGTAGTGCGCGCAGAAGGTGGCAGCTAGCGAGTCCGCACTCATCGCCGTCAGCCTACCACGGCGTTGCGGCATCGAGGTGTCGGGTCAGCGCACATCCTCTTGGCCCGTTGCTTGGCAGCGGCGCAGAAGAAAACGCCAGTGATGCTGCGACATGGCGCGCTTGGACCCGTCTCCCCTACTGGAACAGAACAACAGATCGGCGGCCCATGACAGCCATTTGCACAGCCATGCCCGCAGCCGGGCTCGACCATCGAACCACGCTCTGCGATAGCGAGCGCCGCACCATCGAAGCTGCTTCACGTGGCGATGGTCTTGCATTTCGACGTCTGGTGGAGCGTCATTTGCCGATGTTGTTGCGCGTCGCTTTGCGGGTCGCGGGCAACCGAGCGATCGCCGAAGACGCTGTCCAAGAGACCCTGACGCTGAGCTACCAACGACTAGTCAGCTATCGGCATGAGGCTAGCTTCAAGACGTTCTTGGCCGCTATTGCGGCTCGCCAAGCACACACCATGGTGCGGGCGGAGCGTCGCCGTGCCAAGCGTGAGCAAGGAGCAGCCGCCCCCGGGCTCAGCGCGACGCCTGAGCAGGAGCTGCAAGCAGCAGCGGCCGCCCGCAGGGTCCGCGCCGCGCTCGCTGTCATGCCCAGAACCCAACGCGAGGCCGCCTTGCTTCGGCTCGACGCCGGTCTTTCCCACCGGGAGATTGCCGCAGCGCTCGACAGCACCGAGGGCTCGGTGCGCGTGTTGGTCTACAGGGCGCTCAAGCAGCTACGGGAACGACTCGCCTGCAGTGATGCGACCTGAAGACCGTCCCAAACGCCGTCGACCGGGCCCCGCTGGTGCGAGACCCGGTCAGCCCGTCGAGGGCTACCAGCTTCTCATCTTGCGATGAAGCTTCGGATAATTGCCGTTGCTCCGAATGAGGTACGAAACGCCGCGCTGATTCTCGCCAGGTGCCCCAACGATGATTTCAGCACCGCCCTTCCAATACATCCGTCCGATGCCTAGCACGGAGCCGAAGCGGTCACCTTTCTCGTTGAAGTCGAACCCTGACTGGCTCATCCCTCGCCACGCTTCGGGTAGCCCGCCCTTCTTGCCTTTGAACAAGAGGATTGAGCCAGCCTCCGGACCCGAGCCCGATGCTTCACCAGGCGCGCCGACGATGAGGTCGCGGGTGCCATCTGCGTTGACGTCGGCAATGGCCACTGCGGCGCCGTAGAAGTCGCCGTGCTCATTGAGTCCAAGACCACTCTGATCCCGCGCCGCCCAAGGGCTGAGCTTGCCGTAAGCATTTCCGCGAAAGAGATAGACCGTGCCCGACATGTGCTCGTTGCCGATCATTTCGCCCGGTGCACCCACTG